>DZBD01000108.1 GCA_022729795.1 Sulfuricurvum sp. | reverse complement strand
AATTATAGAGCAAGTCGGCTTGTTGTCTAATTTGGTATGGAATTATTGGGGTTTACTCTTTAGGCATTCTTGCGGTAATCGTATCCATAGTTTTAAAAATTGCACCTTCTAAAAATGGCTTTACCATATACCCGTTTGCACCTTTTTTTATCATTTTGAGAACACTTGCTTTTGATCCTTCAGTAGTCGCCATAATAATACGTGTTTTATTCCATTCTTTGTTTGCACGAACAGCATCTACTACTTGTTCTCCGGTCATATTTGGCATATTCCAATCCAAAAGCATAATGTCAATCTTTTCAGCTTTCATTATATTCATGGCTACAAGTCCATCTTCCGCCTCAAATAATTTCAATTCTCCCCACCCAGGCTTACTAAAATAACGGGTCATCGTATTTGATAGCACTCTTCTGATTATATTACTGTCATCAACTATAAGTATGTTCATCTTGATTTCTCTTTTATTATGCTAGAATTTCTACGAAAAGTTTATCATAGATAATGATATTTTTGCTTTAAAGATGGTGATTCCCAATATTTTATTTTACACGAGGCTAATATGACGATTTTTGACTCAATCATTCTGGGAACAATAGAGGGTTTTACAGAATTTCTTCCAATTTCATCTACAGGACACTTGATAGTAGCAAGTGAGTTTTTAGGAATCGGTCAAGATAGTGTAACAAAAGCATATGAAGTAATTATACAGTTTGCCGCAATTTTTGCCGTTGTGTTTAATTATAAAGACAAATTCACTATTAAAAAAATTTCGTTATGGTCGAAAGTTTTCTTAGCTTTTTTACCTCTTGGTACAGTAGGATTTTTATTTTCTAGCCAAATTAAAGAGCTCTTTAGTATACAAATTGTTGCTATCATGTTTATAGTTGGCGGTATAGTATTTCTTCTTGTAGAAAAGTTCTTTATTAGGGATGAAGCTCACTTCATTGATGACATAGAAAAAATAACAATAAAACAATCCTTAATTATAGGTTTTGCCCAAGTATTTGCTCTTATTCCGGGAACAAGCCGAGCAGGCTCAACTATTATAGGCGCTCTTCTGGTTGGGTTAAGTAGAAAAGCCAGTGCTGAATTTAGTTTTTTACTAGCTATGCCTGTTATGGTTGCCGTAACAGCCTATGATTTGATGAAGCACTATCATGAATTTAGTGACGAAAATCTAATGACATTACTCATAGGATTTATCGTCTCCTTTATTGTTGCATATTTAACTATAAAATTATTTTTAGTATTTTTAGAAAAATTTACCTTTGTTGCCTTTGGTATTTATAGAATAATTTTTGGGGTATTATTACTCGCTTTTTTCAATTAAAATATTCTGTTCTATCATTAATTTATAAAGTTTGTAAAATAACTTTTGCAAGAGATAATGCTTTAGCACGATGTGATATTTTTTGTTTTATCTCATTATTAAGCTCACCTAAAGTTTTATCATAGCCCTCAGGAACAAATATCGGATCATAGCCAAAACCGCCATCACCTTTTACTTCATTAAGTACAGTTCCATACATCCATCCGTGAACGCAGAATTCGCTCTCTTTTGTTACAATTGCAATTGCGGCTGTATAATAAGCTTTTGAGTTTGTGACATTGTGCAATTCCAAACTTTGTACCAATTTATAGAGATTATCTTTATCATTGGCATCTTTTCCAGCGTATCGTGCACTATAGATACCGGGTTCACCGCCTAATACATCGACACTTATTCCGCTATCATCAGCTAATACAATAATATTATCCATTTTGATTGCATTAAAAACGGCTCTTGCTTTTATAAGCGCATTGTCTTTAAATGTTATACCATCTTCAATTATTTCAAATTCGTCTATAAACTCACTATATGGAATAACTTCATAATCTTTATAAAATTGTTGAATTTCTCTCACTTTACCCTTATTTGACGTTGCTAAAACTAATTTCAAATTCAATTCCTTATACTATACTTTAATCATTTTTTGTTGTTATAGACCAAGTTTGCGTAAACAATCTTTTAACTATAATTCCAACATTATATACTAAAACTAAAGGCGCTTGTATGTTTAAAAAAGTTTTCCCGCTATCTGCCATTCTCTCTCTAAGATTCTTAGGTTTATTTCTTGTTTTACCTGTCTTATCTGCTTATGCATTAGAACTCGAAGGCGCAACACCCTTTCTTGTAGGTGTTATTGTTGGTGGTTATGCACTTACACAGGCAATATTTCAAGTTCCTTTTGGAACCATGAGTGATAAGATAGGAAGAAAACCAACTCTCCTATTTGGACTCGTCATTTTTTTAATCGGCTCTATAATTTGCGCCTACTCAACAGATATTTATACACTTATGATAGGAAGGTTTCTTCAAGGCGCAGGAGCAATCGGCTCTGTCGTAACGGCCATGATTTCAGATTTAGTTGAAGAAAAAGTCAGAGGCAAAGCAATGGCTATTATGGGAGGAACTATTGCTATTAGTTTTGCTTTAGCGATGGGACTAGGACCGGTTATCGGCGCAAAATATGGAGTAGATACTCTCTTTATAATAACTGCCGCTTTGTCATTGATAGCTATGATAGTATTGTTTACAAAAGTTCCAACTCCTCCTCGTATCAAACATCTCTATCACAAAACATCAAAAACATCAGATATACTTAAAGATCCAAATCTGTTAAATATGATAATTATAAATGCTATGCAAAAAGGTTTAATGACAGTTGCCTTCGTACTTATTCCTATTATTCTCACAAATGAGACGTATGGTTTTGCATGGCAAAAATCAGAACTTTATATGGCATATCTTCCTGCCATGCTTTTTGGTCTTATAGCAATGGGACCGGCTGCTGTTTTTGGCGAAAAAAAGAATAAACCAAAAGAAATATTTTTATTTTCAATCGTTCTTTTTATTGGCTCGTTTTTAATAATGGGTCTCACAACTTCAAGTGGAGTTTTTATTGTAGGTGTAGTAATGTTTTTTGTTGCTTTTAATATGATGGAGCCTTTAGTGCAGTCAATGATAACTAAATTTGCAAAAGTGCATCAAAAAGGGGCTGCTTTAGGAATTTCCAACTCAATTGCTTATTTTTCTACATTTATCGGTGGTACCTTGGCAGGTCTTTTCTTGGACATCAGCAACAGAGAGACTATTGGTATAGGCATAGCAATAATTTCAACACTTTGGTTACTATGGACATTGAAATTACAAAACCCGACAAAATATTCACATCTTTATATTCCACATGCCGATGTAGATATAGAAAAATTAAATGCACTTGAGAATAAGCATATAGCAGAATGGTATATTAACGAAACAGAAAATATTGTCGTTTTGAAATATGTAACGGATGCAATAGAAGAAGATGTATTAAAAGCTCAAATAGTTCATTAATCTCTTAGGTTGTATATTTCCACACGGCATGTGGAAATATACAACTATGATTAAGAGTGGTGGATTACTTATTTATTTGGAAGAACCAGCATATTATAGTAACGGCCTTCAAAGCGAGGCGTTTTATCCATAACCCCTAAATCCTCAACCATTGACCATACTTTCATCAGAACATCTTTTGCTGCTTCAGGATGTGCCATTTCACGACCTCTTAAAAAAACACGAAATTTTACATGCTTTCCTTCAGTCAAAAATTCTCTTGCGTGTTTCACTTTATAAGCTATATCATTCTCAGCAATTTTCACAGATAATTTAATCTCTTTTACATCTACTTTAGTTTGATTTTTTCTTTGCTCTTTAAGTTTTTTTTCTTCTTGGTATTTGTATTTACCATAATCCATAATCTTTGCGACGGGTGGTTTGGCATCCGGAGCTATTAAAACTAAATCCATCCCCAATGCATTTGCTTTTTCCATGGCCTCATCAATAGAAATAATACCTAGCGATTCTGCTCCATCCACATTACAACGCACCTGTGGTACGCGAATGTCATCATTCATTATTACACGATCAGCTTTTTTAATCAAAAATTTACCTCATTTATCTTAGTTTGTATAAGCGTTAAAAACTCTTTTTCGCTTAGGTTATATTGTTCTCTTGTTCTACGGTCTCTAATTGCTACAGTTTTATCAGTAACTTCTTCATCACCAAGAACAATAATCATTGGAACACGAGCTTTTTCTGCTGTTCTAATTCTTTTATTCAAAGAATCATTTTTAGAGTAAATCTCTGTATCAGCACCTATATCCATAAGTTTATCAGATAATTCCTTAGCGTAAGCATTATGGCTTTGTGCAATTGGAACTATAGCAACCTGTGTAGGAGCAATAAACATCGGAAACTCCCCAGCATAATGTTCTGTTAATATACCGATAAAACGCTCAAATGAACCTAAAATTGCTCTGTGAATCATAACTGGCTGTATTTTATCGTTATTTTCACCGTTATATTCAAGCTCAAATCTTTGTGGAAGATTAAAATCAAGCTGCACAGTACCACATTGCCATTCACGTCCGATAGCATCCGTAATCTTGATATCTATCTTTGGTCCGTAAAACGCTCCTCCACCCTCATCTATTTCATAAGGAAGGTTGTTGGTGTCCATCGCATTTTTAAGAGCTTGCGTTGCAGTCACCCAAATCTCATCACTACCGACAGCTTTTTCAGGTTTTGTAGAAATCATCATTTTATAGTTAAACCCAAAAGTAGACATTATTTTGTCTGCAAAATCCACAACTTCTATAATTTGTTCTTCTATCTGTGCGGATGTACAAAAAATATGTGCATCATCTTGCGTAAATTCACGAACACGAAAAAGTCCATGAAGTGCGCCTGTAAATTCATGTCGATGCACTACGCCATATTCAAAATACTTCAGAGGTAAATCACGGTAAGAGTGCAACTCTTCTTCGTAAACTTTAATATGTCCTACGCAGTTCATAGGTTTTACACCAAACTCAATCTCATCTATATTTGTAAAATACATATTTTCGCCATAATTTTGATAGTGACCCGATGTTTTCCATAAGTCGCTTCTTAACATTTCGGGACCGCGAACAGGCTCATAACCACGCTTACGGTGCGCTTTAAAAAGAAGCGACTCTAATCTAGCACGAAGTCTTCCGCCAGCAGGAAGCCAGATAGGAAAACCGGCACCAACCTCTTCACGAAAAGTAAAAAGTTTCATCTCGTTTCCAAGTTTTCTATGGTCACGTTTTTCAGCTTCAGCCATTTGGTCCAAATATGCTTTGAGCGACTCTTTATCGGCAAATGCTATACCGTAAATACGAGTAAGCATCTCATTTTTAGAGTCTCCGCCTAAGTATGCACCGGAGATTTTAGTGAGTTTAAAATATCTGATAAGACCTATATTCGGCAGGTGCGGTCCACGGCAAAGGTCTTCAAAATCACCTTGTTTATAAATTGAGACACTCTCACCGACGATTCTCTCCATTACGGAGAGTTTTAAGTGGTCATCTTTAAACTTTTCTTTTGCTTCATCTATGGAAATATGATATTTTTCAATCTCATATTTTTTCTTAGCAAAGGAAAGCATCTCTTTTTCAATATTTTTTAAATCACCTTCACCAATCTCATGTGAAGTTTTAAAATCATAGTAAAAACCCTCTTTTACAGTTGGTCCAACATAAAACTCTGCATCTGAGTAAAGTGATTTGATAGCTTGAGCCATAAGGTGCGCCGTGGAGTGGCGAAGAACTTCCAAGGCATCGGGCGAATTATCAAGATGTATCTGTTCGCCCTCAAATCCAAGCTCTTTAGCAGTTTGTAAATCAATAATTTCGCCATTATGTTTTATTGCAATTGCATTCAAAATTTATAATCCTATCTGTTTATTCTTGGGCATGATGCCCGATTTTTACTTTAAAATCCATGAAACATTGTCTTTAACTCTTGGCATGTGGAATTTCCAAAATAAGTTACACGCTTTTGCGAAGCAAAATGTTTCTTTAGATATGCCAAGATGTCCTATAACTCTGTTTTTAAAACCGCACCGTTTGAGGCATTTGATACTAAAAGCTGATAGCGTTTAAGCCATTTTGATTTTACTTCATTTTTATAAGGTATATAGCGATGTTTTCTTTTTAATATCTCTTCATCATTTACATTCAACTGTAAAATGTGCTTATCAACATCAAGTTCAATTTCGTCGCCATCTTCGATAAGTGCAATTAAGCCACCCTCTGCAGCCTCTGGGGATACATGCCCGATTGAAGCACCTTTTGTAGCGCCTGAGAAACGACCATCAGTTATAAGAGCAACACTCGCACCCAATCCCATCCCTTGAATAAGCGCAGTTGGAGCCAACATCTCCTGCATACCAGGACCGCCTTTTGGACCCTCGTAGCGGATAACTACGACATCACCAGCTTTTACTTTATGCGCCATTATTCCTGCAAGTGCTTGCTGCTGAGAGTTAAAGCAGATTGCTTTACCCTTGAACTGTCTCATATTCGGTGCAATTCCTGCACTTTTTACAACTGCACCCTCAGTCGCAAGATTTCCAAATAAAATAGAGAGTCCGCCAACTTGAGAATAAGCATTTTCATTTGTATGAATAATATTTTCATCCAAAATTTTGGCATCTTTTATCCTCTCGCCGATAGTCTCTCCAGTTATAGTTAATGCGTCGGTAATTAGTAAATTCCCGCGGCGAGAAACTTCACGCATTACAGCATTTACTCCACCGGCGTTATCGATATCTTTCATATGAACAGTTGTTAGTGATGGGGAAATTTTGGCTATATGTGCCACTTTTTCGGCAATTGCATTGATATTTTCTATTTTAAAATCAACATCTGCTTCATTTGCGATTGCCAGCATGTGTAAAACAGTATTTGAACTTCCACCCATTGCCATATCAACAACGAATGCATTGTGCACAGCTTTTGCATTTAAAATATTTTTAAAATTATACTTGCTGTTGTCTTGCATTTTTGCTAATGCAACAATTCTTTTAGCGGCTGCTTTAACCATAGCAATACGCTCAGGTGTCATTGCAAGAACCGTACCGTTTCCAGGAAGTGCAATACCCATAGCTTCACAAAGGGTATTCATTGAATTTGCCGTAAACATACCTGAGCAGCTTCCACCGCTTGGACAAGCTTCACACTCTATTTCGTAAAGTTCTGCATCGCTCATCTTTCCCTCGGCATGTTGACCAACCGCCTCAAATGCAGTCGCTAAATCAATAGGTGTTCCATCTTTTTTATGTCCTGCAGGCATAGGTCCGCCTGAGACAAAAATAGTAGGAACATTTACACGAAGTGCCCCCATAATCATACCGGGCACAATCTTGTCACAATTAGGAATACAAATCATTGCATCCAATTTATGAGCATTCATAACAGTTTCGATTGAATCTGCGATTATTTCGCGAGACGGCAGAGAATAAAGCATTCCATCATGTCCCATGGCAATTCCATCGTCAACACCGATTGTATTAAATACGAATGGAACTCCACCGGCATCTCTAATGGCTTGTTTTACTATCTCTCCATATTCATGCAAGAAAAAGTGACCCGGAATAATATCTATGTAACTATTTGCTATTCCTATAAAAGGCTTATCAAAATCTTCATCTTTTAAGCCGGTAGCTCTTAAAAGTGAGCGGTGAGGAGCCTTATCAAACCCTTTTTTAATAGTATCACTTCTCATAAAAATCCTTATACTATAATTATATAAATGCGATTATATCATCTTTTTGAAATTTTATTCTAAAACTCTTTACAAATGAAAATAAACCAGCTATAATTCCGCTCACTCAAAATTAAAGTGAATATAAAAAATGCGGGAATAGCTCAGTGGTAGAGCACAACCTTGCCAAGGTTGGGGTCGCGA
>DZBD01000018.1 GCA_022729795.1 Sulfuricurvum sp. | reverse complement strand
AACCATCGGCCACATCATTAAAAGTGACGTGCTCTACCAGCTGAGCTAACAAGACGTTTTCTCTATTTGTTAAGAGGTCGAAATTATAGGCAAATAGATTTTGTTTGTCAAGATATTTTATGATAAATTTTAGAAAAACATTTCCTTGTCGATTGCAATCAACATTTTAATTGCAAACAAAACACTTTGTTGCTGAATATAGTTTCTATCACCATGAAGCTGTAAGTGCATTTCTTCATGCAATGTTTTACTTCGCACTCCGACATAAACAGTTCCAACAGGTTTTAACGCAGTTCCACCTGTAGGACCTGCTATACCGCTAATTGACAAAGAATAATCGGCATTACTTACATTTAGTGCGCCTTCGCTCATCTGCGCTACAATTTCTACACTCACTGCACCATGCTCTAATAAAGCTTTATGCTCTACTGCAAGCCAATTTTCTTTTAATGCATTAGAATATGTTACTAATGCACCGTCAAGCACCTTGGATGCTCCGTCTTCTTTTGTAAAATAATAACTCAGTAAGCCTCCGCTGCAACTCTCGGCAAAGGTAATCTTTTTCTGATTTTCCCAAAGTCTTTTAATTATGTACTGTATGATATTGGATGCGGCAATTAATTTTGTCGGCAATAACTGTTTTGAAGAATGAATAAACTTCGATATATTGCCATACTTGTTACTTTGTATATCTACTCGCAGCCATCCCTCAATAATGTTCGTAATTTCTATGGACACTTCATACGTTTGTGCTATAGCGCTTAACATCGCAAGGGCACTTTCTTTGTCCTCATCAAATATATGAACCGTTGCTTCGACTTCATGATTTTGAAGCAAAATATTGGGTACGTTTTGCATCTCATCTACACATAAAACATTGATGCTAGAATGTTGGTAATCCACAAGATAACTTCCCTCTTCAAAAAGAGAACTATTTGAAGGAATAAGCATATTTTCTTTTAAAATTTGGTTATCACTAGTCACGGTACAGAGTAACTTGCCTATTGTTGAAAAGCTTTGTTTAGTAGTTACTATTATCAACTTAGTTGAAGAATTGAGTTCTTTTTCTAAATACAAGAAGATTGCTTTGTCATTTTCCTTAAAAAATGTTAAAGAACTAATAAAATCTGTTTTTTCTTCCACTTTTCTGATGATATATTCTTTTAAAGATTTGTTATAAATAAATTTATTTCCGATAAATAAAAGGTGTAATTCCATATTCTAAACAGCCTTATGAATTGATTTAGTTTGGCTTATTATAGCACCATTCCCTCTATTTAAAGAAGCTTTTAATCCCATTAAAGATACAATGCAAAACTTATTATATAATTTTCGAGGTACATATGGACTACAAAGAGACACTACTTTTACCGACTACAGATTTCGCCATGAGAGGCAATCTCACTCAAAACGAACCGATTCGGTATGCGTCATGGTACACAAATAAAATCTACGACAAAATGAAAACTGCGCGCAAAGGTGCTCCTAGTTTTACCCTTCATGATGGACCTCCGTATGCAAACGGGCATACGCACATCGGTCATGCACTCAACAAAGTTCTCAAAGACATTATTGTTAAACATAACTATTTTAACGGTAAATCCGTTCGTTTTACTCCGGGTTGGGATTGTCACGGTTTGCCGATTGAGCAGCAAGTTGAAAAAAAACTTGGCGGAAAACAGAAAAAAGAGCTTCTTGAAACTGCAAAAATCCGTGAACTTTGTCGTGCACATGCCGCAGAATTTGTGGATATTCAAAGAGATGAGTTCAAAAAACTCGGTATTTTGGCGGACTGGGAAAATCCTTATGTTACTATGGACTATAAGTTTGAAGCCAATATTTACAGAACGCTTTGCGGCGTCGCTAAAAAAGGTCTTTTGATTGAGCGAAGCAAACCTGTTTTTTGGTCATGGGCAGAGAGAACAGCCTTAGCCGAAGCGGAAGTTGAGTACGAAGACAAAGAGTCTCACTCAATTTTTATCGCTTTTGAACTCAGCGATGAGGCAAAAATAAAACTTGGAATTTTAACAAAGGCAGCTTTGGTTATCTGGACAACAACTCCATGGACAATCCCTGCGAACACCGGAATTTCACTCAATCCAAATGAAGAGTATGTTTTAACCACAACCGGCTATATCGTTGCAAAAGAGCTTTTAAATTCTCTCAAAGAGCAACACGTTCTCGGTGGAGATGTTGCAAAAACTTTTCAAGCAACAGACTTTGAAAATATGCTTGCCGTCAATCCTCTTAATGAAAGAACTTCTCGCATAGTTTTGGGTGAGCATGTTTTGATTGACAACGGAACAGGTTGTGTTCACACCGCTCCAGGGCATGGAGAAGACGACTACCGTGTTGGGCTTGTATATGATTTAGAAGTGGTTATGCCAGTTGATGAAACTGGTTGTTTTGATGAGACAGTTGTAGGACTTGGTCTAATTCCACATGCCGAGACTTTTGTTGGAAAACATATTTTCAAATCAAACGATGAAATTATCGAACTTATGGGTGAAAGTGTACTCAAAGTGAGCAAATTTACTCACTCCTATCCACATTGCTGGAGAAGTCACACTCCGCTCATTTTTAGAGCAACAAAACAGTGGTTTATCTCAGTAGATGAAAAACCACTAGGCGAAGATAAAACGCTTAGAGAGATAGCTCTGAGCGAAGTTGAAAAAACTCTGTTCGTGCCTGAGAGTGGACGAAAAAGACTCACTTCTATGGTTGCAAATCGTCCTGATTGGTGTATTTCTCGTCAGCGTGACTGGGGTGTGCCAATAGCATTTTTCAGAGTAAAAGCAACCGGCGAAGTTCTTTTGGATGAAAAAGTTTTAAACTTCACAGCTATGATTTTTGAGATGCACGGCAGTGATGTTTGGTACTCTATGCCAATCGAAGAACTTCTTTATGCAGGTTCTGGTTACAAAGCGGACGAACTAGAAAAAGTAACAGACATTCTAGATGTTTGGTTTGACAGCGGTTCCACATGGAATGCGGTTTTAAAATCTCGTAACTATGACGCAGGTGCGTACCAAGCTGACCTTTATGTAGAAGGAAGCGACCAACACCGCGGATGGTTTCAATCTTCTCTCTTTTTAAGTGCCGCAGTAGAACATAAAGCTCCCTACAAAGGCGTTTTAACGCACGGATTTACAGTCGATGAAAAGGGCGAAAAAATGTCCAAATCCAAGGGCAATGTTGTTGCACCTGAGAGTGTTTTAAAAGAGTACGGAAGTGAAATTCTCCGTCTTTGGGTTGCTTCGAGCGACTATCAAAGTGATTTGAAAATCTCAGACGGCATCTTAAAACAGACCGCTGAAAACTACAGAAAACTAAGAAATACTTTTAGATTTTTGATGGCAAATATCAACGACTTGGAGAGTTTAGTTCCACATGCCGAGATGGGCGAACTTGACCAATGGATAGTCGGAGTTGCAAAAAAAGTTTTCGACGACACACACAAAGCATTTTCAAACTACAACTTTGTACATGGAATGAGTTTGCTAAACAACTTCATCGTCAATGAATTAAGCGGAATTTATCTTGACATCACAAAAGACAGACTCTATTGTGACGGTGCAAATGACAAACACCGCCGTGCAAGTCAGAGTGCAATGGCTATCATCACAAAATCGATGCTTCTTTTAATCGCTCCGATTTTGACCTATACGGCAGATGAAATTATCGACAATGCACCGGCGATTATCAAAGGCGATGCAAAAAATATTTTCGATTTAACGTATGCACCGATTGAAGCTGGAGAGAGTAGTTTCAACGCTGAGTATATGAATGAAGCAAGAGAAGGTTTTTACGAAATAGTCGATAAACTCAAAAAAGAAAAAATCATCAAAAGTACACTTGAGCTTGTATTGCATACCGAGTCAAAAATCGCACTTGATATGAACACAACCGAAGCTGAGGATTGGTTTGTCGTCTCCGGTATATTTGAAGATAAACCGCAAGAAGAGATACTTGGAACTTTTAAAGTCAATGAAGACACTTTTGTGATTTCAAAAGCAACAAAAGCAAAATGCCCAAGATGTTGGAAATACCATTCAGAAAATGAAGATTCCACATGCCAAAGATGTAGCGAGGTTTTAAGTGCCTAACTTCGCAGAACCTGTAACATTTACATTTATCGCAGTGAGTATCGCTGTGATTTTTGTCATCATAGGTGTCGGGATTATACTTGTTCAGTTGAGGAAAAAATCTAAAAATTTAGAGAACTGATAATAGATTTGAAATATTTTGCGTTATAAAGACAAACATAAATAAGGGCGTGAATGCTAAAAAAATACTTTAAAAAAGAGGAATGGTTTGGAAATGTACGAGGGGATGTGATATCTGGTCTTGTAGTCGCGCTCGCACTCATACCTGAGGCGATTGCCTTTTCCATTATTGCAGGAGTTGACCCAAAAGTTGGGCTTTATGCTTCGTTTTGTATCGCGGTTGTTATAGCATTTTTTGGAGGTCGTCCGGGAATGATTAGTGCGGCTACGGGCGCTATGGCTTTACTTATGGTCACTTTAGTAAAAGAGTACGGTTTAGAATATTTACTAGCAACCACTCTTTTAACGGGAGTTCTGCAAATCATGGCGGGATACTTACAGCTTGGACGTTTTATGAGTTTTGTACCTCGTGCTGTCGTTGTCGGTTTTGTGAATGCCCTAGCCATTTTGATTTTTATGGCACAACTGCCTGAACTTACAAACGTCACGTGGCATGTTTACGCCCTTACGGCTGCAGGGCTCTTCATTATTTATCTTTTTCCTTACATTCCAAAAATCGGAACGCTGTTTCCTTCTCCTTTGGTAACTATCGTCATCTTAACCTTGGTTGTCTTTTTTACGGGAATAGATGTAAGAACTGTTGGAGATATGGGACAACTGCCCGATACCTTGCCTATATTTTTATTTCCCAATATTCCTCTAAACCTTGAAACACTTATGATTATCCTACCGTATGCCATTTCTCTTGCTATCGTCGGACTTCTTGAGTCTTTAATGACTTCGACTATCGTAGATGATTTAACAGATACGACGAGTGATACCAACAGAGAATGCAAGGGTCAAGGCGTTGCCAATATCGCTTCAGGTCTTATGGGCGGAATGGCGGGCTGTGCGATGATTGGGCAATCTATGATAAATGTAAAATCAGGTGGACGAGGAAGGCTCTCTACCTTTTTAGCGGGAGTTTTTCTTCTGCTTATGGTGGTGTTTTTATCCGATATTATAACAATTATTCCTATGGCTGCTTTAGTAGCTGTTATGATTATGGTCTCCATAGGAACCTTCGATTGGGCTTCTGTAAAAAAGCTAAAAACTCTACCACTATCGACCAATATTGTCATGCTTGTCACGGTCATAGTGACAGTAGGCACGCACAATTTAGCTGCGGGAGTTCTCAGCGGTGTTCTTTTAGCTTCACTCTTTTTTGCGAACAAAATATCTCATTTTATGTATTGTGACACTTCGCACAATGAAGACAATAGTATCAAAACCTATAAATTTGTCGGGCAGGTATTCTTTAACAGTGCCGATAAATTTTACAAAATATTTGATTTTAAAGAGGTGGTCGATAAAGTTGTTATTGACTTAACAAGAGCTCATTTTTGGGACATATCTGCTGTTTATGTCCTCGACAAAGCAGTTATAAAACTCAGACGTGAGGGTGCAGAGGTGGAAGTGATTGGACAAAATGAAGCAAGTGCGACAATCATAGATAGATTTGGGGTTCATGACAAACCACAAGAAATAGAAAAAGTAATGGGGGGACACTAAAAATGAGTAAAATTTTAGTTTGTCTTGATGGCTCAAAATTATCAAAAGCGGTTTGTGACTACGGCATATTTATAGCTAAAAATTTGAATTTGCCTCTGGTTTTATTAAATGTTGTGGAACATTCACATATCTCTAAAAAAATAAATCTTAGCGGAAATATCGGACTAGGTTCTAAAGACGATTTGTTAGTTGAGTTAGTCAATGAGGAGATATTAGAGAGTAAAGAACTTATTGCTAAAGGAAAAGCTGTTTTACAAGAGATGCAAGAGTATGTGAAGTCTCAAAATGTAACAAATTTTACTACTTTGCAAAAACATGGAACTCTGTTTGAAACATTAGATGAGATGTCCAAAGATTTAAGAATGGCAATCATTGGTTTAAAAGGTGAAGATAACGCAAATATCGGAAACCATACTGAGGAACTCATCAGAACGATTAATATTCCAATCTTGCTTGTAAGTACAGACTTTACACCCATAAAGTCTATATTAATGGCGTATGATGGAAGTGAATATGCCAAAAAAGCCATAATAGCGGGAAAACAAAATCCGATTTTTCCAAATATTATAAGACATATAGTAAATGTAAATAAAGACATGACAGCTTCAAATATACTTTTAGATGAAGCCAAATCACTCTTTGCCAATACAGGCATAGAGGTGCAAATAAAATCGTTAAGCGGAGACAATGTTACATCTCTCTTAAAATATCAAGAAGAAAATAACTTAGACATAATTGCAATGGGTGCCTATAGTCACAACAGATTTAGAAGTGCTATTTTTGGAAGTTTTACAACAAAAATGATGCTCCACTCCACAAAACCTTTACTTTTATTCCGATAATACTTTTAAGATTGAATCTTTAAATTAGGGACACAAGATGACGTCACTTTCCATTGAACAGCAAATAGCCGCACTTCGCTCGACTATTGGACTTGTAGCTGCTTAAGAGGACAAAAGTACACTAAAGAAAAAATAAACACATTTTGCTATAATACATCCCATAATTTATTACCATAGGAAAACTAGTGATTACATTAAAAGAAGCATTAAAATTAAGCAAAGAAGAACTAGAAAATTTCAAAAACGATTTAAAAGCGAAGATAGAAGCTCGTCCTGAGCTTAACGCTTACATTGATGTACACAACATCGGCGAAGGTGTGCCGATAGCTATCAAGGACAATATTCAGGTCAAAGATTGGTCGGTAACATCCGGCTCAAACATCCTTCAAGGCTACATCGCTCCTTACAATGCAACTGTTATAAAGAAGATGATGGCATCAGGTTTAAGCCCGTTTGGAAGAACAAATATGGATGAATTTGCTATGGGTTCAACAACAGAATCAAGCTTTTACGGCAAAACATTAAATCCACATGCCAACGACCGAGTTCCCGGGGGAAGCAGTGGCGGAAGTGCTGCGGCCGTTGGAGCGGGTCTTGCCATCGCTGCACTTGGAAGCGACACGGGTGGAAGTATCCGCCAACCTGCTGCATTTTGCGGGATTGTCGGGATGAAACCAACTTATGGACGCGTGAGCCGTTATGGTTTGGGTGCGTATGCTTCTAGCCTTGATCAAATCGGACCAATGACGCAAAATGTCGAAGATGCGGCGATTTTATACGACATTATCAGCGGACATGATGCAAAAGATTCCACAAGTGCAGAGATGAACGACAAAGTTTGCGATAAACTCAATCCAGACCGCAAACTCCGCATCGCCGTGCTTCCAAAGTACATCGAAAACGCTTCACAAGATGTAAAAGATGCTTACGCAAAAGCGACGCAAGCACTCAAAGATGCGGGGCATGAGATAGTAGAAAAAGAGCTTGTGGACGCAAAATACGACATTTCAGCCTATTACATCACAGCGACCGCAGAGGCTACAACAAACTTGGCAAGATATGACGGCATCAGATATGGAAACCGCAAAATCGGAAAAGACCTGAACGATACTTTTGTAAAAACAAGAAGTGAAGGTTTCGGCGATGAAGTAAAACGCCGTATCTTACTTGGAAATTTCGTTCTCTCAAGCGGGTATTACGATGCGTACTATGTCAAAGCACAAAAAGTGCGTCACCTAATCAAAGATGAGTATGCAAAAATATTTGAAACAGTGGATTTGATTCTCTCACCCGTAGCACCAAGCGTTGCAAACAAATTCGGCGAGTTTTCAAACCCGATGGAGATGTATTTGAGCGACATTTACACTATCAGCGTAAACCTTGCCGGACTTCCGGCTATCGCACTTCCAATAACAAAAAACAGTGAAGGAATGCCTATTGGACTTCAACTTATCGCCAAAGCATACGATGAGCAAACACTTTTTGACGGTGCACTTAGTTTAGAACAAGAGATAAATTATAAAAGATAAAAATATTATTTCCTATCTTTTAGCACAAGCCGATTCAAAAAAAGCTCTCCATAGTCAAAAATATTTTAAAACTGCGCAAGGTGAATATGGCTACGGCGACATCTTTTTGGGAATCTCCGTCCCCCAAATCAGAAAAAATGTACAGTTATTCAAAGATGTCGGCAGTACGGAAATAAGTGCTTTATTACAATCCGAATACCATGAAGTTCGGCTTTTTGCTTTGCTTTTAATGGTGAATCGCTTTTCAAAAGGGGATGGCGTTGAGTGTGAAACCCTTTACGAACTTTATATTCACAGCACGAAATATATCAATAACTGGGACTTAGTCGACACTTCTGCTTCTTCCATCGTAGGTGCTTGGTTGTGGGACAAAGAGAGACAAAAGCTCTTTGAATTCGTCAACTCTTCGAGTTTATGGGAACGCAGAATTGCTATCATATCTACTGCCTATTTTATCAAAAAAAATCAGTTTGATGATACTTTCAAAATTGCAGCCATATTAATACAGGATAAAGAAGACTTAATTCACAAAGCCGTAGGATGGATGCTTCGCGAAGTCGGAAAACGCAACAGAGATGCAGAGGAATTATTTCTCAAAAAGCATTACAAAAATATGCCGCGAACTATGTTGCGATATGCCATAGAAAAGTTTGAACCCGAGCATAGAAAATTGTATCTTAAAGGAAAGATTTGATGCCTACATATCAGCATCTTTTTCTTGGCATGTGGAAATTTTAAACACAATGTATGGATATAAAATACAATAGTTTCAGTGTCGCTTTACTTAATTTTAACAACAAAAAGGCTATAATCCGCAGAATTTTTATAACCTCAAAGGATTATCATGAGAATTCGTAAACGCGCCCTCACATTTGAAGATGTATTATTGGTACCGAAATATTCTGAAGTTTTACCAAAAGAAGTATCCCTCAAAACAAAACTTACTCGCAATATTACACTCAATATTCCTATGGTCTCCGCTGCAATGGATACGGTGACGGAATACCGTGCCGCCATCGCTATGGCTAGACTTGGCGGGATTGGTATTATTCATAAAAATATGGATATCCAAACACAATGCAAACAAGTTATAAAAGTAAAAAAAAGTGAAAGCGGGATTATCATAGATCCGATTTGTGTCCATCCGGAAGCTACCTTAGCCGAAGCAAATGCGCTGATGGAAGAGTTCAAAATTTCAGGAGTGCCTGTTGTAGATGCGCATAATAAGCTTTTAGGTATTTTGACAAATCGTGATATGAGATTTGAAAAAGATATGGGTAAGCTTGCTAGCGAAGTGATGACAAAAATGCCTCTTATTATGGCTACAAAAGGGATTTCTTTAGACGATGCCGCAGATATCATGCATAAGCATAAAATTGAAAAACTCCCTATTATCGATAAAGACGGATTTTTAAAAGGTCTTGTAACTATCAAAGATATCAAAAAACGTATCGAATATCCAAACTCAAACAAAGATGCTTTTGGAAGACTTATCGTCGGCGGCGCTATCGGTGTAGGTCAACTTGACCGCGCAAAAGCGCTTGTGGATGCAGGCTGTGACGTTTTGGTTTTGGACTCCGCACATGGGCATTCCAAAGGCATTCTTGATACGGTTCGAAAAATAAAAGAAACTATGGCAGTAGATGTAATCGCCGGAAACATTGCAACCGCCGAAGCTGTCGAAGCACTTATTGAAGCTGGGGCTGATGGCGTAAAAGTAGGCATTGGACCCGGATCTATTTGTACGACACGTATCGTAGCCGGTGTCGGTGTGCCACAAATCTCTGCAATAGCCGAATGTGCCGACGCTGCAAGAAAACATGGGGTACCCGTAATCGCTGATGGAGGGATTAAATACTCCGGTGACATTGCAAAAGCTTTAGCCGTCGGTGCTTCTTGCATCATGGCAGGTTCACTTTTAGCGGGCACGGAAGAGAGTCCGGGAGATACCATAATGTTTCAAGGACGTCAGTATAAATCGTACCGTGGTATGGGAAGTATCGGAGCTATGCAAACAGGCTCTACCGACAGATATTTTCAAGAAGGAACGGCGGCAGATAAATTGGTTCCTGAAGGAATCGAAGGACGTGTACCGTTTCGTGGAAGTATTGCAGGAATCGTTCATCAGATGATGGGCGGACTGCGTTCTTCTATGGGATATTGCGGAAGTAAGGACATTGAGACTTTCTGGAATCAAGCAGAGTTTGTAGAGATAACAAGTGCAGGACTCAAAGAATCTCACGTTCACGATGTTATCATCACGCAAGAAGCACCAAATTACCATATCTAATCTTCTAGGCTTTGGCATGTGGAAATATTTCCACATGCCAAGAGAGATAAGCACTTTATGAATACAATACGCTATGCAGGTTTTTGGATCCGTTTTATTGCTTCTTTCCTCGACACTCTTTTTTTAGCCCTTCCTGTTGGAATCGTAGTTTATTTCTTAAGTGAGGGTGCTTGGTTTGATTTTGCACAGTACCAGCAAAATATGAGTTACGCAATGAGCGGAAATGCTGTACAAGCGCTTGCAACACAGCCGCAAACCTCTTTCACATGGGAACTTATTTTTGAAATATCCGTTTTAGTAGTTACTATGCTATTTTGGAAAAAGTGGCGAGGAGCCACACCCGGAAAAAAACTTGTTCATATTAAAATCGTAGATGCCAAAACATATAAAGAGATTGACAACAAGCAGGCAATTACACGTTCTCTGGGCTACATTATCTCCACTCTGCTTTTTTTAATCGGCTTTTTTATGGTTGCACTGCGAACAGATAAAAGAGCATTACATGATTTACTAGCAGGAACTGTCGTGATTTATGAAGATTAAATTTTCAAATCCACTTCTTGCAAGGTTCCTATCCCGCCATTTTCACCCAAATACACAGAACTTTGGCGTAACTGCCCTGCTGATTGACCCTCAGCGTCATCAAGTGTAAAATCTGTTGCAATATTTTCAAGATAAAGTGCCCCCACTCCCTTGTCTTTGAGACTAAAGAGCTGTTCTTGTCCTGTTGTATCTTTTGTCCAAATGAGCAGTTTATCAAAAACTGCGTCATTCTCGTCTATCCAATTGTTTTTATCTTCATCAAAGGCAGAGAGTTCATTAAATCCATTGCCGAGTGTCGGTCCAAAAAGTTCACTTCCGTCGTTGATAATCCCATCGCCGTTTTTGTCCAGAGCTAAAAATCCGCTTCCCTCACCTACAAAAGAGAAGCTGTCTTTTGTACCGTCAAGATTCAGATCAAAATTATGCTTCATACTGCTCAACTCAACGGTCTGCGTTGCAAAATTTAAGACTAACGGATCAATGAGCGCATCTCCGGCTTTAAAACTCAAAGTTTCCTCATGTATTGAACTTTTTTGCATACTCAAAAATAGTTGAAAATCAAGAGTACTTCCCTCTTGCGTAGTGACCTTTCCCTTGGCGGAAAATTGTAAACTTTCCTCTTTCGAATCAATACGCTTATAGCTGTAGTCTACTCCCCACCCCAATCTTTGCGGCTCTCTCGGGCTTTTATCTAAGACTTGATTCGTAAATGCACCGCGGGATTCACCTCCTTGCCTGTAAGTAGAGAGGTTAATCTTTTTACCCGTGAGCGCCTCAAGGGCACGTATAATACTCATTAACTTTGGGTCCAGAGGCATATCTAAGGAATTATTGTGTGCAACATCGGTTGTATTGTGCATTTTTGCAAAGTCTTGAGAAAGTTCAAGACGATCTCTAAATCTATCTTTTACGAGCGACTCACCTCTTTCATCCCATTTTTTTAAACTCTCTTCTTCATATACTTCCTCATGTTTTTCATACGAAGAAACAAAAGTGATATCAGACTGATTTATCTTCATAGCTAACTCCTATATTACGAGAAGATATCGGCATATTCTATCGCTTCTTTAAATATTTTCTCTGCATATATGATTATTCGCCGTGAGCAAATAATCATATATTTTAAGTCATTTTCGATAAAATTATTAAAATTATTATAGAGAAGCTCAGGAGCTATTATGGATTTACAAACAAAAGCACTTCACGCAGGTTACGAAAAAGACACCCAAGGAACAATGGCAGTTCCTATATACATGACAACGGCTTATGAGTTTCGTGATGTTGCACATGCCGCAAATCTGTTTGCCCTCAAAGAGCTTGGCAATATCTACACTCGCCTTAATAATCCAACTACGGATGTATTTGAAAAACGTTTTGCTGAGCTTGAAGGTGGAGAAGCGGCACTTGCAACTTCCAGCGGAATGAGTGCAATTTTTTATGCTATCGCCAATGCCGCAGAGGCGGGAGATAATATCGTATGTGCTAAACAGCTTTACGGCGGAAGTTTAACCCTCAATGCCCACACGCTCAAACGCTTTGGAATTGAAGCAAGATTTTTCGACGTACACAATCCACATGCCATAGAAACACTTGTGGATAATAAAACAAAAGTTATCTTTTTTGAATCTTTAACAAATCCAAGCATTGATGTTGCCGATATTGAAGCTATAACAGCTATTGCGAATAAATACGGCATTTTAACTGTCGTGGACAATACCGTTGCAACTCCTGTTTTATGCCGTCCGTTTGAGCATGGAGCGGATATAACTGTTCATAGTGCTTCTAAATATACAACCGGTCAGGGTCTTGCTATCGGCGGTATTTTGGTAGAGAGAAAAGGTCTTTTAGAAAAACTAAAAGATAACCCTCGTTACGCTCACTTCAATGAGCCTGACCACTCTTACCACGGTTTAGTGTATGTGGATGTTCCGCTTCCAGCGTTTACACTTCGCGCTCGTCTTTCACTTCTTCGTGATTTAGGTGCTGTTGTCTCTCCGTTTAACTCATGGCTTTTTATTCAAGGGATGGAGACGCTTTCTCTTCGTATGAAAGAGCACTCTAAAAACGCCCTTGGGCTTGCGGAATTTTTAGAATCGCATCCTAGAGTGAAAAAAGTAAATTATCCGGGACTCAAAAGCAACTCAAACTATGCGAATGCTCAAAAATATTTTGAAGGCGGTGCATGTTCAGGACTTCTAAGTTTTGAAGTTGAGAGTTTAGAAGAGGCGACTAAAATCGTCAATGCAACTGAGCTTTACTCTTTAGTTGTAAACATAGGTGACTCAAAATCTATTATAACCCACCCTGCTTCAACGACGCATCAGCAGTTAAATGAAGCAGAACTCTTGGCATGTGGAGTTCCAAGTGGACTCATAAGAATTTCGTGCGGATTGGAGTCTATGAAAGATTTGATAGCAGATATGAAACAAGCTTTAGAAGCATAATTGAATTTGTATTAAGTCGTTTTCGCTAAAATAACAAAATTATTTCACAAAAGAGCAACAGATTTGTCATTGAACTTACAAACACATACCGAACATTTTACCAATCCCCTTTATTTAGAAAGCGGTCGTATTTTAGAGCCCTATGATATCGCTTATGAGACATACGGGACTCTCAATGATGACAAAAGTAATGTTGTTGTAATATGCCATGCACTGACAGGTTCACACCATTGTGCAGGAACGTATGAGGGTGAAAATAAACCCGGTTGGTGGGATGGTCTCATAGGTCCCAAAAAAGCTATAGATACGGATAAATATTTTGTAATTTGTACAAATGTAATAGGAAGCTGTTTTGGTTCAACGGGTCCTATGAGTCCAAAACATCCCCATCAAGAGCCATACCGCTATAAATTTCCTGTTGTTACTATAAAAGACATGATAAAAGCGCAACGCATCTTATTTGACAGAATGGATATCCACCGCGTCCATGCTATAATCGGCGGTTCTATGGGTGGAATGCAGGCACTACAATTTGCAGTGCATTACCCAATCTTTGCAAACAAAATTATAGCTATGGCAACTACGTATGCAACACAGCCTTGGGCAATTGCTTTTAACAAAGTAGCTCAAGAAGCTATACTCAAAGACCCTGATTTTAAACAAGGCTACTATGACAGTGAACAAATCAAAGAGCATGGACTTTCAGGCATGGCAATAGGAAGAATGGCGGGACACATTAGCTTTTTATCTCATGAGTCGATGAACTCAAAATTTGGTCGTGAGTATAAAAGAGATGACGGACTTTATGAGCTGTTCGGTAAGTTTCAAGTAGAATCTTACTTGGAATATAACGGTTATAATTTCACAAAATGGTTTGACCCCCTCTCCTATCTTTATATCACAAAAGCAATCAATATTTTTGACCTTTCCCGTGGATTTGACTCTCTTTCTGAGGCTATAAAAAAAATTCAATCTCAGTTACATCTTATTAGCTTTAAAAATGATTTACTCTTTAGAAACTTTGAGATGAAAGCAATAGATGATATACTCAATGAAATCGGCAATAAAAATCACACATACAGAGATATACAAAGCGATTATGGACATGATGCTTTTTTGGTAGAACTCGATAAATTTGAAGAGTATATAAAGGAAATATTAAGTGAATAAAAAAGAAAACTTTGAGACAAAACTTGAGAATGCAAAAAAAATTTTAGAAACACTCATGAACCCCGAAATAACGCTTCAAGAGAGTGTAAAAGCCTATGAAACAGGAATGAATGAGTTAGCAGAGGCACAAAAAATGCTTGAAGATGCTCAGATAAAGATTAATGAGATCAAAACAAAATAAGGACCCCGTTTGCTCGCAGCAGTTTTACAACTAAGTTCACAAGGTATGAGTTCTACAAAACTCTACAATTACATCCGAATAGCCCATAAAAGTAATGTCAAAATCTTACTTCTGGGTGAATATATTTTAAATCCTTTTTTTAAAGAACTAGAAAATGTATCCGTATCGATGATAAATGAGCAGGCAGAATATCAAATAAAAGTTTTGAAAGAACTCTCATTACAATACGATTTAACAATTGTAGCTCCGATAATCATAGTAAAAAAACAAAAAATTTATAAAACAATTGCCAAATTTGCTCCCTATTCAACTTCTTATTATGAACAGCAAATTCTTATAAACTATCCTCATTGGAATGAAGAAAAGTTTTTTGACAATAAAATGAAACCTTTGCATTCGCCTCTCGTCTTTAAAGTAGCAGGGATGAAATTTGCAATAATGAGCGGATTTGAACTCCACTTTGACGAAATATGGGGACAAATTGCAAATAAAAATATAGATTGTGTTCTTCTTCCAAGCGTATCTACTTTTGATTCTTACGACAGATGGAAAAATCTTATCCTTTCACGCTCTTTTACCCATAATTGCTATATTTTAAGAGCAAACAGAATAGGAGAATATCAAGATGAAGATTTTACATGGAAATTTTACGGAGATTCACTTTTGGCATCACCCAATGGAGAAATTCTAGAACATCTAGGCAATAGGGAAGAATTAATGATAGTTAATTTAGAGCATAGTGAGGTGCTTGGAGCAAAAAGAACTTGGGGGTTTAAAGAGAGTATTAAAAAGAGAATTTTAGAGCAGTAAAAACTACTCTTTCTCTGATACTTGCTGGTATAAAGAGTTAAGGTCACCTAAGACCCAAATACTTTTTATCTTTGAATCTTTAATCGTAAAAAAACTCGCCCCGTTGTATTGAATTCTATTATTTGTAGGCTCATAGTTAAATAGTTTTCCCGAATGTGTACCATTATAAATGGCTCTTACAACTACTGTATTTCCCTCGGCAACCATTAATTCTATGCCGTGATAAAGATTAGGAATAGCAGATAGTATCATGTCCATATATTCTTCAAACTCTTTTTTACCGTTTGTATTCACGTCTAATGAACCGTGAAAAGCAATGTCGTCTGCTAAAATTTTATCTATATAGCTTTTATCTTGATTGTTCCATAACTCTTCATAATATGCTTTAACCAACTCTTTATTATTCATTTCATTTTCTCCATATAATATATCAAAGTTTTAAAACCAGAATTATAGTCAAAAACAAATGATTTTATTCATTAATGTATATATAACTCAGTAAGTATTTTAATCACTGAATCTACGGATTTTTTGGATGCAGTTTCATTGACGGTATGATACCCGATAGTAGGAATTTGTAGCGTAGCACCCTGAATTTTTCCCTTGGTAGCGCTAATTATTCTTCCTAGCTCCGTAGTACCCAAGGAGCCTTGTAAGCCGCTGCTTGCCATTTTATTTTTGAGATAAGCATCTTTGTAATGATATTTCATATGTTCTTGGATAGCTATATTCTTTATTTTTTGCTTTAAAGGTGATTTAAAAGTCGCATTGGCATCACGGTTTCGAAGAATAACATCCAAATTTAAAATTTCTTCAAGTGAGCTGTAAGGACTTGTATCAAGAACTAGCAACTCGTTAGTAGAAAGGTCAAACCTTTTGAACCATTCAAGCAAAAAACGCCAACTTTTTCCTGCTTCCTCTGAGGCTGTAAAAAAAGATGTGCCCTGATAACCCAAATGGTACATATAAATCATGATTGCAACCAATAAAACATTATCAAGCTGTGCCGAAATAAATTCTTCTTTTATTTCTAGTTTATCCATGAATGCGATAGGGGTTCCCGGAAGCAAGAAATCAAATCCCTCCACCTTAAAAATTATATTGTTTCTTCTCTCACATAAAAAAGCTTCTTTTATGACGCCAAGACCAAGATATGTTCCTGACCAAGGCTGATAAGCTTGAACTTTTTCATCTACAAACCTTGATGTAAAGTTTTTTAGCAGCTGTTCAGAATTTGAATCACCCGTTAAATCTGCCTTATTTTTGGCTATAAAAGCTGCATATTGAAATTCATTGTGTCCAGTACAGATAAGCCCATGCCTATCTGCATGAGCCGATATATAGCCAGAACTAGGATCTTTACCTTTTCCAACTAATACGCCATCGTAATATTCAACCTCAACACCAAGCTCTTCAAGTTCTCTTTTAATAAACATAAAAAAAGAATGTTCAGCACCTACTACGCTAGGAACACGTATGAGCTGTTTTAATATATCGTAAAAAATTTCCATCTATTCAATTATACCATCTAATGTAAATTTAGCTTTTGGCAAAACTACGCTCCGATACTGTCCTTTTTAATTTTTCTTTTTTTTGTAGTTGTCTCATCTATCTGTACTACATTTTTTTCAATGTATTCCATAATTTTACCCGCAATATCTATCTTAGTGGATTTTTCTATCCCTTCAAGACCGGGGGAAGAATTGACTTCCATTACAAGCGGTCCCCTTTTGGATTCAATCATATCCACTCCGCAGACACCGAGTCCCATAGCCTTCGCGGCAGCGAGTGCTGTTGATTTTTCATTTCTGGAAAGCTTATATGCTGTCGCACTTCCTCCTTGATGAAGATTGGATCTAAAATCACCTTCAGCACCCTGACGCTTCATCGCACCGACAACTTCACCGCCTACGATAAATGCTCGAATATCAGCTCCGCCGGCTTCTTCTATAAATTCCTGTACAAGCAAGTTTACATCCATTCCGTAGAATGCGTCCAAAACTGATTTTGCAGCTTTCTCACTATCTAGTAAAACGACACCTACCCCTTGCGTGCCTTCAAGAATTTTTAAAACTAACGGTGCACCGCCGCTTAAAGCTATAACATCTTTTGAACTTGATTTATTAGAAGCAAAAACGGTTCTTGGCATATCAATACCTTTTTTTGATAATACCTGCAAACTTCTAAGCTTATCTCTGCTTCTTGCTATAGCAAGATTTCCTGAAGTGCTAAACGCATTCATCATCTCAAAATGTCTCACCATAGCAGTACCGTAAAATGTTCTGCTTGCGCCTATTCTAGGGATAATTGCATCTGGTGCAGGTAACACTTTGCCTAAATAATTCACGACAAGTTCGCCTTTCATGATTTCGATAGTACATTTCAAGTAGTCAATAACTCGGATATCCCAACCTTTAGCTAAACCTGCTTCTACTAATCTTTTTGTTGAATACAACTCTTTATTTCTTGACAATATATAAACGCGCATTTTTTTCCTTTATTGCTCTAAGCTTAAATATTCTTTTTCCACATCGACTAAAAATTTTCCGCTCAAAAATTTTCTACCGATTAACATAGGATATTTCATATCCGCTCTATTTGTTAAAGATATAATTGTTTTATATTTTTTACCCATAAATAAAACAGATACTTTTATAGAGGGTCTTTCTTGTGTTTGCCCGTTGGAACTTCTCACTTTTTTGACACTATGCAAAGGCATCACTATTTTTTTACGGTAATACGCTTCATGTACTTCGTCTAATAACATAAAATGAACATTATTTTCATTATCTATAAATATATCATCACAGTGTAGAGCGTTGGAATCAGCGCCCGTATCCACCTTTGCATCTAAATCATATAATTCCAAATCTAAAATAGATATTTTTTCTCTTCTTCCTATTATTTTTTTATCCATAACATTCTCCGTAAAAGGGTTCTAACGCAAAGTATATCTACTAATGATTACAAAAAAAACTTTGACCTTTTCTGGCGTGTATTCTACTTTGAAACGAATTTAAATGTACTTAATACCGAATACAACTCAAACTCCACCTTAGAAACATTTCTCTCATTTGTGTCAAATTCAATGCCGACTAAATAAATTGTTTTGTTTTTGCTTAAATATTTCTCATGATATTTCTTTGCTTTTATCTGTCCTAAGGCGTTTGTCCCGTCTGTTTTAAATTCCACAACATAGATAGCTTCAGGAAATTTGAGTGTTATATCTATGCGTCCTTTGTTTGTTACATCTTCACCGATAAGCTCAATTCCAAGAGCTTTTATGTAAGAGTAAAATACACTTACATAATAACCCTCATACTCATACATTTTATTGTTGGTAAATAGGTTGTAAGGGATTGAGGCGAAGAGGGCTTTTATATGTTTGGTAAACTCTGCAAAATTAGATTCTTTCAGTGATGCATAGATAGCATTTTTAAATCTTTTTGAGTTGTCTATTTTACTTATAAAATCAGACACATAACTCATGATTGATATTTTAACCTCTTGATTGGGTATGATAAGCTTGTACTCCATTCCATCATAGGATTCTACAGCTTCGCTTATCGTCAAATACCCCGTCTGCCACATGAGTGTTTCTAGTTCAATATAATCTACATCAAAGCTATTGAGCATCTTTGTATCTTTTATGATATTTTCTAAGTTTGGTAAAAAGTAATTGTTTTTCTCAATAAGCTTGAGCAAAAAAGTAGGTGTTGCAGTGCTAAACCAATAATTGTCATAAATAAAATTATTTGAGATAAAGAGCAAAATATCAAAAGGGTTGTAAACCCCTTCACCTAGGAATTTATAGCCGTTATACCATTTTTGAATCTTTGCAAAGTCTTGACCTCTTAGATGTTTGGCAAAAACAGTTTCAACATCGTTTTGGGTATAGCCGCAGATGGTCGCATATTTAGGATGCAGTGTAATATCTTGAATATTGTTAAGACCTGAAAAAAGTGAGACCTTAGAGAATTTACTCACTCCCGTAATAAAGGCAAACTTCAAATACTCATCTGCACCTTTTATGACACTGTAGAAGCTTTTCAGCTCTTCTCTTATCTCTTTTGCAAGCTCTGTGTTTTCTATATTATCAAGTATCGGTTTATCATACTCGTCTACTAAAATTACTACTTTTTGATTGTATTTTGTATAGGCTTGATAGATTAATTCTCTAAAGCAACCGCTTAAAGAGAGCGTACTGTCACAAGAAATATCCAAATCTCTTTGATTGATTTTTAGTATCTCATAAATAGTTTGACGAAACTCATCCTTGCTTTTAAAATTTCCATCATTAAAACTAATCCGAACAACAGGATAAGAAACAAACGTATACTTATCATAAATGTGTAAACCTTTAAAAAGCTCTTTATCTCCACTGAAAATAGTTCGCAAGGTATCGAGAAAAAGAGACTTCCCAAATCTTCTAGGGCGTGAGAGGAAATAGTATCTACCACTTTCTATAAGCTCAAGTGCTATCTCAGTTTTATCTACATAAATATAATCGTCTTCAATAATGTCTTTGAAAGTCGAGATGCCTATTGGGAGTTTTTTGAGTTTCATCTATTGAGCCTTATGATTTGTAAAAGGTA
The DNA here is from genome assembly GCA_022729795.1 of Sulfuricurvum sp. Taxonomy (GTDB): domain Bacteria; phylum Campylobacterota; class Campylobacteria; order Campylobacterales; family Sulfurimonadaceae; genus Sulfurimonas. Next base: position 8,136 of record DZBD01000018.1, on the reverse strand, counting down.
ATTATAGCTAAAGATAGGATTAGGTAAAGAAAGTGTTATTTTACTGCAAAAACTCATCAAAGATTCAATACTAGTTTTACTCTTTTGATATAATAACAAAATTAATTTTCTCAAAGTAGGTCAAGTGCTAAAAATTCTCGTATTATGTTTTTTGTTTTTAAATATTTCTGCCCAAGAAGAGGTTCATGAAACTCATGAGACACACGCGGATTCCACTTCTTATTATTCAACTAATATTTGGCTTAAGACTTATAAAAATATAAAAAATTATGAATACACTCTTAATAAAATACTGATGCTTGAAGTAAAGCTGGAAAAAGCAAAAAAGACAAGATCTTCCCAAGATATTATTGCAGATATTACCACAAAAATAAATCTTCAAAAATCTAAACTTTCTATGTTTCAAAAAAATAATGATTTCATGATCTTACTTAAGCCCTATGATTTCACTATCAACGACATTACTCTTTATGATTATATGTTTCAAACAACAAAAATCAAACTCTCTGCCAAAATCAAAAATTTTCAAAATATCAACTACGAATTTAACGTGGCTCAGACTTTTCTCAATAGTGAATTAGACACTTTGTTAAAAGATACTACATCACAAGATAAGAAAAGAGATAAAACCATCGCCTTATTAAAAGTCGATATAGAATATTTTAACGAATTTGAAGAGGTACTCAACAAAACTTATCATAACCTCATGGATGTAGATGCCGAACTACAAAAAAAATATACCGACTACCATGATAACAATCTTAAAAAACATATCGGAACGCTCATTTTTATATTTACAATCACAATAGTGTATCTATTGATTTTACAAGTGTTTGTGAAATATATGGAAGTGAATCAAAAAAATTCCTATAAAAAAGTGATGGCACTGATAATTACCCTCATTATCCTAGCCTATCTTATTATGCGGTATTCTGAAAATATTTTGTATGCCTTAACGGTTGTAGGAGTCTTTGCAGCAGCATTGACAATTGCCATGAAAGATATACTTTTGAATTTCGCAGGCTGGATTTATATTTTTTTCACTAATGCTATTAATGTTGGAGACAGAGTTTTATTTATGTTTGAAACAAAACACTCCGTGGGGGATGTCAAATCATATTCCCTAATGAAAATAACACTCAATGAGGTTGAAAATTACAGTTCGGTCAAAGAGATAAAAAACTCCGGAAGAACTATACATATTCCAAATAGCTATCTTTTTACAAAAGTATTTTATAACTACACCACTAAAAACAAAGGTTTTATAAAAGATTTAATAGAGATAGATTTTAGTACGGCAAACGACTTTGTCCATATTAAAGATGCAACTGACGCAGTTTTTCAGCATCCTGATATGAAAAAGAAAATTCCGTCGTATGAGCTTTCTTATTCTCTTAATGGCACAAAAACAGCTATAACAATGTCTATTTGGTATATGACGGATTATAAAGAACAAGATAAAAACAAAAGTGAACTGACTATTAATTTAATAAAAGCATATAATAGCGATAATCAGATAATTCTTAAATCAAGCTCGACTAAGGCAAAGAAAGAATCCGTCGAAGAATAAGGAAAAAACAATGATGCATTATTTTCATCGTCAAATACAGCTATGGGGAGAGGAGACGCAAACTCTTTTACAGACAAAAAAAATAGCTATTATCGGTTCAGGCGGATTAGGAAGTTCTTTGGCTTTTGCGCTTGGAGCAAGCGGCATAGGAGAGATTCACATGGTGGATTTTGATGAAGTCAGCCTTCATAATATTCACCGCCAAATCGCTTTTAAAATGGGGGATGAGGGTAAAAATAAGGCTGTGCTAAATGCACAACTCATAGAAGCAAGGTCCCCTTATGTTCAAGCAATTGCTCATGAATGCAATTTTGATACCTTTAGTAAAAAAAATATTGATTTGGACTTGATTATAGATGCCACAGACAATCTTCCAAGCCGTGGAGATATCAACAACTATGCAAAAAGTAAAAATATCCCTTGGGTGTATGGAAGCGTAGAAGCATTTAACGGACAGGTTTGTTTTTTTGAGGAGTCCTCTTTTGTAGACGTATTTAAAATCACTCAAAAAACACCGGCAGGGATAGCCGCTCCCATTGTCATGCATATAGCATCCCTTGAGGCAAATCTTGCACTCAGATATTTAGCAGGTCTGAGTGTAAAAAAAGATTTGCTTTACTACCTCTTTTTTAATAACGACGGAGAGCTAATAACACAAAAATTCCACATGCCAAAAGCGTAGAACTCTTGGCATGTGGAAACATTCCACATGCCAAGAAAAAATTTAAAGTTTAGAGATATATTCAGAAACCATTTTGATATCTTCATCGCTAAGTTTGGAAACCTGACCAAGCATTACGCCCTTCATCGCTCCGCCGTATGTTCCCGCCTTGTAGCCGTAAAGTGCATCGGAAGTTTTTTGAGCCTCCCAGCCTTGAATGATTTGAGACTTATTTAATGCCGCTTTTTGTGCATTTATGCCGTGACAACTTACACATGTTTGAAAAATAGTTTGTCCGCTTCTTGCCGCAACGGGTGCAACTGTTTCCTCAACAGGAGCTGCGACCTGAGCAGATGGTTTCTCTTGCACAGCTGCAGATGCTTTTGCAACAGCAGCGACCTCTTTCACAACTTCCGTTTTAGGTTCTACATTTTGAGTTTCTTTTGCAACTTTTTCATCACTACATCCCACTAAAAAAAGTGCCAAAACTACACTCACAGATATTTTTACACCAAGACTTATTACTTTACTATCCATTTTCATCTCCTAAGGTTGAGTTTGCAAAAAATTATACACTATTTTTTGATTGTCAAACTTTGTTCGAAACAACCATCGCACCGCAGAAAGAAGAAACCATAAAAATAATAATGGCATAACAACACTTTGCACAATAAAAATAGTAATAAGATGAATTATATTTCTTGAGGCATCCTCAATATTATTGCTCAAGGCTTCAAGCTCTTTTGAGATATTGAAACTCTCCATAATTTCATTGTATTTTGAGCTCATACTTCCAAAAATTCCGCTTTCTTTTTTATTTTCTACGATAGTTTTATTTTTATGTTCAATCTCTTCAAGCTGCGTCATCGTTTTTTCTATCACTACACTTGAACTTTGGTACTGTGTTTGAAGCAGAGAGTTATATAAAAATTCCGAAGAATAAACAAACAAAATAGCCCCAAATCTTAAGAGAAAAAGAAGTATCAAAACCTTAAAAGAGAACCCCAAAAATACACTGTGCTGCATTTTTTTTATCCATATGAAAAGAAGTGTCACGCCTACACTCACAATGAGTGCCGCCTGCAAAAAAAGTTTTACACTCAACACTAAAAGAAGTTTTTGGATACCAAGCGATACGGTCGCAAAAAGCATCACCCATGAAAATCTCTCCACCATGTCGTTGAAGGGATCAAGCACCTCGCCTATACTAAACGTAAGCCCGATTCCTACAGGAGCAAAAGAGAGTTCCGTACCTTGAATTAATGAAATAATACCGTTCAAACCTTTTGCCAGTCCAAAAGCTACCATTGCTCTTTCAAATGCTGCATCATGAATCTTCATCGCACTTTCATCAAGGCTCAAAGAGAGGCTCATAGTCAAAATAAGTACCAATAAAAGAGTTAAAAATATTTTCATCTCATCGCCTCTCATGCTTTTTGGATATAATATCAAGATTTTATAAGGACACGACTTAAACCATGAACTTTGAACCCTATCCATTTGAAAAACTCAACACTCTTTTACAAGATATAACACCCAATCCCAAATATGCTCCCTCCGTATTAACAGTAGGTGAACCGCAGTTCGAAACACCGGATTTTATACAAAAATCTCTTTGCCAAAACGCACATTTACTTAGAAAATATCCCAAAACTTCGGGAGAAGAAAATTTAAGGGATGCACAAAGAGCGTTCTTCCTCAAACGCTTCAACACGCAACTAAGCGATGCACAGATTATCCCTACTTTCGGTACAAGGGAAGTGCTTTTTAATTTTCCCCAATTTTTTCTTTTTGATAAAAAAGATCCCGTAATGGTTTTTACAAACCCTTTTTATCAGATTTATGAGGGTGCAGCTATCGCTTCAAAGGCAAAAATGGTTCTTCTAAACTTGGATGAGAGCAACAACTTTAAGCCCCTTATCGACGAAGAGGAACTCAGCCGATGCGACTTGGTAATTTTAAACTTTCCTAACAATCCCACCTCTTCTACTCTCACACTAGAAGAACTCGGAGAGTGGGTCTTGTTAGCTCTTAAGCATAATTTTGTTCTCATCAATGATGAGTGTTACAGCGAAATTTATACGACCGAACCTATCCCCTCTTTACTCGAAGCTTCTTGGCATGTGGGAAATAAAGATTTCAAGAATGTTTTAGTTATCAACTCCATCTCCAAACGCTCTTCTGCTCCGGGTCTGCGTTCTGGTTTTATTGCAGGGGATGCGACTATTTTAAAAGAGTATATGAACTATAGAACTTATATCGGCTGTGCTTCCCCTCTTCCTCTTCAAAGTGCCGCAGTGGCAGCTTGGAGCGATGAGGAACATGTAGCTCACTCGAGAGAAATTTATAAAAAGAATTTTGAAGCAGCAAAAGAGATATTAGGGCTTGCGATTCCACATGCCACGTTTTATATTTGGCTTAGAGTGAAAAATCCTCTTGCATTTACGAAAAAATTATACCAAGAGTACAATGTAAAAGTACTTCCCGGAGAATACTTGGCAAGAGACGATAAACACGGGAATAATCCCGGAAAAGATTTTGTCCGCATCGCTTTAGTAGAAGATGAAGAAAAAACAAAAAGTGCATTATTACGAATAAAGGAGTGTTTACAATGAGCAATATAGAAAAACTTAAATCAGAGGTATTGGAGGCACAGCAAAATTCCGATATCGCCGCACTTTATGTACTTGAACAGCGTGCTTATGATATTTTTGACGAAGATACACTTCATAGCTTTTATGCAAATATCCTCGATTTGGCACTAGAAAAACTCACGGATACCCTTGAAGCGCACAGAGTGATGGATAGCAACGAGGTACAGGATTTTGCAACGCTTCGAGCACTTTACGAATATGCGATAGAACATTACAGTGCCGATAAAATAGCAGATGCTAGCGCCTTGTTTGAAGTTCTCAGCGGTCTGAGCAATGATGAAAAATTTTCTCAATCTCTTAAACTTCACTGGATAGCCTCTGCGGAAAATATCTCTTTGGATGATTTTCTCTCTAATATTGCCGATATCGAAGCAACACAGGATGCAGGTACTTTTTATATCAGCTGTTTTTCCAAAGAAGCACAAAAACTACTTGACAAATCTCAAACAGACGGCGGAACTACTTTATGAAAATACATTTTATCGGTATCGGCGGCATAGGCATTTCCGGACTTGCACAATATATGCGCTTCAAAGGGCATGAGGTGAGCGGTTCCGACATCTCCGACTCTGCCATTACAAAAAAACTGCGTGAATTAGGGATAAAAGTCACGGTTCCACATGCCAAAGAAGCGATTGACTGCCAAGATTTAGTAGTACATTCTGCAATTATTAGCCCCAATAATCCCGAGGTTGTAGCCGCAAGAGCAAAAGGTATCGAGGTATTGGCACGCCGTGAGGCACTTTTGCAAATATTGGATGACAAAAAAGTATATTCCGTTGCGGGCGCACACGGTAAAAGCACTACAACGGCAATTCTTACGGCTATTATGAGCGGTTCGGCAATTATCGGTGCAGAGTCCAAAGCCTTCGGCTCCAATGTACGCTACGATGATTCTAACGATATTATGATATTTGAAGCGGATGAGAGCGATGGAAGTTTTATCAATTCTAATCCTTATTGTGCTTTAGTGATCAATGCAGAACCTGAGCATATGGAGTATTACGACTACAATTACGACAGATTTTATGACTCTTACAAAACCTTTATCGGCTCTGCAAAGATTTGTGTTTTGAATGCGGAGGATCCATTTTTAAATACGCTAAAAAATGAGTTTGATGCTATTTGGCTTCATCCGAGTCAAGATATACTAGACATTGAATATATTCTCATCGAAGATGAACCGTATACAAGATTCACTCTCAAACAGTTGGGAGTCTTTGATGTTTGGGGATTTGGAAGACATATCGCTATCGATGCTTCTTTGGCAATCCTTGCAGCGCATGTTTCTATGGGCTTGGAAGATATTCGCACAAATCTTCTCACCTTTAAAGGGATTAAAAAGCGATTCGATATCGTAGGCTCAGATAAAGACAGCGTTATTATCGACGATTACGGTCACCATCCCACAGAGATAAAAGCAACACTTCAGTCCGTCAAAGAGTATGCAGCACTCAAAGGTTTTAGTAAGATTACCGCTATTTGGCAGCCGCATAAATACTCACGAACCATTGATAATCTTGAAGAGTTTATCCACTGTTTTGAAGGTGCAGAGGAGCTTATTATTTTGCCTGTATGGTCGGCAGGAGAAGCTCCGCGTGATATTGATTTTCAAGAGAAATTCAAACAATATAATCTTATTATGGCAGACAATATCGCAAGAATCGACAATGAAATTTCTATCATGAAAGATAACGAGGTTCTTAAAATTGTAGATAATGGTCTCATTATCAGTTTTGGTGCGGGAGATATCACCTATCAGATTAGAGGATTAAAATAATGGCATATATTTTTGCTTTCATTGTCATAGGACTACTCATTACAATGTTACACTATTTTACAGAGCTGACGAAATGGGAAAAAATGTCCGTTGCGGCTGTTTTAGTTTTTATCGTCAGTAGTGCTATTGCATATAACAGTTATAGCAACGCACAAACTCAAAAAATGCTTCATGCGGTCACTAAGTTTAACCAAAATAAAACCATCCATTGTGTCGATGTCGATGTAAATAGCACAAACTTTACACTCAGCATAGGGACATACACCTTTATCGGCAAAAAGAATACACCCTATTTCGGGCAAATGGTGAGCGCATCACAGTGTCGATAGAGAGTAGTAAAAAATCTAAAATCGAGCTGTTAATTGAGCAACTCGATCTCAAAGAACACATTAACGCATTTCAATATTTTTTTTCACGAGAAAGCTCTTTGTATATTGAGGGTGACCAAGAACTCCACTTTCGTTATATACAAGCGCTTGATAAAATAGAATTTAAAGCACCGCCGAAAATTGCCGCTTTTTTCAATATCAAAGGGCATCTGAGTAAAAGAGGCGTTTTAAATTTTGAACAAATCTTTGAAATAGTCAAGGTCGTACGCTATTTTCGATACTTTAAAAACCGTGCGCTTGATGGCATAATCGCAGAGTGGATGAGCAAACTCGTTATTGATGAGAGATTTGTAGAGATTGAAGAGTATTTTACCGGTGAGGGACTTTTTAATGAAACACTTGATGAGACACTGTATGGCTTAAGCCAAAGGATAAAAGAGTATAAAAGCGAAATGAGCGGTTCTCTCAAAAGGCTGATCTCAAACTCCAAACTCTCAGGCTACCTCGTAGATACGCAAATACATTTTATCAACGATGAAGAGTGCCTTTTGGTGCGCGGCGGTTTTAATCATGTTCTCAAAGGTGCCGTAATCGCAAGAAGCAGCGGTGGATTTTTTTATGTCTCTCCCGATAGTATCCTCAAAGCAAAAGAGAAAATCAGATATATACAGCAAGAAAGAGAAGCTATTTTTTATTCTTATGCAAAAAATTTCTCAAGTAAATTGGTCGAAATGCAGCCCTTTATCGCCTTTATCGACAAAGAATTCGACAAGTTCGACAATTATCAGGCGAGAGTATTATTTGCCAGAGCAAAAAATCTCCAACTTATCAAATCAAAAAATGATTCCAGAATAATTCTTGAAGGTTTTATCCACCCTGCTTTGCAAAAAGCCAAACCCATCTATGTGGATTTTAGTAAAAACATACTGATGATTACCGGAGTCAATGCCGGCGGTAAAACAATGCTTTTAAAATCTATTTTGGCAGCTGCATTTATGGCAAAGTATATCATCCCAATGGGAATCAATGAGCACAAATCACACATCGGCTCTTTTAAAAGTATTTTGGCGATTATAGATGACCCTCAAAATGTCAAAAATGATATCTCTACTTTTGCCGGACGGATGCAAGAGTTTTCAAAA
>DZBD01000017.1 GCA_022729795.1 Sulfuricurvum sp. | reverse complement strand
TATACTACCCAGAAAAACCAAACAACATTGTTGAGAGTTTAATTCCCAAGAGATTTCCACATGCCAAGATTGAAAACAAGAGATTGTTGGATAAAATTTGTTACAATGACAATATTCTGTCATAAAAGGTTTTTAAATGCAAGCGTTAAATTACACAAATGCTCGAAATAATCTTAAAAGCATCATAGAAGATGTGTGTGAGAACAACGAAGAAGTGATAGTGACGACGAAAAACAACAAGTCGGTCGTCATCATCTCGCTCGACGAATACAATGCTACACATGCCAAAATAAAACAAGATGTTCAAAATGCGATAAAAGAGATTCAAAAGGGCGATTTTTTAGAGATTGACGATGCTTTTGAGATGGCAAAGAACTCCTACCGTGCATAAAATAGTTTTTTCAAAAACAGCAGTTGCCAACTTAGTGGAACAAGCAAAGTATATTTACGAACAAACAAAAAATGGGGAAGTTGCCGATAGATATTTGGATAAGATGAAAAACTACATCATCCAAACACTCTCAAACTTCCCAAAATCAGGAAGACCCACAGAAGAACTCACACCAAACACCAGAAAACTAGTCTATCAAGGGTTCTCTATAATTTATACTATTTCTGATGAGAGAATAGAAATATTGGTAATTTTTAGAGAAAATTTGCCTAAGTTATGAAAAATCAAGGGTTTAATTTTTCGCCTTACATGTATAATCAAAACAATAACCTTGGCATGTGGAATATGAATTGACAGAACTTTTGCCAAAAGAGTTTGAATTATGTTCACCGATAATTAAAATGATAAAAAATGAGTTAAAATATGGGTTAAATCAGAGGAATAGCAAATGACCGAAACAGCCAACGAGGTTTTACTAAAAGAACTCAAAAAATATCTTCATAGTTTTATCACGCAGCAGAGGCAAAGCATTGAGGATGTTCACGAGTTACGAGTGCGTAGCAGAGAGTTGTATTCGCTTTTAAGTGCTAAAGAGCCTTTTCGTAAAACGGTCAAAAAAGTGATTAAAATAAGTAACAAAGTGAGAGATATTGATGTTTTTGTGGAGGTGTATTTTGCATCTTTACCTAAAAAATACCGTATCGCATTAGATGCTGCGCATGTACTCAAAGCCACCGCCAAGAGTAGAAAAAAAGAGATAAAAAAGCTTCATGATTATCTCAAAACTTTTTTGGTTCCAAAGAGCGCCGTGTTTGATGATACAAACCACAAAAAAGAGTATATACTAAACACCGAAGAGGTAAAATTGGACAAAGAAGCGCTGCATAAATATAGAATTTATATCAAAGAATTACTTTATAAAGAAAAAAATAGCACTACGCCTTCTTTGCAAAATATCCAAATATTGACAAAAATAAAAGATATTTTAGGCACAATCAATGACAATTTCAATGGAATCCAAAGAATAAGCGACTTTGATATGAAGGCAAAATTACTTCAAAGAATCAAAGAATATACGCAAGAAGAAAATCTTAAACTATTTAAAAAATTCAAAAAATTCAACCAAAAATATACTAGGAGTATTTCGTGAAAAAACTTTATATTATCAGGCATGCAAAATCAAGTCGGAAGGATATTTCACTCGATGATTTTGAAAGACCCTTAAACAAAAGAGGAAGAAAAGATGCACCTTTGATGGGAAGCAAGCTCAAAGAAAAAAAAGTAAAACCGGATATTATCCTCTCTAGTCCCGCATTAAGGGCAAAAACTACGGCAGAGATTATTGCAAAAGAGATAAAATTTGCAAAAGAGATAAAATTTGATAAAGATATTTACGAATCCGGCGTAAGCACCCTTCATAGTATATTGACAAAGATAGCAGATAAAAACAAGGTTGCGTTTTTGTTTGGACACAATCCCGGCCTCTCAATGCTTGTGGAAAATTATACGCACTTCAATGAAAATATTCCTACATGCGGAGTGGTGGAGATAGAGTTTGACTGTGAAAGTTGGAGAGATATTAGTGCCGATAATGCAAAACTTCTTGATTTTGACTATCCAAAAAAAGATAAAGAAAATGGGAGTATAGTACATTAACCGCGCTTTAAGCAATTTTTTTGTACCATTGCGCTCTTAAAAATTATAAAAGGATATGTCATGAAAAGAACATACCAACCACATAATACACCTAGAAAAAGAAGCCACGGTTTTAGAGCGCGTATGGCTACGAAAAATGGTCGTAGAGTTATCAACAGACGTCGTGCTAAAGGTCGTAAAAGATTGACAGTTTAGGCGGTTTTAATACGCTGAAACAACACCGCGAGTTTCAGTATATTTACAATAAAGGAAAGAATCAGCATTCTGATAATGTTGTACTTTTTTTTCTTCCTCAAAATGGAATTCACAAAGTAGGATTTACAGCCACCAAAAAAATTGGTAATGCCGTAAAAAGAAATAGGGCTAAAAGAAGACTCAGAGCTCTATTTTGTGAATATTCCTGTTCTCTCAAAGATGGTACGTATATATTTGTTGCAAAACAGTCTTTGGTTGATTCTTCTCATACAAACTTAAGCAATGATTTCAAAAAAATTTTATCCCGTGCTAAAACTATCAAAGAAGAGACTCATGATTAGAACTTTTTTACTGAAACTTTTGTGGTTTTATCAAAAGTTTATTACCCTTGTGGGCTTCGGAAGTTGCAGATATTACCCATCTTGTAGCGAATATGCAAGACTTCACTTCAAAAACAATTCCATTTCAAGTGCTTTTTACCACTCTTTTACTAGAATACTGCGTTGCAATCAATTATTTGATGGTGGAATAGAATATCCTTTGCTTGATAAACTATCATGTAAACCCACAAAACTGGGGCTTGATTCTATACAATATTGGTTGGTGCCAAATAAAAAAAACCGCTTTTATATTATAAAAAATTTTTCTTATAAAGGGTCGTCGTGTTAGATAAAATGTCATCAAATCAGAGATTAATGTTAGCAGTAGCATTATCCATAGTTTTTTTCGTAGCCTATACAGCCATTTTTCCACCTGTACAAGAAGTTGCAAGCGATGCTCCAAAGAGCCAAAATACAGTACTCAAACAAGAGGCAAATACTCCAACACCTTCCATTGCAGAACAAGAATCCGGACACAGTATTACTGCAGATGAAAAAATTGCGGCTAGTTCATCAAGCACTATTTTAACTGTGAAAAATAAAAATTTTATTTTAAAAATAGACACCTTGGGCCGTATTTTTTCAAAAGAGCTTTTGCAAGAGAAATTTAGAGATAAAGAAGATCGTCATGCACAATTGATTCCCGCTATTGGAACAAAACCGCTTTATGTGAGATTTTTAGAAGAAGCCGTAAATAATGAAGCATCTACAGTTGCGTATAGCTCAAGTGCAGCAGAGATAGAATTAGGTGATACACCTCAAAAAGTAACACTTACGCAAAAGCTTTCAGATTTGGTCGTGACGAAAGAGCTTACTTTCTATGCAGATGGGCACTATGATGCTACCGTATCGGTTTCCAAAGATAAAAGATATTTTGTTTACTTGGGACAAAGACCGCAAATCGCACAAGAGATGATGACTGTTTCGGGAGCTATGATTTATACCGATAGTGATTTAACTACTATTATAGAAGACGGAGACGCTGAGGGAAGGCAAGCGTTTAGCGGAGTGGAACTCATCTCTGCTTTTGATCAATACTCGGCAACTATTATGTACGGATTTACCAAAGATACAAATATTCTTGTTGAAAGAGATAAGGACAACAATCCTATTGTTTATTTTGAAGCACTAAAAACAGTTCAATTTAATGGTTATGTAGGACAAAAAAATTATAGTGTATTAAAGAATATAAAACCTGTACTGACTAACGCAATAGAATACGGTTGGTTCACTTTTGCTTCCAAGCCTTTGTTCGCACTTTTATCATGGCTCCACGGTATTCTTGGAAATTGGGGTTGGTCTATTATCGGACTCACTTTGATTATTAGAATAGTACTTTACCCTTTGACGTACAAGGGAATGGTTTCTATGCAAAAAATCAAAGAAATCGCTCCTAAAATTAAAGAGGTGCAAGCAAAATATAAAGGTGACCCGCAGCGAATGAATGCTGCCGTAATGGATATGTATAAAAAACATGGAGCAAATCCACTCGGTGGATGTTTACCGATGATTTTACAAATACCCGTATTTTTTGCAATCTACCGCGTTCTTTTAAATGCAGTAGAACTTCAAGGTGCCGAGTGGATGTTCTGGATACAGGATCTTTCACGTATGGATCATTTGTATATCTTGCCAATCCTTATGGGTGCTTCTATGTATTTTCAGCAAAGGATGACACCAAATAATTTTACGGATCCGATGCAGGAGAAAGTGTTTAAGTTTTTACCTATTATCTTTACATTTTTCTTTTTGACATTCCCGTCCGGTCTCGTACTTTACTGGTTTGTAAACAATCTTTTCTCAATTGCACAGCAATACATCGTGAATCAACAATTTAAAAATGCTAAAGATGCAGAGATAGCTATCGCAAAACATACGGAGAAACAGAATGATTAAGATTGAGTCTACCACACTTGAAGAAGCCTACACAAATGCGGCTGCTTCTCTTAAGTGTTCGGTTACCCAACTCAAAATAGAAGTAATACAATTTCCAAGTAAAGGTATGTTCGGTTTATTTAAAAAAAATGCAATTATTGTTGCAACAAAAGAATTTGAAAGCGTTCCAAAAGAAGATACCGTTACGATAGTTGAAATATTTCAAGAGATAAAGATTGAGACCGAAGCAAAAGAACACAAAAAAACAGAAATTCTGACAGATACGCAAGAAGAAAAAATACCTGCAATATTACAAGTGCAAAAAGATTCTCACACTATTTTAAATGATACGATAATGCCCACCTCTTTTGTAAGTACGCAAGAGGATGAAGAAGAAGATGAAAAATATACGGATATTGATTTTACTGCAGACTATGACGATGCATTTGACAATAAAGAAGAGACAAGAATTTCTGAAATAGCAAAGATTGTTAAAGAAGATATTAATACTCTTTTTGATTTAACATGTTTTGACGTAGATGAAATTGGAGTGAGCGTTTATGATGAGAATACTTTACTTGTAGAGTTTAGAGGAGAAGATGCTGCTCTTCTCATCGGCAAAGAGGGCTATCGGTATAAAGCACTCTCTTATATCATTTTTAACTGGATTAATACAAAATATCAGCTTCAACTTCGTTTGGAAATTGCAGAGTTTTTAAAAAATCAAGAAGAAGCTGTTTCGAGATATTTAGTAGGTGTTTGTGAAGGGATAGAAAGAGACGGAAGAGCACAAACAAAAATACTTGATGGGGTTTTGGTTCAGATTGCACTTAAAGAACTCCGTGATAAATATCCTGAAAAATATGTGGTTATCCGTTCTACCCGTGATGGACTCAAATATATCATTGTGAATGATTATCATACAAATTAATGCACAGTGATACAATTTGCGCCATTGCCACGGCAAACGGCATCGGCTCTATCGCCATTATAAGAATCAGCGGCGATAAGGCTCTTGATATAGCCAAAAAACTCTCTCATAAAGAAAATTTCTCTCCAAGATATGCCACGCTTACAAATATTTACAATCAAAAAAACGAACTCATAGACGAAGCAATTGTTATCTATTTTCAAGCACCTTACTCTTTTACCGCCGAACATATAGTGGAAATTCAATGTCATGGCGGATTTATTGTCGCGCAAAGTATTTTAAAAGAAAGCTTGGCATGTGGAGCCAGACTTGCCAATGCGGGTGAATTTAGCAAGAGAGCATTTTTTAACGGTCGGATTGATCTAAGTGAAGCAGAAGCTATTGCACAGCTTATTGAAGCCAAAAGTGAAGATGCGGCAAAAATTTTAGCAAAACAAATGAAGGGTTCTCTTAAGGAATATATTGAAAAAATTCGTGATGATATTATTCATATCCTAGCCTATTCGGAGGTAAGTATAGACTATGCTGAGGAAGATTTACCCCAAGATTTGGTATCACAGATAGAATTAAAACTGAGTGAATTACATAAGAGTCTTGAGGATACTTTGAACGTTTCAAGAGCTAGAGAGGGACTAATGCAAGGTTTTAAGGTGGCAATTGTCGGTAAGCCTAATGTGGGTAAGAGTTCTTTGCTTAATTCCTTGCTTCATTATAACCGTGCCATTGTGAGCGATATTGCAGGAACAACAAGAGACACAATAGAAGAACAGGTGAAAATCGGGACACATCTAATCCGCATAGTAGATACTGCCGGTATACGTGAAGCGAATGACGCGATAGAACAGATTGGAATCGAGCGCTCTTTAGAAGCGATACAACAGAGCGATATAGTTGTCGTACTTTTTGACGGAAGCAGAGAGTTTGACGCAGAAGATGAAAAAATACTCGCTCTGATAAGTACACATGCCAAGAATAAAAAAGTGATTTATGTAAGAAACAAGAAAGATTTACAGCAGAAGTTATGGCATGTGGATTTGCAAGTCGATTTAGAGATTAACTCCAAAGAAAATGCGCATACACTCATAGAACTCCTCAAAAATTTTATGGATACAAGCAACAGTTCTGAAGAGATTATGCTTATTTCTCAAAGACAGATTACTGCAGTAGAAAATACGATGCAAAATATACAAGAAGCTTTTTTTCCGTTGCAAGACCAAGAGCTGGAAATATTCTCTTTTCATCTTAATGAAGCCGCCAAAGCGATGGCGTCTATCACCAGACCTTTTGAGAATGATGAGATGCTTGATAAGATGTTCGGCTCTTTTTGTTTGGGCAAATAATGAAATATATTGCGATAGATTTGGGTCTTAAAAGAATCGGATTGGCGTATTCTGCGCACAAAGATTTTGTGACACCACTCAAAGCCGTGCAGAGAAAAAATAGAGACCAAGCTGCCGCCGAAGTAAAAAAAGTTTTATTGGAATGGGAAGCAGATGCAGTGGTAGTCGGAATTCCTCTTGGGGGAAGCAGTGAAGATGAGATGCGAAGACGGATAGCCCATTTTATGAATCTTGTTGCTTTTGAGGGCGAAGTGTTTTATCAGGATGAAAGTCACTCCTCCCTTGAAGCAGAAAATATGATCAAGGGAGAGATTAAATATGTCCGTGACGGAAGGATAGACTCACTCTCTGCAATGATTATTCTGCAAAGATATTTACGCACTGTAAAATAATCATTTCTCCATGATATAGAGGTTATTGCTTTTGTGTGTCGCCTCTATGAATCTTTCTTTGAGCTCTCTATCAAAAGTGAGAATAAAGATATTACTATTTTTTGGAGCTAAATTTTTAAACTCACCAAGTAAGACATCATCCGCTATATTTTTGCCGTGATCACATTTGATAAAATTGAATGACCAGAGTGTTTTTCCGTAATCAAAGAGATTTGCGCTCCACTCCGCTTTTTTGAGATACAGTGAATCGGGGTTTGCAGCTAAATATATATTCTTGTCATCTATTTCGTAAGGTTCTATAATGTCGTTAAAAATAGAGGAGATACTGGAAAAATTTTCAATATCCCAAAAAAGATAACTTGTGTCTGCATCACTTTTATTTTTTTTGTTGATGAGTTTAATACGTTTTTTGATATTGAACTTCGTATGCGCATTGTCGTTTGTAAAAAGGATAGATTTTTTTAGCTCCTTGGCATCTTCGGTGCTAAAGCCTAGAATTTCACCAAGTTGGATATAAAAATCTAAATTTTCAAGCTCTTCAAAAGCTCCCCCTTTTTGGTATGTTTGGAGCCTTTGTATATTTGCTTGTGAAAAAAGAATATGCATACCCATTTTTTCATGATTTGCATAACTTTGTTTTGTGCGAAAAAAGATATTTTTAGCATCTTTTGTTGCGGGAAGTTCGATACTTCCCCTGTACTTATATTCTATTGTTATTTTTTGCTGATTCATGAACAACCGTTACTCTATCATAAAAAATTCTGCGGCTTCTTTTTCGTCATCCGTGAGCTTTTCTTTTGCAAAATGGCTCTCCTCTTGCATGAGTCTTGTAATCTCATTTTGGCAGTATTCGAAGAGGACTTTCTTGGCATGTGGATTATCACTTAAAAAGCCAAGCCCGCTAAACTGATACGGCTCTTCCTGCTCAATACATATCAAAGTGCCCTCGCATTGTGCCTCAAGAACATCTACTAAAGTTCTGTAACTAATATTAAACTCCGTAGCATTCCAGCCTATATCTTCTAAATCTTTATAAGAAAATTCTGAAACACCGTCGCCCGTCGTGTCATCATAAGAAGCGCGCGGCGTATTGAATCCTATGATTGCCTGCCAGTTTGAAAATGCTTTGATGAGTACTCTGTCATCATCTTCGAGAACTTGATAATTGTTGCCAAGAAGAGATTCAAGAGAGGGCTTTTTTGTCGGCATAAGCGCATTAGTCTGCTGCTTCATATGCTGCCCTTGATAAATTAAAATATCCGTATCGCTAAATGGCGCATATTTTATCTCTCCGCCAAGAGTGATACCGAATTCTTTTGATGCATTAATAGCCTGCAAGAGAGAAGGCTTATTGACGACGATTATCTCTTTAAATAGGTTGAATTTTTTCATATTATACCTCTCATTTTTTTTTGCCATTATACAGACTCTCAGATTAAATGAAATATTTCACATTAAAGTATAAGCTTCGTCTAATAAAAGTTTATACTTAAGTTGAGTATAATTCCACAAATTTATAGCTGAAGTTTTGATACTCTCAGCTTATACTACATAAGGAATAGAGAATGGCATTAAATGTTTACTATGATAAAGATTGTAATATCGAGTTAATCAAAAGCAAAAAAGTTGCAATGATAGGTTTTGGTTCCCAAGGTCACGCACACGCTGAAAACTTAAGAGATAGCGGTGTTGAAGTTGTTGTCGGTCTTCGTAAAAGTGGTTCTTCATGGGCTAAAGCTGAAGCAAAAAACTTCAAAGTAATGACAGTTGCCGAAGCATCTGCTTATGCCGATGTTATTATGATTCTTCTTCCGGATGAAAATCAGTCAGAAATCTATGCAAACGAAATTGCTCCAAACTTAAAAGACGGTGCAACTATCGCTTTTGGTCACGGCTTTAATATTCACTACGGAAGAATTCACCCGGCAGCAAACATCAACGTAACAATGATTGCTCCAAAAGCTCCGGGACATACGGTGCGTTCAGAGTTTGTTCGCGGCGGCGGTATTCCTGACCTTATCGCTGTAGGTCAAAACCCAAGCGGCAACACAAAAGAATTAGCTCTTTCTTATGCGTCGGCAATAGGCGGCGGTAGAACTGCAATTATTGAGACAACTTTCAAAGATGAGACTGAGACTGACCTTTTCGGAGAGCAAGCTGTTCTTTGCGGCGGTGCTGTTTCTTTGGTTCAAGCTGGATTCGAAACATTAACGGAAGCTGGTTACGCTCCGGAACTAGCATACTTTGAGTGTCTTCACGAACTTAAATTGATTGTTGATTTAATGTTCCAAGGCGGAATTTCTGACATGAGATACTCTATCTCTAACACAGCTGAATACGGTGACTATGTTTCAGGGAAACGTGTTATCAATGCACAAAGTAAAGCTGCAATGAAAGAAATTTTGAAAGAGATTCAAGACGGTAGATTTGCAAAAGACTTCATCCTTGAAGGTCAAGCAGGGTATCCTCGTATGAATGCTGAACGTGCAAATGCTAAGGCTTCTTTAATAGAGAGAACCGGTGTTTCACTTCGTGAAATGATGCCATGGATTGCAAACAACAAAATCGTAGACACTTCTAAAAACTAAAATAGTGAAGCACGCACACGCGTGTTTCGTTCGTCGCGTACCAATGTACGCTTTCTTCTTTTTTATTCAGAATCTAATCTTTCACTTTAATAATATAAAAATTCTGCTCTATAGTCGAAATATCTTTTGTACGCCAGTATTTGTTAAACCTTGATTCGCCGTTTTCATCTTTGCCGTGTGTCAGCCATCTGTGCCATGGGCGGACATCTAGCTTGGCATGTGGAAGTAAAGTGGCTATCTCTAGTCTAAAGGCTTCGAGAGGGATTCTTGAAGAGAGGATAACAATACCTCCG
The DNA here is from genome assembly GCA_022729795.1 of Sulfuricurvum sp. Taxonomy (GTDB): domain Bacteria; phylum Campylobacterota; class Campylobacteria; order Campylobacterales; family Sulfurimonadaceae; genus Sulfurimonas. Next base: position 18,773 of record DZBD01000017.1, on the reverse strand, counting down.
CTACTGAGCCACTCTTTGAGTTTTGCTTGCGTATGGACACCGACAACCTTATGATTCACCCAAAAGTTTAAGTATCCGTATTCGTTCCAGACGTTTCTATGGACGTTGTAGTAGCCTATAGGTTGTGTTACATGATTCTCTTTTATATAGTTTTTCAAACCACTCATCTCTGCTTTTCCAAAAGATTGCAAAACAAGACCCAACATAATAAAAAGCGGTAAAAAAGCTATGATAAGAGGTGCCGGACCCTCTTTGGCAACTTTTTTTGAGTAGATAAAGACAAAAAATAGGCTAAATAATCCCCCTGCAATAGCAATATATAGAAGTGAAGAAGGCCAGAAATCCGGCATAGGAGAGAGATGAACAACCATTGCAATAATCGCTGCAGGGATAATAGAAAGTACAAGTACACTCAGACGCATCATCCAGACATAAGTTATCTCAAACCTTTTTGTATATGCTCTCCAGTAAATGAGTGCGATGAGCCAGGTTGCACTCACGGCAGGAAGCGCATATATTTCTCCACGGTAGGGATGGAGTGTAAAAAAAGTAAGAGTAGGAATTATAATGGCAAGGGAGAGTTTAATGAGTCTTATCTCATTTGTGCTCAGAACTCTTTCTTTTTTTGAAAAAATTGTGTAAATCGCTACAAAAAACGAAAAAACGGATGCAAACATCCAAGGTGCCAAATAATAGGTAAATACGGGAAAAAATGCACTCTCCCATGGCACGCCGTTGGCACCTTTATTTAAAGATTCTTTGATGATGTAGTTTTGGATAAAAATATCACCGTCTTGCAATACTATAGGTAAGTAGCCACCAACTCCTACGGCTATTCCAATTGCAAAGGCAATCCATGTTATTCTTTCTTTGACTCTATTTTGTATTTGTGAGGTAAATATCCAATATAAAAGGACGCTTAAGCCCAAAAATACACTGTATGCCGGTGATTTTGACCAGCCGATGAGCCCGATGAGAGACCACAAAATAATTTGATTTATGAGGCTTTTGTCTGCATCTGCCTTATTTAAAAAGTAAAGAATCATTGCATAGAGAATGACGAGCTGTGCCTCCATCTGGGAAGCGAACATGTGTGCATACAGCCCAACTCCTGTTGCAAAACTTCCGGCATAAAAAATTGCCCAAGAATTGTCATTGCTCTCTTTGAGAAAAAATCTGTATAAAAGAAGCGTTGCAGCGATAAGACCGAAAAAGTTCATATAAAGGGTCGCAAAAATACTATCGCCAAAAAGGAAAAAGCCTATGCGCAAAAGAATAAAATGTAAAGGTCCCTTATAATAATCATGTTCCTCTGCCCAAGTTTGCACAAACCAATAGCCACGCTCCTGCATCTCTAGTGCTTGTGCAACATAGGTTTTTTCATCTCCCGTAGTGCGTAACATCATATCTGTCTGAAAGTAAAGATAAACTATGGATATGAGAAGAATAAGCGCAGTATTTGGATATTTTAAAATAAGTTCTTGAATTTTTTTCATCGTTCTTCTTTAGAGTAGTTTTTGTATCCTGATGAGTGTGGAGAGCAAGATAGCACTCTTATCAACATCGGCTGATTTCATTTTTAACTCACTTGTAAGCAATAGTTCATGGAGTTTATAAAAGAGAGTCGGTTTTATTTTGATGGATAAATTTGCTTTTTCATCTACAATAAATTGCGGGGCAGGGTAACCTAAGATTTCCAGTGCATTTGGTGCTCCGTTAACACGTATGTAAATGTTGAACATATAAAGCTGCGTCAAATAGGATGTAATTGCAGTTACAACTCGAATCTCATCCTCTCCGCGTTCCAAAATACTGAGCAAATCCTCTTTAAAATCTTTTTTATTGAGAATTTTTTTGATAAATTCATCTATGTTTATTTCAGCAAGCCCAAAAACAAGATTGTCAATATCTTTTGTAGTGACGGCTCTATCATAAACTACAAACTTATCCAGCTCGTTACAGGCAAGTGCAATATCTTCGTTATGTATTTGTAAAAGATGAGAGATGGAATATTTGTCTATAGTGACTTTTTTTTCAGCTGCAAGCTGTGCGATAATATTTTGCGCTTCAAAATCTTTTGGATGGAAAAACCGCACACTCAATGTGCTTTGTTTAGCAAATGCGTTTATATAAGTCTTGTGTTCACTTCCGTAATAGGCAAAAACAAAGATATTATCAGGATTTTTATCGCAATAATCTACAAAAACATCTAGCTCTTTTTTATTGATTTTTTTATCGCTTTTAATGATGAGAACATTTCTATCTCCAAAGAGTGAGCCTTGCGAAAGGTGTGCTTTGGCAGAGTTAAAATCGTATTCATCATAGTAAAAAGAAAGTATAGAAGCATCAGCAACATCGGTCACTATTTTGGTATATCTGTCGATCAAAAAGCTGCTTTCCCCAAAAAATACAAAATTATTAGAAATAGTTGCATTTTGGATATGCTTATCTAGTTCACTTTTGTACATATTTAGTCATCTTTTTTTATCACACTTGCAAATATTTTTGCTTTTGGTATCTCCACTGTATCGATACGAACAATGACATCTTCGAATAAAACAGCATCTTCACTCTGCGTAATACTGAGTCTTGCACCTATTATTTCATCATGAAGTTCTGCTTTTACTTCCGGTTGTGTTGCATCTATGCGAGCTTTAAAGGTTTTATTAATATTTTCATTTGCCCATCGCGCAAATTTTCGAGCCATGAACTGCCCTTCAATGCTACTTGCTTCCCTTTCTTTTTCACTTATGGTGATAGCGAGTGCTTCTATGTTTCTGAGTACGTAAGAGCCTTCTATGGTGTCATTATTGTTGATGGCTTTTAAAAGGCGGTGTACTATAAGATCAGAATATCTGCGAATAGGGGAGGTAAAATGAGTATATGCCTCAAAGCCTAAACCAAAGTGACCCGCATTCATAGAAGAATAACGTGCTTGCATCTGCGAGCGGATTATGAGTGTATCCACCTCTGACTGAAGCCCCATCTCTAAGGCTTGCTCTTGTATATCGGAAATAGTTTCTTTGATACTGTTTTTTATATCGATATGCATACCGATTCCGGCTAATTCTTGGTACATGGTTTGGAGTTTTAGCTGACTAGGAGGCTCATGTATCCTAAACACTCCTCGCTCAAATCTAGCTGCCGCTTCTTTGTTTGCTAAGAGCATACAATCTTCTATGAGTGCATGAGAAGGAGTTTCTTCTGCAAAAGTGGTGGAGACTAGGTTGGATTTTTCATCTATAACCATCTCTAATTCATTGGAGCGAAAATTGTAACCGATTTTCAATCTTTTGATTTTTAGAGCATCTGTTATCACTCTGAGTTTTTTGAGATAATCCAATATTTTTTCTTCAGAATCATTACTTGCTTTGAGTTCCCCTTCAAAAAACAGGTCTATCTCTTCGTAGTTAAATCTTCTTTGAGAATGTATAATCGCTTCATATACTCTGGATTTACTCACTTCCAAGCTTTCTAAATCAAGTTTCATCTCAAAAACATAAGCAAGTCTGTCAACGTGAGGCTGCAGAGAACAAAGTGTTTCACTAAGTTGGCGAGGCAGCATCGGGATTGAACGGTGTGGAAGATAGATAGAAAAACTTCTATATATCGCTTCATTATCGATGGGACCAAAAGGAGTTACGTATTCGCTAACATCCGCAATAGCGACGTAAAGTGTCGTACTTGCTTCGTCGTAATAAATAGCATCATCGTAATCTTTGGCTGTCACGGGGTCAATAGTACAAAAAGGCAAATCTCTTAAATCAACTCTTTTTGGATATTTTGAAGCATCTACCGGTTCAAAAGATTGGGCAAGTTGCAAAACCTCTTGGGTGAATTCATCATGTTTATTGTATTGCGCAAGAACTATTTTTTCATCTACCAGAGGGTCTTGAATATTTCCCAATTTTTCCATTATAGTGTTATTTTGATTATCGATTTTAAAAACATCCCCAATCTCATATGTATTGAGTTCTTCTTCGCTAATCTCCACCCCTGCAGGGTAATCAGTTTTTAAATCTACTAAAGATTTTTTCTTTTCACTTTCTATGATGTACGCAACACTATAACTCACGGCACGACCGACAACTTCGAGAATTTTTGCACTCGGCGTGCCCCGTTTTCCCAAAAGTCTTTGTGCAATAACTAAATCACCCTCTTTAGCACTGCCTAAATCTCCATCGCCTATGAAAAGATCACGTACATTTTCCCCTATAACATTCAAATATGCAGTGCCGTTTTGAACAAGTCCAAGAGTTCCTGCACGGTACTTTGAGTTAAATTGATAAATATTTTCTTTTTTTGTTATATATTTTTTTGCAAGAAAAGTGTTTATATACACTCTCTCATCTGTGCTTATGTCCTGATCGCTCAGACCAAGAGTGAGTCTAATTAATAAAGATTTCAAATTGTATTATCGAGCGTTTTCTATAGCTTTGTCAAAGCTTTCCATATCAAGCCCATAAGTTTCTATAAGTTCTTTGGCATGTGCAATACTCGCATCGGTAATAACACCGTTAATAGGTACGGCAATACGAACAACATTAAGAATTTGTGCTGCTCTTTGATCTTTAGGGTCTGCTTTTTGAGGATTTTGACAGTTTCTTAAAACATTTACAAGCCCTTCTTCAAATCTCCAGTGCTCAAACACGGTAGCGCTTACCTCGGGAGTATCAACGCCAACTATTGCTCTTTCAGCTGCTTCTACATTCTGTAAATCTGCAAGCGCATCACGAAATGCCTGTTGTTTGCCCTCTGTAATAATTTGTTGTGCAATGAGAACTTTGCCGATTTCAACAAGAAATGCGGCAGGTGAAAGTACGCCAAGAAGTTTATTTTCTTTTTTGAGGCACCATGAAATAACAAGTGCATGCTGTTTTTTGGAAAGCATTGAAAACATATCGTTATTTATCCCATAAGGAGACAAATCGAGAGTAAAACTTTTTTTTACAATACTTGCCAGCGCAAAGCCTCTTACGGTTCCCATTCCAAATAGTCCAACAGCTTGGCTGATTGCATTTATTTCACGAGAAAATCCATAAAGAGGAGAGTTTGCAGCTTTGAGAATATCGGCAGTAAGCAAAGGATCTTTTTCTAATATTTTAACCATATCGTTAAAGCTGCTATTTGGGTCTTGATAGACAGCTTCTATCTGCATTGCCGATTCCGGTAACGGTGGGAGTTGTTTAATTTTTTTGAGGATATCTTCAGTCATAGATTTTTCTCTCTTGTAGAAAATTTGAGTTCGGTTCATAATTATAGTACATGCAAATAAATTAATACTGAATGTTTACAAAAAACTGTTATTATTTTTGCACAAATCACAATGAAGGAGAGACAATGCAAAACGATGCAATGTTAACACAACTTGGTTACCTACCAAATGATGCACTCATAGATCAACTTGAGAAAATAAAAAACAATACAGCGGGGTATGAAAAAATACAAAAGCACATCATGGATTTACATGATGCTTTGAAGCCAGACGGCTCTTTTGTTGCAATGTCGAATTCTAATGATTGTTTTAAAATTAAAGTCGAAGCAGTAAGCCCTGAGATGGCTGAAATGGCACATGAAAAGATTCACCACTTTAGTGAAAAGTTTAAAGTTACCGTGAATCAACTTGCAAACAAAGACACATATTACATTGTTGGATTTAATAATTAAGGCATTTTTTTGAAAGAGCCTATGAGTATTGAAGGGTATGACCTTTTAGTAGAAGAGTTTAAATTTTTGCTTGAAGTTGAAAAACCTGTGGTGGCGCATGAAAAATTGGTTGCTGCTGCCCAAGGTGACAGAAGCGAAAATGCAGACTATCATGCAGCCAAAGAAAAACTTCGGTTCATAGACAAAAGGCTTTTTTATTTAAACTCAATGATACAAAAATCACAGCTTATTGACCCCGCTTTACTTCCACATGCCAAGGTGAGTTTTGGGAGCACCGTAAAAATACTTAACATAAATACGGATGAAGAAGAGGTGTACACGCTTTGCGGCGTTTTGGAATCTGAACCCCAAAACGGACTCATCTCTATCCACTCTCCTCTGGCACGTGCTATGCTTGGCAAAGGGGTGGAAGATGAGTTTACAATTGCGCTTCCACATGCCGAGAAAGAGTATGAAATATTGACAATAGAATATAAAAATATATTTTCGCTCAAGAAAAATATCCGTACGAAAAAAGATTTTTCTTTTCACTAATACGGGTGTAGTACGGGCATAAAAAGCAAAGTTATCAATTCGTAATAATATTATTCAATAATTCCACAATTAAAACTAAAGTGGATGAATGAAAATAGTTCTTATCTCAGATACGGTATTTGACCAAAACGGTGTTTCACGCTTTATACAAGATATGGCAAGTGAAGCGAAAAAAAATGAAAAAGCTTTATATGTCTTGACCTCTTCTCCAATCAAAGCAGAAAATATTACGGATAATATTATCAATATGCAGCCGTTTTATTCAAGAAGAATGCCTTTTTACGATGAACTGTTTTTGGCTATTCCAAATATACGACAGTTTTTAAACAAAATTAAAGAATTAAAGCCTGATTTTCTTCATATATCTACGCCCGGTCCCGTAGGAATGATTGCTCTTTACGCCTCTTATAAATACGCTATCCCGTTTACGAGCACATACCATACCGATTTTCCAAGTTATATCCGCAAAAATATGCACAGTAGAATTGCCGGAAGAATTGTCGTTTTAATTATGAGATTTTTTTATAAAAAAGCTAAACTTGTAATGGCACGTTCTTCTGCATACTTAGAAATTTTGCAAAATAGCATACAAATTGAAAAAGAGAATATATTTGAACTTCGTGCGGGAACAGATACGAATAACTTCAATCCTAGCTATAAAAATCAAGAAATTTGGGCAAAATATTCTATAGATGAAAATGCCATTAAAATGCTCTATGTAGGGAGAATGAGTATAGAGAAAAACTTCCCTTGGCTTATACAATTTTATAAACGTCACTATGAGTATTTTAAAGAAAAAAATGTTGTACTTGTCGTAGTGGGACACGGCAAGATGTTAAAAGAAGCAAAAAAATTCAAGAAGCAAGGCATTTATATGCTTGGAATTAAGCATGTGCCTGAGCTTAGCAGTATTTATGCTTCGAGTGATTTTTTTATCACTCCCTCTGTGACGGAAACGCTAGGGCAGGTTGTCTTAGAAGCTATGGCATGTGGACTTCCTTGTGTTGTTACCAACAAAGGGGGACCGACAAAACTTATTAATGTCCAAAGCGAAAACGGATTTGTTTTGGAACCTCAAGAAGATGGTTTGTGGTTAGATGCCGCTCAGCAGTTAATAGCATCTCAAGAACTGCGACAAAAAATGGGGATGAATAGTTTTGAGTCTATAAAAAATTTTTCTATTGCAGCAACCTTTGAATCATTTTGGAACATACATCAAGATATTTTTTCCAAGCACGGTTGAAAATAATTAAATTTTTTTTTACTACTTATTAGATATAATCCCCGTTTAAAAACCAATTTTTAGGATTCCATCGTGAGCCAACAACTGCCGGATATTGAAAAACAATTAGCCAATCATAAGCTCTCCCAAGCTGACTACACACATATTAAACAGATTTTAAATCGTGAGCCAAACCTTGTGGAGCTTGGTATTTTTTCTGCTATGTGGAGTGAACACTGCTCTTATAAATCTTCAAAAGTGCATTTAAACGGTTTTCCGACAAAAGCTCCGTGGGTTATTCAAGGACCCGGTGAAAATGCAGGTGTTATCGATATCGGCGGCGGTTATGCGGCTGTATTTAAGATGGAGTCACACAATCACCCAAGCTTTATAGAGCCGTATCAAGGGGCTGCAACGGGTGTCGGCGGAATTATGCGTGATGTTTTTACGATGGGGGCACGTCCTATTGCAAATCTTAATGCTTTAAGATTCGGTAATGTTTTAAATGATGATAAAACTTCAGCACATCAGCGATATTTGGTACGTGGTGTTGTTGCAGGAATCGGCGGTTACGGCAACTGTATGGGTGTTCCGACTATCGGCGGAGAGACAAGTTTCGATGAGTGCTACAACGGCAATATTTTAGTCAATGCTTTTACTTTGGGACTTGCAAAGTCGGATGAAATTTTTTACGGTCGTGCGGATGGTATCGGCAATCCTGTTATTTATGTGGGTGCGAAAACCGGAAGAGATGGACTCGGCGGTGCCGTAATGAGTTCGGATAGTTTTACGGAGGAGTCCAAATCTCTTCGCCCGACGGTACAAGTCGGTGACCCGTTTACTGAGAAACTTCTCCTTGAAGCGTGTTTAGAACTCTTCAAAACTGACCATGTCGTTGGTATCCAAGATATGGGTGCAGCGGGACTTACATCTTCATCTTTTGAGATGGCTGGGCGTTCAGGCTCTGGGATGATAATGCACCTAGACAAAGTTCCGGCGCGTGAAGAAAATATGACTCCGTATGACTTTATGCTGAGTGAATCTCAAGAGCGTATGCTTCTTTGTGCAAAAAAAGGAAGCGAAGCGGAGATTATCAAGATTTTTGAAAAGTGGGATTTGGACGCTGCAGTTATCGGTGAAGTAACTGCAACCGGCAATATGGAGCTCTTCTGGCACGGCGAAAAGTGTGCTGAAGTTCCGGTCAATCCTGTGAGCGAAGAAGCACCAGTGCTTAACCGCCCGATGAGTCGTCCAGCATATTTAGATAAAATAGCTGATGTCACTATCAACGATTTCGCAAAAGTATCCAACCAAGAAGCATTCGAGAAACTTACAAAGTCTATGGAAGTGGTGGACAAATCGTGGATTTACACGCAGTATGACTCTATGGTACAAACCAACACAATTAAAAAAGGCGGAATGCTAGACGCTTCTGTTATCCGTGTCAAAGAAAACGGCAAAGCACTTGCAATGTCGGCGGATTGTAATGTTCGTTACTGCTACATCGACCCAAAAGGGGGAGCTGCGGCGGCGGTTATCGAGAGTGGACGAAATGTTGCGATGAGCGGAGCGAGACCTTTGGCGATTACAGATTGTCTCAACTACGGAAACCCTGAAAATCCAGAGGTTATGTGGCAGTTTGGACAAGGATGCTTAGGTATCAAAGAGGCTTGTTTGGCACTTACGACCCCTGTAATCGGTGGAAATGTGTCACTTTATAACGAAACAAACGGCGTATCGGTTTTCCCTACTCCCTCCATTGCGACCGTAGGCGTGAATGACGATGCGAATAAAGTTTTGATGTCAAGCTTTCAAAATGAGGGAAATGTACTTTACTTGGTAGGTACATCCAAATCTGAGTTTGGCGGTTCACTTTATATGAAAGAAATTTGCGGCACAGTTGCCGGAGTTTTACCTGAAATAAACTATCCAAATGAACTTGCACTTTGGGATTTAGTAATCGAAGCAAATAAAAAAGGTCTCTTGGCATGTGCAAAAGATGCAAGTAGCGGCGGTGTTGCAATAGCTTTGGCAAAAATGTCGGCTGTGAGCGGACTTGGCTGTGATGTTGCGATGAGCGTTACGGATGAGCGAGATATATTTGCAGAGAGTATGAGTCGTGCAATTATCGAAGTAAACCCTCAAAACTGTGCAGATTTTGAAGATATGTTAGGAGATATTGCGTGTGAACAAATTGGAACTGTCGGTGGAGATGAACTTAAAGTGAATAATATCTCTATAAGTATAAGCCAATTACAAGATAATTACTTTCATACATTTAAAAGAGTAATAGAGAGAGATTTATAGAACTGTTTTCATATTTCCACATGCCGGAATATTTCGGCATGTGGAAATGAGCTTGGTTTGTTTTTACATCTTAGAAAGATATGTCAAGAGTCCCGAATCGAGTTGTTTATGTTTGCCGACCACTTCATCAATGCTTTTGAATTCAAATCCGCTTTTTGTATAACAAATAACACTTTCCTCATAGCTTCCTAAGAGACCGTCAATTGCATAAGTTACAAATTTGTATGCCATCAATCTATCGTAAGTACTCGGATTTCCCCCTCTTTGGAGATGTCCAAGGATGCTTACTCTGGATTCGATACCGATTTTTTGCTCAAACCAGTCTGCAATCTCCTGAGAATCCTGTTTTATCCCCTCTGATACAACAGCTATAAAGTATCTGCGGCCATTTTTAATCTGCTTTTTGAACTCTTCTTCATGGGATGCTAAGTCGTACTCAACTTCCGGAATAAGGCAGAGTTCCGCTCCTGAAGTGAGAGAAGAGATTAGTGCAAGGTAGCCGCAATCACGACCCATAGTCTCAATAACAAAGGCTCTTCGAAAAGAAGCTGCCGTGTCTCTGATAGCATCAATAGAGACTTTGATAATATTAAGTGCCGTGTCAACGCCAAGGCAGTAGTCTGTTCCATTAATATCGTTATCAATCGTGGATGGAACACCGCAAAATTTGATGCCGTGCTCCTTGTAAAAAGCGTGAAGTCCTCTAAAAGAACCGTCGCCGCCTAGAACTACAAGCATATCGATATTATGCGTGTCTAAGTTTTGTTTGGCAACGGTTCTATATTCGGGTTGCATAAATCTTTTGGAGCGTGCCGAACCTATTTTTGTTCCGCCGCGAATCATGATCCCCGCAACATCTTCATAACCTGCTTTTACAATCTTGTTATCGATGAGACCCTCATAACCGTCATAAACAAAATAAGGGATAAGTTTTTTTTGTAAAGCGTACTCTACAAAATGCTTGATGGCAGGATTCATTCCTGATACATCACCGCCTGAACATAAAATAGCTATATTTGTCATTTCGAACCTTTTAAAAAATTGTTCGAAGTATAACAAAAGTAATTGAAGACATGATAGCCGCAGCAGGAAGTGTAATAATCCAAGCTAAAGCGATAGGTTTCATAAGAGCCCAGTTTGCATGCGAATTTACTATCCCGATTCCTAGAACAGCACCAATCAAAATGTGTGTACTTGAAACGGGAATTCCAAAGGTAGATGCCAAAAGCACTACGCTGGCAGCTGCAAGTTCTGCCGAAAAGCCGGATGCCGGATGCATTTTTGTTAAATCACTTCCTACAGTCTGTATTACATATTTTCCGATAAACCAAAGACCCGTAATCATAGCGACACCAAAGGTGAGCATGGCAATTTTCGGTACTGCGGCCTCAGAACCGACCGCTCCCGTGCGAAGTACGTCAAGAATAGCTGCGAAGGGTCCTATTGCGTTTGCGATATCGTTTGAGCCGTGAGAAAAAGCAAATCCGGATGCGGTAAAAACTTGTAACCAGCTAAAGAGAACAAAAGTAGAACGCTCTAAATTCTTGTCGCCCATAAAACGTATGGCTATATAGGTAGTCATCCATGCAAGAGCCGCAATCATCGACATAATAAGATAGTTGTCTAAAGTAGTGAAATTGAGATTTATGTGTTGAAGACCTTTGAAAATGACCATTCCGGTTAAAATCATAGCACCTAGAGCTGCAACAATCGGCAAATAAGCCTGCATTGCACGATTTGCATTTACTTTCTTCTTTTTATCGTCAAATTTATGTAGATTTTTATAGTAATCTGAACGTAAATCTTCTTTACTGAAATCACCGTCAACTTCTGCTTGAGAATCCCAAGTCATCTCTGCAAGGGCTTTTAGTCTCTCTTCGGAAGTCATATGCTCGTAATTTTCATATGCTTTTGCTTTGAACGCTTTTTTTTCTTTTTTGATAGATAAGAGTTTTTCGTGTGCTTTGTCATTATAAGAAAGAATATATCTTTTAATAAAGCCGTAAAGAATAAATGCCAAGATACCGCCAAGAACAGGGGAGATAATCCAAGAAAGTACAATCATACCTATTTGATCCCATTGCACTAATGCAAACGCCGCATCACCACCTTCAAGAATAACACCAAGCGTAATGGATGCACCTACAATTCCCCCGATAATAGAGTGAGTTGTTGAAACAGGCATCCCTTTTTTTGTAGCGATTAAAAGCCATATGGCGGCAGCTAAAAGAGAAGCCATCATTATATAAACAAATTCCATAGGTTTTATAGCCATACCGTCTAAATTGACTATCCCGCTTCTAATGGTATCCGTTACCTCTCCCCCTGCTATCATTGCACCGCTTACTTCAAATATAGCAGCAACCATCAGTGCTTGTTTAATGGAAAGCGTGCCTGCTCCTACGGAAGTACCAAAGGAGTTGGCAACATCATTACCTCCAATATTAAAAGCCATAAAAATACCAAAGGCGGTAGCGATAAGGAGAATGGTTTGATATGAACCGTTTGTATAATCTCCTGCCCAAACAAGAAAATAAGAAGTAGTTACAATAAGTAATATTGCAAAAAATTTACTCTCTAAAGAAGAGTTTTTCATAGTTGTAAACATAACGTTTCCTTTATCTTTACATTGTAAAGATGTATATTATATTGGACATAGAATTAAAGAAAATCTCCAATTGGGGTGGAATACTAGCTTAGCTAGATTACATCATTATTACGTTCAATAGTAGAATCTCCAAGTAAAGCGGAAATCGAAACAAAAAAATTTGTTTATTTTTAATCGGATTTAATATTTAGTCATTAAGTAAAAGTTGAATATTCTTTTCTTATATCGTAATTAAAAAAATAAGTAACAATTTATTTTACTTGGGATAACATGGTTCTTATATTATCTTACAAAGGGTTTTAAATGAGATTATTTCGTTTACTTTTGTCGTTATCTATTGTCACAACGATAGCTTTTGCGGGCGGCAAAGAGGTTGCGGTAAAATTGGGTTTGGATGCTAGTTCTAAAGCTGTGAAACAGTGGGAGAAAGTGTTCGAAAAAGAGGACAAAATGGCAAAGATGGGTATAGATAAATTATCTGATTCTGAAAAAAGCAATTTAAAAAAATATTTAACAAGCCATGCCGCGGATTCTGACCATCCAGAAGCGGCAGGTATGTAATCAAAAAGGAACTTCTATGAAAAAAATAATACAATTCAGCATAGCAGCCTCGTTTGTTGCGATATCTTTGTCGGCAGATTCTGTGCTAAGCTTGGACAGTTATGACAATAGAATAGACAGTCTGCAAAAGCAAATCAATGCACTCAAAGAATCCCAATCTGATATGAATGATGAGATTGAAGAGCGTATCGATACAGTTGAAACTTCTACGATGGTAGATAAAATTAATCTAGGTTTTGAATTTCGAACCCGTGTAGATGCTTTTGAAGCAAAAGATGCGGCAGGTAATAAAAGTTCTGCTAAAAATATTTGGTCTAATCGTTTGAGACTTAATATGGGTTCAGATATAGCCGAAGATATGAAATTTACAGGTCGTTTGGCTATGTACAAAAATTGGTCGGATACGGGTGCAAATTATCTTTACTCTTCTATGGATCCTATGCAGGGAAGACGTCCCTCTGATAGCGGCTTATTTGTAGAACGTGCATATATTGACTGGACTGTTTATAAAGGTGATGTTCCCTTGACACTTACTATCGGACGTCAGCCAAGTTCGGATGGTCCTTCACACCAGTTTAAAGACAATACGGTTCGTAAGGCTACTTACTCAGCGCTAAGTTTTGACGGTGCAGCAGACGGTGTTGTAGCAACTGCGGCTTTGCAAAATGTGACGGGCGTGGATGGAATGGCACTAAGAGTCGGTTACGGAAAAGGGTATCAGGCTGATACTACGTACACGTACGTCGGGGATAACGGTGCAGTAAAGGATACTAATGTTCTTGGAGCATTTTTGGATACAGGACTTGGAGTAGAGGGTTCATTGTTACAGATGAGTGCTGTTAAGGCTACAGATGTAGTTTCAAATGCTCCAATCAATACAAACATCGGTGATGTGATGCTCTATACGGCAATGCTTGAATTCACGAACATTCAAAATAGCGGTTTAGATCTTTTTGCACACTATGCTATTTCTCAATCTAAACCAAATGGTAAAGTTTCCAATATGGGCGATATGAATGGTGATGGGTTTGATGATTATCTAGGATTATTAAGTACAGACATGACCGGCACAGGGGCATCTGTAAATACAGACCAGAAAAACGGCAATGCATTTTGGTTAGGTACGCGCTATACCCTTCCGCTAGAAAGCTTAAATAAACCACGCATCGGTGCCGAATACAATCAGGGAAGTCAAAACTGGTTTAGTTTTACACAGGGATCAAACTCTTTGACAAACAAGCTTGCCACAAGAGGAAGTGCGTATGAGGTGTATTATATCCAGCCTGTAAACAGATATGCGTATCTTCGCTTGGGCGCAGAGATGGTAGATTATAAATATACTCTAAGTGGGTATCAAATAGGAGCGCCAATGGCAGTTTCTAGTATGGGAGCCGGAACTCCTGACAAATTAAATAACTATTATTTATTGTTTAACGTAGCATACTAATATTTTTAAAAATAGGTAAAAAGATGAATGCAATAGAACATTTAAGTATAAAAGCAAAGATTTGGCTTGTCGTAGCCATAGGGCTCATGTCTCTGGGGATAACAAGCATCATCAGTTTAAGTGCTTTTGATGTCTCTAAGAATAGTTTTGATGATTTTAAGTCAAAGCAGCTTCATCTTATATCCATATCTAGCGACATCTCCGATTCTATAGCTACTTTGCAAAATATATTTTTAACATCCGCAGCGTCCGGACTCAAGTTGCAGAGCGACTACAAAAAGAAAAACCTTCAGATACAAGAAGAGTTGAGTAAATCCATATCTGAGCTTGAAGCGATGTCTTCATTCAAAGAGTTCATCGCACTTAAAACTATCGTTCAAAACATCTCTTTAAGAACTAAAGCGTTGAGCACTATTGGTTCGGGGATGGTTGAGACCTTTGCTGATTCGGATTCCGATAGTGAAGACAAAGTAGATGCAATTGCTTCTTATAACTCTGTTGCGGTGAAAACGAAAGAAGAATTAGAACATTTAGTCGCATTTACAAACAAATCTTTAAATGAAAATATTGAATTATTTGATAAGAAACTTTCAAATTCTGAAAATGAGATTATGGCTACGGCAATTATAGCTTTGATTTTTTTAATAATTATTAGCGCTTGGTTAGTTTCCGTAATTCACAAATCTATTGAAAAGCTTCAAGACAGTATGAAAAATATTGATAATAGTAGGGATTTTACCTTTCATCAGGATGGATTGGGGAGAGATGAAATTTCCAATATATTTTCAAGTTTAAATCATTTAATTGCATCCACGAGAGAAGCTATAGATGATTCAAAAAATAGTGCACTTCATAATAAAAATATAGTCCAAGAGGTTGATAAACATTTTATAGACATGTCTAAAAGTATGGATGCAACAGCACATATCATTAAAGAAACTACTACGTACGGGCAAGAGACAATACTTATGATAAATGAAGCAACCGATGATGCTGATTTGGTAAGAAATGATATCTCCAAAGTGAGCCAAGTATTAGATATGGCAAGTAAAAATATAGTCGAGATGATTAAAGAGGTGCATAATAGCGCTGAGGTAGAGATGGGCTTGGTGGAAGATTTATCGAGGCTGAGTACCGATGCACAGCAGATAAAAGGGGTATTAAGCGTCATAAGCGATATAGCAGACCAAACGAACTTGCTTGCTTTGAATGCAGCTATAGAGGCGGCACGTGCCGGTGAACACGGACGCGGTTTTGCGGTTGTAGCAGATGAGGTAAGAAAGCTGGCAGAGAGAACACAAAAAAGCTTGAGTGAAATTAATGCTACTGTGAGCGTTATCGTCCAGTCTATTAATGATGTAAGTGAAAAAATGAATGCAAATGCAAAAAATATACAAAATCTCACAGAAGTTTCATCGCATGCTCAAGATCAAATAGAACTCACAGTACACACAATGCACGATACTGCAAACGCTATGAACGTATCATTGGATGCCTTACATAAAACTGGGGAAAGTACCCATTTTATTATTGCAAAAATAGCGCAAATAAGTAAAGAAGTTGAGAAAAATGTAATAAGCGGCAATGTGATGTCTGATGAGATAAGAAGACTTGAAGAAAATGCCTTGACTCTCAGCGATAGACTCTCCCAATTTAGAACTTGAGTTTTGGCTCAAGTAATTATTCCGTTAAAATCTTCATAAAACCATAATCTCTTTTAGGCTAAAATTGCGCAATAAATTTTCAAGGAAGAACATGAAAAGAGCATTAGTAAGCGTGAGCGACAAAAGTAATATTGTTACATTTTGTACATCGCTTGTAAAAAATGGCTACGAGATTATCTCTACGGGCGGAACATATAAAATACTGGTTGAAAACGGCATTAAAGCGATTGAAATCGACGAAATCACGAAATTTCCGGAATGTTTTGAAGGGCGTGTTAAAACCCTCAATCCTTATGTGCACGGCGGTATTTTGCACCGTCGCGATAAACTCTCACACCTAGAGCAAGCCAAAGAATTGGGCGTTGAAGCGATTGATTTGGTGTGCGTCAATCTTTACCCGTTTAAAGCAACGATAGAAAAAACAGATGATTTTGAAGAGATTATAGAAAACATCGACATCGGCGGACCTGCGATGGTTCGCTCGGCTGCTAAAAACTTCGAGAGCGTTATCATCGTAACGGATGTCAAAGATTATGACACGGTTATCGACGCCATAGAAAACGAAAAAAACACGGCAGAATTTCGTCGCGGTTTTATGATAAAAGCGTATGAGCATACGGCGGCGTATGACTCCATGATAGCCAACTACATGAACGAGCGTTTCAACGGCGGTTTCGGTGCAAAACAGTTTATAGTCGGTAACAAAGTTATGGACACGCGTTATGGCGAAAATCCGCACCAAAAGGGTGCTTTGTATGAGTTTGACAGACACTATTCGGACAATTTCAAAACACTCAAAGGCGAAGCGAGTTTTAACAACTTAAACGACCTAAGCGGAGCGGTAAAAATCGCCTCTGCCTTTGGCGGTGAAAATGCAGTTTGTATCACAAAACACGGAAATCCTTGCGGTTTTGCCATCAAAGACACCCTTTTGGAAGCCTACGAAGAAGCACTCAAATGTGACCCTGTTTCTGCTTTTGGCGGTGTTGTAGCGGTAAACGGCGTGGTCAATAAAGAGTTGGCACTTAAAATGAATGAAATATTTTTAGAAGTCGTCATCGCTGGACGTATAACAGAAGAAGCCCAAGAAGTTTTTGCCGCAAAAAAACGGATTAAACTTTTTGAGATGGGAAGTGACAAGTTAGTTTTAGCAAACGATGCAAAAGATTTCAAACACATTGACGGCGGTTTTGTTTTTCAAGAAGCCGACAAAGTGGGTGCGGATGAAGTAAAAAATGCAAAGCTCATGACAAAAAAAGCAGCAACGCCGCAAGAGCTAAAAGATATGGAAATAGCCTACAAAGTGGCAAGCCTCACAAAATCAAACTGTGTCGTTTATGTCAAAAACTCTGCCATGGTCGCCGTGGGAATGGGCATGACAAGCCGAGTGGACGCAAGCCAATGCGCACTCAAAAAAGCTCGTGAAATGGGTCTGGACGTAACTGGTGCCGCACTTGCAAGCGAAGCATTTTTCCCGTTTCGCGACTCCATTGACGCCGCCGCAGAAGCGGGAGTAAAAAGTGTCATTGAACCAGGCGGAAGCATAAGAGACGAGGAGATTATAGACGCTGCGAATGAGTTTGGAATGAGTTTATATTTTTCAGAGGTGCGTCACTTTTTACATTAACATTTTATTTCCACATGCCAAGGATAGAATAATTTGATATTATTGCAACATGATTTTTAGTAATTTAAAAAAGATTTTCTTTCTCTTTGGTTTCTTCCTTGGTATACATATTTATGCCGATACTCTTTTTAATCAAAACTACCCTGAGGGCGGTTTTTTGGAGGGTGCTTATGATACAAATGCAACTGCGCCCACACCTTATAACACCACAAGAACTTCCCCTTACAAAGGTCCACACGCTTTGCCGAGGGTACTTTGGAAGCATAAACTTTCTTTTGTGGCAATTTTAACCGTACCCGCAATTGCCGGAGATGGAACAATTTACATCGGATCCAATGACTCACATCTCTATGCTCTTGATAGCAACGGCAGTGTGAAATGGAAATTTAAAACCAAAAGCAATGTACAATCTTCGCCGATTATACGGGAGGATAAGAGTATCGTTTTTGGTTCAAAAGATAGAAATCTTTATGCTTTAAGTAAAAACGGCGAGCTTCTTTGGATATTTGATTCAGGTGGAGAAATAGAAGCCACGCCTGTTTTGGACAAGCAAGGAAATATCTATTTCGGAACTAAAAGTAATCTCTTTTTTGTGCTTGACAAACAGGGTAAACTGCTATGGAAAGTGAACTTGCATTCTCCGATTTTTGCCGCCTGCGCCATTGATAAGGCTGCAAATATTTATGTAGGCAATCAAATCGGAACTCTATTTTGTCTTAATATGGACGGAAAAATACAATGGCGATACAAAACAAGGGGTGCAATACGAAGCACGCCGGCAATCGACAACGAGGGAACTATTTATGTGAGTTCTACAGATTGGTTGCTTCATGCTCTGAGTGCTAAGGGAAAATTGCTATACAGCTATAAAACAGCTTGGCACATAACGGCAACACCGGCTTTGGGGTTTAATCACACACTGTATTTGGGCTCATGGGATTGGAATATGCACGCTCTTTCTACTACAAAAGGCACACAATTATGGAAAACAAATATCGGTAATTATGCAACTTATATCTCAGGCAGTGCATTGGTTGATAAAAACAGTGTTGTTTACGCCGGTTCAAGAAACGATTATTTTTACGCCTTTGACAAAGATGGAACGATTTTGTGGAAGATATATTTAGAAGGAGATG
>DZBD01000016.1 GCA_022729795.1 Sulfuricurvum sp. | reverse complement strand
AAGGTTTCGGTGCAATTACACCACATGAAGATGAGCGTGTTAAAAAAACACCTCTCGCATACTAAGGAGTTAGGCTATGTTTGAAGCGATTGCTTTTTATCTCTTTGCTTTTTTAACGATTGCAATGTTTTTTATTACTGTAACGACGTCACAGGCGCTTTATGCACTTACTGCATTAGCTGCAGGGATGATATTTATTTCAGCATTTTTCTTTATTCTGGGAGCTGATTTTTTAGGTGCGATTCAAATCGTTGTATATTCAGGTGCCGTGATGGCTCTCTATGCTTTTGGTATGATGTTTTTTGATACGACGAGAGATGTAAAAGAAAAACATGGAAATAAACTTATTATTGTAGGTTTGAGTGTACTAGCTGCCATTTTAGTTGTAGTTATATTTGCCGCTCCAATGGTGACAAAGAATATAACAGCTCTTTACCCGATGGTTGAGGGAGCAGGTAATACACAAGAAGTAGGTATGGTCTTATTTACAAAATATTTGGTTCCTTTTGAAGTTGCAGCCGTAATGCTCCTTGTTGCAATGGTAGCCGGAATTGTTTTGGCCGGTAAAAAAATGGATTTGTCTCTTACACTTATGAGTGATGCTGAAATACAGCACATAAAAGATGAACAAAATAAAAAGGTGCTTTCATGATGGAAATAGGATTAAACCACTACCTTGTATTATCAACTATACTTTTTGCTATTGGATTGATTGGTGTTATGCGTAGAAAAAACCTTCTTTTGCTTTTTTTTGCAACTGAGATTTTACTCAACTCTGTAAATATTGCTTTTGCTGCTATTTCACATTATTACGGTGATTTAACCGGACAAATGTTTGCATTTTTTGTAATTGCAATCGCTGCTTCAGAGGTAGCTGTAGGGCTTGGCTTACTAATTGTTTGGCATAAACGCCATGGCAATATCGACCTAGATTATATGTCAACGATGAAAGGATAGAAGTATGGAATTATATTTATACCTTGCACTATTTGCACCACTGGCAGGTTCTTTATTTGCAGCACTTTTTGGGGCATCGCCTCGAATTAAGATTGCCGGAATAGTTCCTAGTTTTTTACTATTTGTATCATTTTTGAGTAGTACAGTTTTATTGTCTTACATTCTTAGCGGCGGAGAAGCCGTACATGTTGAAATGATGACATGGATGGCAACCGGTAATTTATATATCCCTTTCGGCTTTGTAGTGGATCAGGTTTCAGTAACAATGATGATGGTTGTCACTTTGGTGTCTACCGTAGTTCATATTTATTCAATAGGCTACATGGATCATGATAAGGGATTTAATAGATTTTTCTCTTATCTATCGGCTTTTGTTTTCTCTATGATGGTGCTTGTTATGAGTGACAACTTCGCAGGACTTTTTATCGGATGGGAAGGTGTTGGTCTTTGCTCTTGGCTGCTTATTGGATTTTGGTATCACAAAGAGAGTGCTACATGGGCAGCCAATGAAGCTTTTATAATGAACCGTATTGCTGACCTTGGGATGTTAATCGGTATCTTTTTGGTTTATTGGAATACCGGAACACTTCAGTATAATCAAGCTTTTGCTGCTATGCCGAACTTAGATAAAGAAATTTTAACTTGGATGGGTATCTTTTTATTTATCGGTGCTATGGGTAAATCGGCTCAGTTTCCATTACATACATGGCTTGCAGATGCAATGGAAGGTCCAACGCCTGTATCGGCACTAATACATGCTGCTACAATGGTTACGGCCGGTGTATATTTAGTTGTACGTGCAAATCCTCTCTTTGATTTGATTCCAAATGTTGGATTGTTTATTGCAAGTTTAGGTGCTTTCGTTGCACTTTTTGCTGCTTCAATGGCGCTTGTAAATCGGGATATGAAAAGAATTATTGCATACTCGACTCTCTCTCAGTTAGGATACATGTTTGTTGCGGCGGGACTTGGCGCTTACTGGGTTGCATTGTTTCACCTAATGGCACATGCATTCTTTAAAGCACTTCTTTTCTTGGGTGCAGGTAATGTTATGCATGCTATGCATGATGAACTTGATCCTTTTAAAATGGGTGGTCTTCGTAAGGCGATGAAGTGGACATTTATTATGATGACACTTGCCTCTGTTGCCTTAGCCGGCATTTATCCGTTTGCAGGTTTTTTCTCAAAAGATTTAATTTTAGAAGTAGCATTTGTTGAAAACCATTACATAATCTATTCTGTTTTATTGTTTACTGCCGGTCTGACAGCATTCTATTCATTTAGATTAGTAGCTCTTATTTTCCACGGTGAAGAGAGATATAAACTATTTGGTATCCATCCACATGAAGCATATAAATTTATGCTTATTGCAATGAGTCCACTCTTGATTCTTGCCGTGATTGCCGGTTCGATGAAAATGACATATTTTGAGATGATAGTGAACTTACTACCCAACCATGAATATCATATCCATTCCCATTTGACATTTTGGATTATGACAATAGGAACACAACTTTTCGTAATTGCAGCTATAGCATTCGCGTATAAAAAATATGCAAACTCTAACGTAAAGGTTCCGGATGGAACATCTAAAATAGAAAACTGCCTATACTACAAAGTACTCAGTAATCAGTACTATATTCCATATGCTTATGAAGAATATTTAGTAAAACCATACAGAGAGTTATCTTCTGTCTTATGGAGACATGTAGATATGAAAGTTGTGGATGCAACTGTCGATGGTATAGCAAATATTATATACACTACGGGTGAGAAGACAAGAGATATGCAAAGTGGTAATTTGTCCACGATGCTCAAATGGATGGTTGCAGGTACAGTCGGCTTACTTTCATTAGCTGTTGTTTTTGGCTTAGCAGTTAGATATTCTGGTGAAATAAAATTATTTTTATCAGGCTTAGGAGTTCAATAGATGTTAGATCATATTTTATCGATATTAATTTTCTTTCCGGCATTGGCAGCAATGTTTGGATTTATTATTCACAAGGATAGCATTCGTGCTTACGGTGTAGTTGTAGCTACAATAGAATTTGCACTTTCATTATGGCTTTGGTTTGCTTTTGATTCAAATGTATCCGGTATGCAGTTTATGGAGCAGTTGCCGTTAGTTCCAGCATTTGGGATTAATTATATATTGGGCGTCGATGGCGTATCTCTATTTATAATCATTTTAGCAGCTTTTTTTACAATGATTGGAATAGCTTCTTTAACAGATACTAAAGATGTGAAAAATATGATTATTACTTTGTTATTTTTACAAATGACAATGGCAGGAGTATTTGTTGCACTTGATGCAATAGTATTTTACATATTTTGGGAATTATCTCTTGTTCCAATGCTCTATATCATTGGTGCATGGGGTGGACCACTAAGAATATATGCATCTGTTAAATTCTTTTTATACACATTTGCAGGGTCGTTAGTGATGCTTGTGGGTATGTTATTTATGGCATATTTTTATTATCAAGCAACAGGAGCTTGGAGTTTTGCAATTCTTGACTGGTATCGCCTGATTTTGCCTGAGTCATTCCAGCTTTGGTTATTTGTAGCTTTTTTTATAGGATTTGCAATTAAAGTTCCTATGTTTCCATTTCACACTTGGTTACCGTACGCTCACGGTCAGGCACCGACTATAGGTTCCGTAATACTGGCGGCAATTTTGCTTAAAATGGGAACGTACGCCTTCATCCGTTTTTCACTTCCAATGTTTCCGGATGCATCTGTATTTTTTATGTTTCCGATAGCTATTCTTGCTATTATTATGATTATTTATACAGCTATGGTGGCATATGCTCAAGAGGATGTTAAGCAAGTTGTTGCATACTCTTCAGTATCACATATGGGTGTAATAATTCTTGGTACATTTGCACTTAATGTGGAAGGTATTTCCGGCTCAATTTTTTTAATGATTGCACATGGTGTTGTTTCGGGAGCTTTGTTCTTACTTGTTGGAGTAATTTACGATAGACGCCATACGAAGATGATGAATGAATTTGGGGGGCTAGCATCTGTAATGCCAAGATATGCAACTATCTTTGGTCTTATGATGATGGCCTCCGTCGGTATGCCGCTTACAATTAATTTCGTTGGCGAGTTTTTAAGTTTACTTGGTTTTTACCAACAATCTCACATATTGACTCTTTTAGCCGGAACCGCTATTATAGTCGGTGCAATATACATGTTGGCAGCTTATAAAAAGATGTTTTTTGGCGTGGTTACTAAAGAGGAAAATAAAAATTTATCCGATGTAAATAGTAGAGAACTTATAGCTTTAGTGCCCTTAGCTATTATTACTGTTTGGCTGGGGATTTATCCGAAGCCGATATTAGAGCCAATCAACAAAAGCGTAGAATCTATTGTTCAATTAATGCATGATAAATCTACAACACAAGAAGCAAAATCTAGAATTCCAAACCTGATTAAAGGTGTAGAAATAACTAGAACTTCTTCAGAGGAGGCACATTAATGTTAGCACCGGTCAATGTTTCTTTAGAGTCATTAAATTTAATGACTCTTTCTCCAATGCTCATCCCTATTATTGGTGCATTGTTAATTTTAGTAATTGATGTGATAAAATCAGGACTAGATAAAACTCTTTATGTGGTTTTAAGTCTTCTTTTCTTATTTATGGATTTTAGTTCACTGATAGAGTCAGCAGGTATATTTACTCAAGATGGTACTATTATGGGCGTGTTTGATGTAATGCTTATTGATGGTCTTGCTATTTTGTCGCAGTTTATTATAGTTGGAGCTTCAATGTTGTTTATACCATTGGCTCTTACACATAAAAGATTTCATGAGTTTTCGTATCCTGAATTCTTCGCTTTATTTTTATTTATGATTGCCGGCTTTCAATTTATGGTTGCAACAGACAATTTAATCCTTGTTTTTGTTGGGCTAGAGACTTCATCACTGGCACTTTACACATTAATTGCTATGCATAATCGTGATAAATCTTTTGAAGCGGCTGTCAAATACTTTACAATGGGTGCTTTAGCGGCAGGTTTTTACAGTTTTGGAGCTATGGTATTTTATGCTTTGACAGGCTCTGTTGAACTTAACCAAATAGCTACGGTATTAGCAGCAAACCAATATGTAGATATCGGCTATGTACTTGTTGGTGTAGTATTTATGCTTGCTTCCTTTGGTTTTAAACTTTCCATTGTCCCTTTTCATACATGGGCACCTGATGTCTATGAAGGGGCAAGCGCATCTATGGCAGGATTTATGTCTATCGTGCCGAAAATTGCAGCATTCGTTGTTGCTATGAGAATATTTGAATTTTTAATTCATAGCGGTGTTGTATGGCTTGAAGTTATTCTTTATATCTTTGTTGTTATTACTATGACTGCTGCAAATATATGGGCGTTGGTGCAAACAGATGTGAAAAGAATGCTTGCATATAGTTCAATATCTCATGCCGGCTTTGTTATGGCGGCTATTTTAATAGGAACTACACAGGCGAACAGTGCATTATTTTTATACTGGATTCTTTTTAGTTTTACTAACTTAGGTTCATTCAGTATGCTTTGGATTTCTCGTCAAAAACATCTTCCCGATCACCAAAGATCAGATCACAGCTATGATAAATTCGCAGGTATGATAAAGACTGCTCCAATAGCCGGTACAATTATGGCTCTCTTTATGTTAAGTTTGGCGGGCATTCCACCATTCGCATTATTCTGGGGGAAACTATACCTAATATCTTCTGCAGTAACCGGTGGTTATACCGTATTGGCTATAATTATGGCACTTAACTCTGCGATAGCAGGATATTATTACTTAAAATTAATTGTGTATATATTTATGAAAGAACCTGTAGTTGGTAATGATGGGCATATTTATGCATCAAATGCTACTATGTCATTGAAATACATTATAGGTTTCGCAGCCATAGGGACTATATTTGCTTTTTTAGCTATAAATCCACTTCTAGAATTTATTACATCATTTGTATATAATAGTGGATATTAGTAAAAAATTTTAACTCTAAGAAAGGAAGAGAATTTGTTGCAATGGATGCTCTTCTTTTTGTTATTTATAAATGTTTCCATCCCTCTTTTCGCACTTGAAATATCATTAGAGAGTGCGAAAGAGAACTTTCAAAACTATTCAACTCTCCACATCAAAGATTCTACTCAGTTTTTATGTCAAGAAACAAAAAATGACTTAGATGTCGTAACTGAAATAGCGTGTGCTTTCACAAAACAGCCATCTCGAAAATTTAAAACATTGCAAAATGATTATTTTACCGTAACCAGTAATATAAAAAATAATACTTTTTTTTTAGTGATAACTCCTTACCAAAAAATGAAATTGTTTCCAATAATATTTAACCTTAGTAAAGACGAGGTAGTCTTTCAAGGCAATGTGCAATTATCTCAGCATTGGATGATAATTGGATATAAAGATAAGCTCCCATATATAAAAGAAGATGCTAAATCAGAAATTTGTATTAATTTTCCATTTTTACTTAGTAAGGATAAACTTCCTTATGTCGGCGGCTTGGATCTAAAAGGGAATCCTGTTTATATTAAAAAAGTGCATGACGTGTCTGAATATCTAAAAATAAAAAAACTTTATCAAGAAAAAAAATATGATTTATGCCTAGATGCAATTAATGATGTGATGCGAGATTATCCTCAGTCTCTTTTCAATGCCGAGCTACTTTTTTACAAAATTAGAGTTTTTGCACAATTAGGCGATAATGATAATGTTGTAGAAAGTTCGAAAATATACCTAAGAGAGTATTCATCTGATGAAAATGTTCCCGAGGTTTTATCGTTAATAGCTAAGTCCTATTCTATGATTGGTTTAAATATTGATGCAGATTATTTTTTTGATAGACTTTTTATGGAGCATGAAGATTCAGAATACTCTAATTGGGGATATATATATAAAGGAGAGATGTTTGAGGCATCGGGTGATGCACCAAAGGCTCTTAATTTTTATGAAAAAGCATTAAATGAAACTAAAGATATAGAAATAGCAGCTACAGCTGCTTATAAACTAGCTAAATATAAAACTGCTAATACCGATAAAAAAGATGCGTCAAAGTATGTTATGAAAATAGCCAATGCTAAACCGGAATTTTTTATGAATGAATTGAAAAATTCTTTAGAGATGATGTACTCCTTTGCAGAAGAGGAAGATTATCTCACTGCAGCAACAATTGCAAAATGTATTTTGGATGAAACAAAAAAAGATGATGATGAATATGAACAATTACTTAAAGAACGGGCTATATGGCTCTCAAAAAGTGATAATAAGATTGAAGCACTCAAAGTTTTAAATGAATATCTTGATACATTCAAAGAAGGAAATTTTGAAAATGAGATAACTGTCGCTAAAGATTCTCTCTTTTTTGATACGGCTGATTTGAATGTTACATCCAGACTAGAAGCATACAATGAGCTTATAAGTACATATCCAAATGATACAATTGGGGATAGAGCTATTTATGAAAAAGCAAAACTACTTTTAGAGAATGAGAAGTATGGTGATATTTTAGGCTTTAAAGATTCTCTTCAGGCATTAGATAATGAAAAATACAAGGATACGACTGAGATAGTAAAAAATGCAGCAATCGGTGTGATGAAATTATCTTTACAAGAGAAAGAATGCATGCAGGTCTTAACCATCTCATCTGAATATAATATAACGCTTTCAAATGAATGGGATGATGAAATTTATATTTGCGCCATGAAAGGCGGCGACTATTTACTTTCCAAAAAGATTGCAAATAGAAACCTAAAATCACAAGATTTAGATCTAAGAAAAAAATGGTTATATAGATATATTAAAGTTGATTTTACTACGGGTAATTATTCGGATGTCGTTGAAGCATCGAAAGAATTAATTTTGCTTATTCAAGATAATCTTTCCTCTGAGAATAATAATGAATATAGAGACGTTTATAGATTTTTATTTGACACCTACCAGAGACTAGAAAATACAAATGCAATGATTGATACAATAGCTGATGTGCAAAAAGTGTTTGGAGAAGATTATAAAGATATAGAAAGATATGTTGCTGTAATGACGATTGGAAGTCAAAATAAAGATGATGCTATGGTGATTAAATATGCAACAGAGGTGATGAAAATACAAAACTCTTCATCATCTTATACACAAAGTCCTTTTGTAGAATTTACTTTATATCAATCTTATATGAATAAAGAAGATTATAGTAAGGCGCTAGATGTCATAAAATCTTTGGATACTGTTGATTTAAGCAAAGCTCAACGATCGAGACAAAAATATCTTCTAGGAACTACTTATAGTAAATTATCTAAAAATGAAGAGGCTAAAAAAGCTTATCAAGATGCTATTGATGCAGACGAGGCATCTGCATGGGCTAAGCTTGCTAAGAGCGCTAAAGATATTTAGCGCTAAAGAATTTGTTGAAAATGTTACTCTAGTTCCAAGCAATCACTTATTGAATAAAGTCCAGCCTCTTTATTTATCAGCCATGAAGCAGCCCTAATTGCACCTTTTGAAAAAGTGTTTCTTGATGTTGCCGTATGGCTGAGCTCTATAAATTCACCATCATTGTAAAAACCGACAGTATGGCGACCTACTATATCTCCACCTCTAAGTGCCATTACAGCGATTTCATCTTTTTTTCTCTCGCCGATATTTCCATCTCTTCCGCTTACACGAACTTTATTTATGTCAAGTCCACGTCCTGCTGCAGCAGACTCGCTGAGTGTAAGCGCAGTACCGCTAGGGGCATCTTTTTTATGTTTATGATGCATTTCAACTATTTCAATATCAAAATCTTTGAGAGCGCTTGAAGCTTGATATACAAGCTTGTTGAGCAGCGCTACACCCAAAGACATATTCGTTGCATACAAAATAGGCATAAGCTCACTTGCGTCTTTAAGGAGATTAAGCTGATGTGTATTGAGCCCTGTTGTCCCAATTACTAATGGTTTTGGTGTGCGAATTGCTTCTTCTAAAAGAGTTTCGCATGCCTCAGGGAGTGAAAAATCTATAACAATATCACAAGCATTAAGAAACGAATGCATAGCTGAAGTAACTAAGACAGAAGGATCAATAGAAAAATCTAAATTGTTGCGAACATACACACTACTTACACTTACCCCAGAAGTTGCTTTTAAATCGTCAATTAACAGCTTGCCTACTCTCCCGCTTGCTCCAAATACACCAATTTTAATCATTCTTTTCTCTCCTTAATGGTTTAATAATTCATCCACATAAGAGATAGCCTGCAGTGCTGCAACAGCACCGTCTCCTGCAGCACATACAACTTGCTTTGGAGCTGCAATTCTCATGTCACCTGTTGCAAAAAGACCAGGAACCGAAGTTTTCATGCTGATATCGACAATGACTTCGCCCGATTTTGTCATCTCACATAAAAAAGTGCCGTCTTCTTGAATAAGTGTTTGATTATTTACATCGTTTCCGACAAAAGTAAATACACCCGGAACATTAATATCGCGAATATCACCGGCATTATTTTTAACGCGAAGCCCAGTTACGCCCATATTGTCGCCATATACCTCTTCAGGCACAGAATTTAAAACAAGCTCAATATTTTGGGTTCTTTTTACTCTTGCAACAGTGTTTGGGGAAGCACGAAAAGTATCTCGTCTATGTATTAAATAAACTTTGGCACATATTTTGGCTAAATAAAGCGCTTCTTCTAAGGCTGTATCACCACCGCCTACGACCGCCACCTCTTTTGATTTGTAGAAAAATCCATCACATGTCGCACATGTACTTACTCCGCGACCAAAAAATTTATCTTCTCCGGCAAAACCTGCACGTCTAGGACGTGAACCTGTTCCAACTATTACACTGTGAGCTTCATCCACTTTCCCATCAGCTCTGTATATTTTGAAAATATTTTCCTCTTTGCTCACACGAGTTACTTCAACCATTTCATGCTTTAAGCCAAATTTTTGGCATTGTGCAGGCCATGGAATCATTAAATCCATACCACTGATTTCGCCGACTGCACCAGGATAATTTTCTATCTCAGAGCTCATAGTAATTTGACCGCCCGGCATCCCTTTTTCATACATTGTTACAGAATCTAAACCACCGCGTGTAGTGTAAAGTCCTGCGGTGAGTCCAGCTGGACCTCCGCCTATAATTGCGCAATCAAGCATCATTATTTCCTTTTATAAAAATTCAATTTGTTTGGACAATTCTTTTAAATTGTCTAATTTACGTATCATACTATC
Organism: Sulfuricurvum sp.; assembly: GCA_022729795.1. Classification (GTDB taxonomy): domain Bacteria; phylum Campylobacterota; class Campylobacteria; order Campylobacterales; family Sulfurimonadaceae; genus Sulfurimonas. The sequence continues at coordinate 18,710 of DZBD01000016.1, read as the reverse complement.
TTGTTTATAAAGAGACTCTTTGGATCTTTTTATAAAAAAAATAGAGGGGGATTCATAGATATTAAACCTTTGAATAAAACTAAGAGAGTTTTTTGTTCCGCTTCGTAAGAAGGTTGTGTTTTGAGTGTTGGGGTGTATTTCATTATAGTAGTCAATTGCAAGAATAGGAAGCCCCAGTTTTGTTTCTGCAAGAATATCCATCGTGCCATGCTCTCTTGAGCTGTAAAATACAACGATATATTTCTCTGCCGTTGGCTTGAAAATATCATTTTTTTCATAAAAAACTAACTTCTTAAAATCAATGAATTTATACTCTGCGAATTTGTAGTTAAAGTAAGCAAAGGCACCAGCTATCATAGCAGCACCAAAGAATGAAGCAAGAAGAGTAGTAAGAGAAAAGAGGCTTTTGCCCCCTCTCTTAATCACTACATTTTTCCTAGCATTAAGCTAATAAAGCGTTAATTTTTTCAGCAAGAGCTTGTTTTGATTGTGCTCCAACAACTTGGTCTACCATCTCACCATCTTTAAAAAACATAATAGTCGGAATAGAACGAATACCAAATTTAACAGCAATATCTTGCTCCTCATCAGTATTTACCTTACAGATTTTTGCTTTTCCATCATATTCTGCAGCCAATTCTTCAATTACCGGAGCAATCATGCGGCAAGGTCCACACCAAGGTGCCCAAAAGTCAACTAAAGATACACCCTCAGCCAAAGTTGCTTCAAAATCACTACCAGTTAGTTCTATGTATTTACCCATCAGGATTTCCTTTTATATAATTGTTATAGAGACATTATACAAAGTGTAATCTTTAATGTATCTTTATAAACTATTATTAAAAATTTTATTAATTACAATCAAAAAGTTATACTGTCATAAAAAATATTGACATGTTCAATTGAGCGTTCTAAAGATGTGAAAAAGTTTGATGATAACTAGCACTTAAAACCCCATATTTGTATATTTTATAAGAATCTAACAAATATTCCTATAAAATAAAGAAAAAATGAAGGGTATTCAATGAAACTTGCTGTACATAATGGAGAAATTGGAGTAAGACCGTCGGTTGCTAAACCGCACCCCGGTTTTTTTCATGAGGTTGGAGAGGCGAGATTTAGAAAGCTTGTGTATGATCATTACGAAGCGATAAAGACGAGTGATATAGCTTTTTTATTCCCGGTAAATGATGATGAAGATTTTGCAGATGCACAAAAACATGCGACTGATTTTCTTATAGAGATTTGTGGAGGACCTGATTACTTTACGCAAAGTAGAGGAGAACACCAGATGGTGGGTCGTCATGCCCCTTTTCGCATCGATGAAGCAGGTCGTAGAACTTGGCTAGAACTTTATATTCCACTTTTGGAAGCTTTGGTGGATGAGGGGATTACTCCTGCTTATATTGAGTCTTTTTGGAATTACTTAGATGTTTTTTCCATGTGGCTTGTGAATACTAAAAGTTAATGCATTATTGAATCCACATGCCAAAAGTATGGCATGTGGATTATTTGCATTTGTCTTTCCATATGTCTTGAGCCCATAGAGAATTATCTACGAATGGATTTCTATTTTTTTTGGTATTATATATGTCAAAAATTATATTTCATATTGTGAATTTTATGGGTTATTGTACTCATCAATTAGCGCGTACCTAAATGCTCAAAAGTATCTTGAACAAAAGAATCCCATTCTGTAGCCGGATCAAAGGGATTTGCACCATCTATATCACCTGCGGTAACGGTTGTTTTTCTTCTTAATGTTTGGTTTAGTGTACCTATACTGCCGTTTATCCAAGCACTTCCGGGATCAATTCCGATTTGACCGATTATATCGACAGGAGTTTGGGTTGCAGAATATACGAGAGCTACTGCATCGTCTCCGTTGTAATCTAGAGAAGTTGACTGGTTTGCCTGAGTTTGAAAATCAATATTTGCACTTGTATGTACAAGAACATAAGTTTTGCCAGGCTCCAATACGACAGAACTTAAGAGAATGGGTGTATTAGGAACAGTTTTTCCATTCGTATAGAGTAGTATCTCATAATCTCCCAAGGAAACATTGACATCCGAAGCGTTGTAGATTTCTAAAGCCTTGTTGTAACTGCTGCCTTCTACATACTCGGAAAAATAAAGGTTTGCAATTTCCCCACTTGTTGTTATGTTTGTATCGGCAATATCGGCATGTGTATTATTGGTATCGGCTCCGCTGTGAATAATACCTGAACCATTTATATCTGTTGCATTGAGATCACATTGAGAACCCCAAATAGTGTCAGCCCATAAGGCATCATCCACAAAAGGATTTCTATTTCCCTGATAGCTCTGCACTATATCGTTTCTTTTAATTTCTGCACTTGTAACGGGATCGATATGGTTCCATCGGAGCATCGTACAGAGTTCTGCAGGACGTGTATCGCTAAAGTCATTAGCATAAATTTCTAAGTCAGGCTCATTATTGTCTCCCTCATAGCGTACAGCCATATACAATATTGCACGTGCTACATCGCCCTTAAGATTGTCTCTTACTTCAAATTTTTCATCATAATAAAATCCGTCAATCTTGTTGTATGGGATTGTTGCATCTCCATAAGGTTTGTTGCCTCTAAAGCCGTTCACATCTACATTACTAGGTCGAAGATGATGTAAATCGGTATAACTATTTACTAATGGATTGTCTCCAACCCCTAAAGATTTTGGCCACATATGTTCCCGATTCCAGCAATTGCTGCCGTCTGAACCACATCTAGAATCAGCAGTTACGGATTCTTGGAGATAAAATAAGATAAGATTCTCTTCACTTGGTTTTGAGAAATCTTTATCTGTTTTTGATAAAAGATCATAATCTTGCGCATATGTTAAGAATATAGCAGAATCAGAAATTATAGTATGCAAAGAACTTTTTAAAGCTTCCCCTTTTTTATTGAGTGCATCTGCATAATAGCTTTGAAGTTCATAAGAGAGAGTACTGTGGATTTCATTTGAATCGTTTGGTGTTGTCTCTACTGGCTTAGTGGTGTTATTATCAGTATCGGCTATGATAGCCTGTGCATTCTCTGGATTGCAGCCTGTAAAAAAAAGAACAAATACAAATATAAATGCAAAGAGTATACGTAAGAGAGGTAGAGATTTCATATTAATTTACCTTATGGTTTATTTAAGTTATAGAAAGCTTCTATGAAGAGTAAAGCGGGAATAAACGAGAGAGAAAGTTCTCTCGTCATGAATTATCTAGCGCCTAGTCCGTCAAAAGTATCTTGTGTAAAAGTATCCCATTCTATAGCTGGGTCAAATGCATTAGAGCCGTCTGTATCACCTGTAGTAACAGTTGCTTTTCTTCTTAAAGTATGGTCAGTTGTTGTTATGTCACCTGTTCCCCAAGTAGTACCTGGGTCAGTACCGATTTGCCCGATGACATCCACAATTTCACCAGTTGGAGTATATATTAGAGCTACAGCATCATCACCGTTATAACCCAAGTAATCACTAGCTATGAAGTCAGCTTTAGCTTTAAGTGTATCACCGGCATTTGGCTCAGTCATTACAAATGTCATGCCTGCTTCTAAGGTCACTGCATCTAAGGCTCTCTCAATAGTAGCAGTTGCGCTTCCGTTTCCATAGATGGCAAGTTTATAATCACTCAATGTAACACTTTTATCACTGCCGTTATAAATTTCAACCGCTTTATTTGATGCACTCCCCTCAACATATTCTGAAAAATAAAGGTTTGTAGCCCCTGTGCTTGTCGTATTTGTCTCAGCACTTGTATTTGTCTCTGGAACCTGTGTAGTATTTTTGTCTATAAAGTTCAAATCACACCATACTAAACGGTGGTCGGATGAGCTTTCAGTTCCATCTGGATTTTTTTCAACTAAGTAGTGCTTTTTATCGTTAAGCTCTGGCCAATACACACCACACTGATTGATGTCAAATCCAAATCTTGATGGAAGAACATAATCTGCATGCATACTCCAGTTAGCAGTATCATCATCATCACGACTTGCTACGCCCTCGCTTGTAGCACCTTTACTTATAGGAGTAACAGTTGCGTTAATAAATGGACTATTTAATAATTGCATAATAGCATTTTTATAGCTATCTCCCTCATTGGCATCAGCATTTTCATCTCCCATGATAACAAATCTTGTATTTGCAACAAATGGAGTATTTACCTTGTTGTCATCATAAAGATAGTTTTCACCTTTGATATAATCAGCCCAAAGACGAATCTCATCGTGATTTCTCAAACCATTCCAGTCTACTATGGCACTATTATCAGCTCCACCGGTTTTGCCGTCTTTGTCGCCATCATCAAAAGTAGGTGGAGTAGGGTGTGATGCTAAAACGTGGAAGATTTTACCGCCTACATTGACAGGAACATCCCAGTGACTTTTTGAAGAAAGTCTGTACTGCGCCATCACCGCATCACTAAAGTAGTTTGAACCGTCTGCCTTTTTAGGGATATACGCATTTGGCATATCTTTCCATAAAAACTTTTGGAATGTTTTTACATTTGCCGTATCGATTGGGTATTTTGAGAGTACCACCATGGCGTATTGCCCTGCAAAATCACCAAAACCAAAAGCATCATCGCCGGTCGTTTTGCCATCTCTATTGTAGTCTAGTCCCGTTTGAATACCTGTGTTTGACTCAGCTACAAAATAATATGGATAATCAACACTATCTCCTAAGCCTTGAGATACTTTAAGATATTTGCTTTTGAGTAAATCAACATTTGCAGTCCCATTATAATCAAACTCGTTAATCAAGATAACATCGGGATTAACTTGTTGGATAATATTTGCAACATTTTTGATTTGCTGATCAGAACCGCTTAATAAGTCTTGGTGTAAATCTCCAAGTGTAAATCTGTTTAAATAAGCATTATAAGTAGCAATTCTAAGGTCACCTATTTTTGTCGGAACTTTTTCATCAAGAGGTTTGTTTACTATGACGTTTTTCGATTGTGTTGCTGTTTCATTTTTAATATCCGTTACATTAAACGCAACCGTGAAATTTCCCTCAGACGGATATTTATAGCAGAAGTTTGAATCTGTTTTCGTGATTCCGTTCCCCATATCCCAAGAAAGCTTATAAGGAGCTTCTCCTCCGCTTATACTGCTTTTAAACTCTATGTATTGGTCTGTTAAAACTGTACTTTTACTTAGAGTAAATGCAGCTTGGAAGGGTACAAAAACACTTCCCGAGCCGCTGATTACTATATCATCTACTTCCCAATTTGCTACTTGATTACTCACTGTGCCCGGTGCTTCATGATAGAATGCTAAATATGCATCCCCCGTTAGTCCTTTGAGACTAACATTTCCGGAATTCGTCCATACATAATTTCCGTTGGCCGTTGTAGCTATCGTTGCATTCAAATCAGTCCATGTAGCATTTAACGGATCGCCTGAACCGATATAGTTTGTTGAAATTTTCACTACGATATCTGAACCGTTATAACCTTTTGCACTTCTAAAGTTCAGTACTTCATCTCCCGTTAATATAAGTTTTGGAGAGATTAACCAATCTTTACTAGGAGCATCTGCGCCGTAGCCGCTTATATATGCGTATGTATCGCTTCCATAGGAAGCTATAACCCAATCAGCATTGCTAGCGGCACTATAAACTAACCAAGGCTGCGTTAATTTACACTCAAAATTACTGCCAAATACAACTCCATCGCCTGTTGTGTAACAGCTACCAGACGCTGCTTTTACAACATCGTTAGAAGCTGCAACCGTATAGTCGATAGGAGCTAAAGGGCTAAAACAGAGAGTTCCGTTCCAAGTCATTGAAGATGCTTCACAGCTTTCTTTTGTGGTTGGAAGGCTTAAAGCATCTTTTAAATTCGATGATATCGTAAACAAACCATAAGCTGATTCTTTATCGGCTATGGGGTGCTGTGTTACTAAGCTTAAGTATGAAAATCCATTGATATTTCTATAAAAAACAGTAGAAGTTGCTTCAGCGCCTTTAGGTAAAGCTGCAATTCTCGTAAGCTGAGCAGTATCAACATCATATGCCCACATCATGTTATTTATATGCGCACCGCTATCTTCGGCGATTATTAATGTATTGCTATTTGCAATATAAGTTAAATTATCAGGGTTGGATATCTTGTTTACGTCATCTTTGTTTCCTACGAACTCAGTTGCTGTATAATCCTTGTTTTCTCCAAAAATAATTGCATGGAAGTTCTTGGCGATATAACGACTATCAAGAGTGTCATCTTGCGCTAAATCAAGCGCATATACTGCACCCGCTGAGTTTTTTGGAAGTCTAATATGATTATATCCGCCAAAATCTTTTGCATTGTTATCTTCCATTGCATCGGAAATACTAGAGATTGCTATATAAAGTTTGTTATGAACCGGATCATAATCAATCCCTTCTTCTTTATTTATCTCGGTAGTAGCACCTTTGATTGCTGCATAACGTCTTGTCTCAAGTCTTGAAGCAATCTCTTCTTTGCCCTCTTTTACTTTCAAACACTCTTGTCCTGCGGATGTATTTACGGATGTAAAGCCTTCCTCACATGTTGTTCCGCATAAAGGTGCTGCTGCATCAAAAATATCTGAAAACTTTGGAGCAGAATCTACAACAATTTTCATATCAGCATCTGAACTGTGACCCAAATCAATCCATGTTAAGTCAAAAGCGCCGCCTTTGAAGTTTGCTGTTTGATTAAACTTAGCAGCATACAATGTCCCTGAACTCAAGTTTCCTGCAGTGTCCGCAATGAACATAAAAAAGCCCGTGTTTGCACCATCGTCACTCATATAAACTGTTTTTTCATCCGGCATTACATATGCCATCTCATGAGAAAATCTACCCATACTATAATGTTTTACATAAGTCGGAGTAGCAGTATCGATTTTTGTTTCTGTAATCCAGCCGTAAAAGTAAGGGGAAGCACTTGCGAATTTATCACCCCAAAAATATTGTAATTCTTTGAAATAAGAGTCTGACATATTTCCTTTTAGCTCTATACTTCGTGCATTTGTCTCATACTCTTCTGAGCCTAAATGACTGTTCCATGGGCTAATACTGCCGGCACAATGCGTCCAACCGCCGTGTTCACCTTGAGGAATATATTTTAAAGTGTTTGCTTTGGGTGTAATTGCACCTGTTGCTGACTGATCTAATTCCATCATATACATTGCACCGATAGAACATTCAAATTGACTCACGAGGAATAATTTTCCATCTTGTTGTAAAATTGAGCTAAAGTCTAGTCCGGAACCGGAGCCGTTATTTGTTCCGTTACATAGATACAAAGAAGCATCGGAAAACCTTATTTGATTGCCGTCGACATCTTTTACTGCACCGAATACTTCACCGTTGTCCGCATAACCTGTTTTAATAATTTCAGAATAATTAATAGCAGCACTTTGTCCGCTTACAGATACTGAAGCGGTAGTTGATAGTAGATTTTGAGTTGCAACCGAAGGAACAGCAACCGGTGCGAAACTTAAACTTAATGCGGAAGGAAGAATTGTTGTGTTTACGTCCGTAATGATAGGTTTCGTGTTTTCATTATTATCGTAGCAACCCGACAATGCAAAAAGTGAACTTATAATTAGACTAGATACAATAGAACTCATTTTCATAATATATACTCCTTAAAATTTAGCATATATTAGTCGGAATGCGTTACTTCGGTATTACTATGGGGTAACAATAGTATTACCGAAGGATCTTTTTTAGAAGTTTATGAGTTCTCTTTTTCTGTTATGAAAAATGGCACATTGAGTATATCCTACACTCTTTGCCATTGCTTCCACCTCCTCACCAAAAAGTGAAACCTGCTCCGGTTTATGGGCATCAGAGCCGAAAGTAATCGGAATGTCCAGCGCATATGCTTGTTGCAAAAGGGAAAGTGAGGGATATGATTCAGCTATAGGTTTTCTATATCCTGCCATATTTATCTCCAAAACCATATCTGCTTCTTTAATCGCCGATAACGCATCTTTGGCAATAATGGAAATGTCTTTATTGGGCATAAATTTGAAAACTTTGATGAGGTCAAGGTGTCCAACTATATCAAAAAGTTTACTTTGCGCCATTTCTTTTATAGCGTCAAAATATTTTTGCCAAATAAGATCAATATCTTCATTTTCATATTGTCCTATAAATTCAGGGTTGTCAAATCCCCAATCTCCTATAAAGTGGACTGAGCCTATAAGATAATCTACGGGAGCTTTTAAAACTCTCTCATCCATATGCCCTTGAAGATAATCTACTTCATAGCCTAATAGTATCTCTATCTTGTCTTTATATTTCTCTTTGGCTTTTAAAACTTCGTTTTCATACTTCTGCATCTCAGCAAAGCTCATGCGGTATTTTGGATCAAAATCCATCGGTGCATGGTCTGAAAAGCCAAGATACTTTGTACCGACCTGTATCGCTTTTTCTACGTACTCAAAAATTTCACCCTCTGCATGATTACAAAGGGATGTATGGTTGTGTAAATCCACTTTCATTGTTTCTCAATTTATATATTTTTATGTTATTATAGTGACAATTAATTAATTTTAAATACTTTTAATATGGAGAAGTTTTTATGACTCAGGAAGAATTAGATGCTTTAATGAGTGGAGAAATAGATGATATTGATACGATAGAAGAAGAGTTTTTGGATGAAGAAGATTCTTTGGAAAATTTTGAGATTGAAAATAGCTCAAAAGAGAAAATTGTCCCTCTTGGTTATACTGAAGATACGTCTCACCATTGGCCTCTTCCTGCAACCGATGAAAATAAAATGGTTCACCAACTTGATGACGTAACAAAAGAGAGCGAAGAAAAAGCAACTCAGATTTTTGATATTATAGAAGGTATAAGCTCGAATTTAATGGATAAAGAGTCGAACATACAAAATGTAATAGATATATTACAAAGTAACATCGATTTATTTACAACTTTAAATAAAAAATTTCCTGATGTAAAAGCTTTTAGTGAAAATCTCCAAAAAAATGAAGCTGCCTTAGATGATGCTAATATCACCATAGAAATGATTCAAGAAAGCGGTGATGCAATTATGAATGTTATGGATATTATGCAGTATCAGGATATTCATCGTCAAAAGATAGAAAGAGTAATTAATGTGATGCGTGCGCTTTCACGTTATATGAATACTCTTTTTGAAGGTAAAATTGATGATGAGAAAAGAGTTTCCTCTGCACAGCATATTGTAGGTGATACCCACAATGACTTGGCTTCTATAGATGATATTGAAGCCTTATTAGAACAATTTGGGAAATAGAGAATAGTTTTTATCTTTAATCCACATGCCAACTCTTTCTTGGTAAAATTCCGAAAATATCTGCTTTAAGCATTTCGGCTTAAAGCCTTACAAACGAGAAAACAAATGCAAAAAGTAGAACTTCTCTCCCCTGCAGGAACCCTAGAAAAATTAAAAATAGCCATTGACTTTGGAGCAGATGCCGTGTACGGAGGTGTGAGTCACTTTTCACTTCGCATTCGCTCGGGCAAAGAATTTAGCATGGAAGAGTTTAAAGAGGGGATTGAATATGCACATGCCAGAGGCAAAAAAGTGTATGCAACAATTAACGGCTTTCCTTTTAATTCCCAACTCTCTTTGTTAAAAAAACATATCTTGGCAATGGCAGAGTTAAAACCTGATGCATTTATCGTGGCAACTCCGGGCGTGCTAAAACTTGCACATGAATTGGCACCGCAGATTCCTTTGCATCTTTCTACACAAGCAAATGTTATGAATGTTTTGGATGCTCAGGTTTATTACGACATGGGCGCAGTCCGTATCATAACAGCCAGAGAAATTTCACTCAAAGATTTAAAAGAGATAAAAAAAGAGCTGCCTGATTTAGAGTTAGAAGTTTTTGTGCACGGATCTATGTGTTTTGCATATAGTGGTAGATGTCTTATCTCTACTCTTCAAAGTGGACGTGTTCCAAACCGTGGTTCTTGCGCAAATGACTGCAGATTTCCTTATGAGATGTATGCGGCAAATCCAGAGACGGGAACACTTTTTAGACTCGAAGAGGAGGAGGGAGTGGGAACATATATCATGAACTCCAAGGATTTAAATCTTGCTTCTCATCTCAAAGAGATTTTAGACAGCGGTAGTGTGGATTCTATCAAAATCGAAGGGCGTACAAAAACTGCATATTATGCTGCCACAACAGCTAAAGCGTACAGAATGGCGATAGATGATTATTACAATGGTACAGTGGATGTACAGAAGTACCAGTATGAGTTACAATCCTTACAAAACCGCGGTTATACGGATGCTTATTTGATTTCACGTCCCTTTGAAAAACATGATACTCAAAGTCTGGATTTTACTATGCAACTTGGAACACATCAGGTGAGCGGTGTGGTCAATGAAGAGGGAACCCATTTTTTATGTAAATATAAAACTTTTCCTCATGATGAACTAGAGATAGTCGCCCCGCTGGATTCTAAGATAGAGTTGGTTGATAACGAAATAGGTGAAACTTACGAGAGAGACGGCAGGCTTTATATGAAATTCAAGCAGTTACTTGCCCAAAACTCAAAAATATGGGAGTCGGTACATAGCGGAAATGTAAATCCGATTACTTTGCCGACAAGATTTCCGTCTTATACTTTTTTTAGAATACCCGCCAACGAAGAGATGGACACGTATCAAAAAAGTTAATTGAAATTTAATGCTATAATTTTGAAAATATAAGGAAGAGAATATTATGAAATTTGTGTCTATTGTTATTGGAAGTAAAAGTGATTATGAGGTGATGAAGTTTTGTTCAGATACTTTGGAAGCGTTTGGCGTGAGTTATGAGATGATTATCTCCTCTGCACACCGTTCACCCGAGAGAACGAAAGATTATATTATGAGTGCTGAAAAAAAAGGTGCACAGGTTTTTATCGCTGCTGCGGGGATGGCGGCACATTTAGCAGGTGTTTTGTCCTCTAAAACCGTAAAACCTATTATCGGTGTTCCAATGAGTGCCTCTGCGCTTAACGGAATAGATGCACTTCTCTCAACCGTTCAGATGCCCGCCGGAATGCCTGTTGCTACGGTAGCAATAGGAAAAGCAGGAGCAATAAATTCTGCGTATTTAGCGATGCAAATATTAGCACTTGACAACGAAGAGCTGTCTGTGAAGTTAAAAGAAGACCGTATTTCTAAAGCTAAAAAAGTTGAGATGGATTCTTTAGAGATAGAGACAATCATTAAATAAGTACCGCTTTGCCAATTTAAGGAGTAAAAGATGCTATGGATGAGTGATGAAGAATATTCTGAGTTGACGGGCTTGGACCTTTTTGCTATTGATGATTTATGTGAGCGGGGAAAGTTGAGTACGAAAGTAGAAAACGGGATACGCTATATAGACCCGTCTAAAGGCTCGCAAGAGGTTGTTCCTGCACAACTCAAAACTCTCTCTGCTCACAATACTTCAGCGATGTTAGTACAACCCCATTTTGTTGAAAAGACAATCGGTACTATCATCAATCTCCATGAAAAAGTAATCGATGCCAAAGATGAGACGATTGTTTCTATCAAAAATGAAAATGCATTTTTGAAAGAAGCGCTGAGCTCGTTACAAGAGCTTTATGAAGAAGATAGAAAAACAATAGCTACATTTACGGAGCAATTAAAACTCTCCCAACAAGAGGTGGAATTTATGAGACGAAAGTATAAACTAATGTGGAACAAAGCCATTGAGGAACATGCGAACTAATGGTGATTGATGAGGCTTGCGTGAGCTGCATTATCAACCAAAGCATTAAAGTTGCACATGCCATAAAGGCTTCTGATGCACTTTCTCAAATATTGACCTCTACGGTAGAGGCGATGAGCAAAGATTTTTCTTTGGCACACAATCCCCCTGAAGTTGCTGCGGATGTTTATGAAAAAATGGCGCAACTAGCGGATAAAACAGACCTCTATGATGAGGTAAAAGCACTCTCAACCCTCAAAGCACTTTCATGTATCCCTTTGCTTCAATCCAAACTTTTATCTTCATCAAACAAGCTTTTGACGGCTACGAAGATTGCAGTTGCAGGGAATGTCATAGATTTGGCGGCAGAGGTTGCGTTTGATTTGGACGAGGAACTCCAACAAATATTTGATACGGAATTTTCCCATAATGATTTTCAAATCCTTGCAAACAAACTTCCACATGCCAAGAATGTTTTGATTATAGGGGACAATGTCGGAGAACATATCTTTGACTATTTATTTATACAAACGCTTCAAGAATTGTTTCCACATGCCGAGTATTCTTATATGGTTCGCGGCAATCCTATTATCAATGACGTAACGATGAAAGAGGCAAAAGAGGCAGGTTTTGATAAGCTTTGCAAGCTTGTAGACAGCGGAGTGAATACTCCGGGATTTGCATACGAAAGAGCATTTCCACATGCCAAAGAACTTTTTGATGATGCGGATTTGATTATCTCAAAGGGGATGGGAAACTATGAGTGTTTAAGTCCATCTCACAGACACAATATTTGCTTTTTGCTCAAAGTAAAATGTCAGGTTGTCGCACGTTCACTTGATAAAGAAGTTGGGGATATTATTTGTAAGATGGTTTAGTTCCACATGCCATGAGAAAGCTTGGCATGTGGAATCGGATTATTTGTTTGTAGCTTTGAGCATTTCCCAGTATTTTTCATATATGGGTAAGGATGTCCCTACATCTGTTTGAAACTCACTCTTTTGTAGGTCTTCTTCAGTTGGATATACGATACGGTTTTCTTTTGTTTTTTGGTCCAAAAGTGCCATTGTCGCTTGATTAGGCGATGCATAACCAATCTCTTGACTAATCACTTTTGCTACTTCCGGTCGGAGCAAAAAGTCTATAAAAAGATGAGCATTGTTGCTATTTTTTGCCCCCTTTGGAATAACTAAAGAATCTACCCAAACCAATGCACCTTCTTTTGGATAGATGTATTTAATGTCTGGATTTTCTTCATTTGCCATAAAACCTTCACCGTTGAAATTCATCCCCAAAGAGACCTCTTCGTTTAAATACACTTGCTTTTGAGACTCGGAATAGAACATTTTTACATTCGGCATTAAAGTGAGCAGTTTATTATATGCCGCTTCTATCTCTTGGGGATTCGTAGAGTTTGCAGAATATCCAAGAACCTTGAGTGCGATACCGAACACTTCGCGCATATCATCATTGAGAAGCACGTTGTTTTTATATTTGGGATTCCATAAATCGCTCCATGATGTTACCGTGCTTTCTTTGAGCATTTGTGCATTGTAGCTCATCCCTGTCGTTCCCCATAAATAAGGGATTGAATATTCATTTTTCGGGTCAAAGGGTTTTCCTAAAAGTTTAGGATCTAGATTTGTGTAGTTTTTGAGTTTGCTTTTGTCAATTTTGGCAAGCATCCCTTCTCTAGCCATTTTGTTGACGAAATAAGTGGAGGGAACAATAATATCATAACTCGCTCCGCCGGCTGTTTTTACTTTTGCGTACATCGCTTCATTACTGTCATAGGTGGAATATTTCACCTTAATACCTGTCTCTTTTGTAAACTGCTTGATTACGCTTTGGGGCATATATTCAGACCAATTATACACATAAAGAACCTTTTCCTCTGCAAACAAACTTAGCATCAAAGCTAAGAAAAGTCCTAAAAATCTCATTTTTTCTCCTTCATTAAAGTTTGCAAAAATAGTACCATAACTAAAGTGAAAATAAACATTATGGCACACAGTGCATTGATTTCAGGTTTTACACCCAGCCTTACCATAGAGTAGATTTTAAGAGGCAAAATCTCATAATCGGGTCCTGTTACAAAAAAACTGATAATCACATCATCCAAAGAGAGGGTAAAGCTGAGTAAAAATCCTGCTATAAGCGCAGGGATAATATTAGGCAGAATAATGGACTTAAAAGTTATCCATTCACTCGCTCCCAAATCTTTTGCCGCTTCTATGATATTGAGGTCAAAACCGTTCATTCGAGCCAGAACAGTTACTATCACAAAGGGGACGCTAAAGGTGATATGGGCAATAAAAAGAGTCCAAAAACCAAGCGGTAAAGCGATAAAAATAAAAAGCATCAGCAGTGAAATTCCCATCACTATCTCAGGCGACATAATAAGAATATATACCAGAGAATGGAGGAATTTCTTGCCGAAAAAATCAAACCTGTAAAATGCGATTGCTCCTAAGGTGCCTATAAAAGTGGCTACAGAGGCGGATGTAACCGCAATATGAAGTGAATGGATTGCAGCTTCTATGAGTGAATCATTTTCAAATAATTTTGCGTACCAATCAAGGGTGAAACCCTGCCAAGAGACACTGTATTTTGAGCTGTTAAAAGAGTAAACGATAAGAATGACAATAGGCACATAAAGTAAAAAATAGATAAAAGATGCATAGAGTTTTTTTATCATAGGGCGCTCTTTTGAGATGTATCGGCAGAGGCACGAGAGTACAAATAAATCATCACAAACATAATTAAAGTAAGAACCATCGCCGCAGCAGAACCAAACGGCCAATCTCTAAAGGTTAAAAACTGGTTGCGTATAAAACTTCCTACTATTAAATCTTTTGCTCCGCCTAAGATATCTGCTATAAAAAACATTCCCAAACTTGGCAAAAATACAAGTGTAGAACCTGCAATAATCCCCGGAAGAGATAAAGGGATAATAATCTTTGTAAATTGGGAAAATGTAGACGCACCCAAATCTTTTGCCGCTTCAATTAAACGCTTATCCATCTTTTCTAGAGAAGCATAAAGCGGAAGTATCATAAAAGGAAGTAGGGTGTAGGTCATGCCTATGTAAACTGCAGTTTGTGTGTACATAATTTCGAGCGGTTTATCGATAAGCCCAATCCCAAGCAAAAACGCATTTAAAAGCCCTTTTGTTTTGAGTATTGCAATGAGCGCATAGGTTCTCACTAGAGAGCTTGTCCAAAACGGAATAATGACAAACAAAAGCAAAAGAGAACGGTATTTTTTCGAAGAGGTGGCTAAAATAAAAGCAAAAGGGTAGGCTAGGATGAGGGTGGAAATTGTTGTAATCATCGCGATTTTAAAGGAGCCCAGAAAAATCGAAAGGTAAAGGCTGTCGGCTATCTTGATATAGTTGGCAAATGTAAAATCAAAAAGGATAAACTGCGCTTCTCCCTTTGTGAAAAAACTTGAAAACAGAACCAAAAGATTGGGTAAAAATGCAAAAAGCACAAGCCAAAATGCCAAAATACCGATAGAAAACGTAGCAAAAATACTGATTTTATTCTTCATGTGCCAATAAAACCTCCCATCCTTCAACCCAGTACAAAAAGAGCTTTTGTCCTATCTTGTACCCAAGTGCATCACTGTCTTCGTTGTAAAATTCACTTGCCCTAACCTCTTTGGAATCTTCTAGTTTGATAAGTAAATCGATGGTTGTGCCCTTG
This sequence comes from Sulfuricurvum sp., assembly GCA_022729795.1. Classification (GTDB taxonomy): domain Bacteria; phylum Campylobacterota; class Campylobacteria; order Campylobacterales; family Sulfurimonadaceae; genus Sulfurimonas. The sequence goes on along the minus strand of DZBD01000016.1, from coordinate 3,316 downwards.
TAAATTACATCTTGTAATATGCCGGTAAAATAGTTTTGACTTTTGACATCTTCAAAATTTTTCTCTACTCTGAAATCTTCCGGACGGATGAGGATAATTGCTTTATTGCTGAGGTTTTTTGTACATTTTAAATCAAAAACCGTGCTGTTGTATTGAAGTTTTGCTCTTTGGTTTTCAAGTGCAACAAGTGAGCATAAAAAGCTATTTGCTTCGCCGATAAATTCGGCAACAAAAAGATTCTTCGGCTCTTCATAAATCTCTTTTGGCGTTCCTATTTGTTCTATTTTTCCTTTGTTCATGACGACGATTCTGTCGGACATAGAAAGTGCTTCTTCTTGGTCGTGAGTGACAAACAAAAAGGTGATTCCCAGCTTTCTTTGAAGCATTTTAAGCTCAAGTTGCATCTCTTTACGAAGTTTATAATCAAGAGCGCTGAGCGACTCGTCCAAAAGTAAAATGAGCGGTTTGTTGATTACTGCTCTGGCAATGGCAACACGTTGTTGTTGCCCGCCGCTGAGTTCACTTGGTTTTTTGTCTTTATGTTCAAAGAGTTTCACCATCTCAAGGGCATTTTTGACTTCAAGGGCAATTGTTTCTTTGGGAGTGTTTTTCATCTTCAGACCAAAGGCAATATTGTCATAAACGCTCATATGGGGGAAAAGTGCATAACTTTGAAACACCGTATTAGTTGCACGGCGCTCGGGAGGAAAGTCGTTGATATTTTTTCCGTTGATAATTATTTCGCCGCTCGTAGGATGCTCGAACCCGCCTATAAGGCGCAAAATAGTAGTTTTTCCACAACCGCTAGGTCCTAGCAGTGTTAAAAATTCTCCGTCATAAATATCAAGATTGATACTTTGTAGAATCTCTGCCTCATCGAATTTTTTGGAAAGATTTTTGAGTGAGAGTAAGACCTTATTCATGAGGTTTTTTTCTCTCAAGGCTCGCTTTTTGTTTTTCTTTCCAAAGTTTATTTATATCGGTATGTTTAAGCTTACTGATATGCCCCAAAGCTCTTGCTCTATTAGAATTGTTTTTTTCATATCTCACACCTGAGGCTTGCATACGGTTATTTTTTATGTGGGCATACTCAAAATTTCTGCTTAGCGGATTGCGTTTTACAATTTCACCGTCTTGTGTTTCTATCCAGTTGAGGTGTTGATTTCCGTAAGCTTTGCCTTTAAAAGTAGTGCCGTCGCCGTTTTGAAACACCCTGAGTTTTCCATATGCTTGTGCCGCAAAAAGCTGGCTTAAAAGAAGCAAAGATAGAAGTAAAAATTTCATCTGTTTTTCCTTATTTGATATTGAGTGTCATAAATGTGCCACGCTTGGATATGTAGGTGATTTTTGTTTCAAAATAGTTTACATTCTCAAAATAAAAAAGAGCTCTGTCGTCTCCGGGTGTATAAGGTTCGGTGTCTAGTGTAGCGTGAGATGCTTCTACCAAATCTACCCCTTTGTCTGCCGTGTCTGCATTGACGGTATTGCTCTCAATATAAGAAGTCGTAAGTTTTTTTTCATTAATATGCCACAAAGCCATTCCGCCGTTAAAGTCCCCTTCCAAAGGGTAGAGACCTCTGTCGTAGCCGCTGTTATTTCTATTTTCTACAAGGTAATAACTGCTTGAATCTATCGGTATTTTAATGACATTATAGCTTGAAGATGAGGATTCATTCAAGCTTGTTGAACCGGTTTCTACGCTAGGAGTGAGCCAGCCGTTGTAATATTTGCTCCAAGCGCAAAAATGTGTAGGGGTATTTCCCGGATACTCTTTTTCTTGAAACCCCCAAGTTCCCCCGCCCATAAGCCCAAAGTAGCCTATGCCGCCCGTAGTGCCTGCCGTATTATAAAGGTCAGGAAGCGAAAAAGTTGAGTGCCCAAGTTCATGTGCGATAATTCCTATGGTTGCATCATGTGTTTTAGAGGTATTCACATCATGTTTTTCTCCAAAAAGAGCAAAATTTCCCCCGTCTTGGCACCCCATTAAACTTACTCCATCAAGAATCGGTACATTGTTTGCATCTGTCATGCAGTATTGATGTGCCCAAACACCGTTCTTGACATGTTCCCCCTCAAAAGCATCTTCGTATCCTGCAATAATAAAAGTGAACAAAAGTTCATTTGGTGTGATATGTCCGTTAGCGTCTTTGTCGTAGAGAGAAAAATCTATAGTATCTTTGAGTAAAATCAGGGCATATTTAAAATCCGGATAGACCTCACTTGCAAAAAGTTCTTCGTCATAAATATCTATATCCGGATGATTTTTCGGCAATTTTACAGACACTATTCCATCGTTGATAATGTTACTATTTTCGGAGGCTTTGGCAAATTGGAATTGGGAATTACTCACCTCTTTGTAATAATTGTTGAGTTCATGCGCATTTGTGCCAAAAAGCTTTTCACTCCAATTGGAATCGCTTGAGCTAATCTCTTGATTTTCATAACTCAGCAAAATAGCAAGCATAGGAACAGATGAACCGACATCCGGCGCTTTAGCAACTTCTCCAATTGCCGTCTCAGTAGAATCGCTTGATCCGCAGCCCAAAAAAATAAAAACCGATAGAAATAAAAATATGACCCGAAGCATCGCTACACCTTTGTTTTTCTTTAGCTTATTATACATTAAAAACCTAATCGAAGTATAAGCAGGTTATAATTGCAAAATTTTTAAAAGAGGTTTTTTTATGATAACTTTTAGCTCCATGTTACTAAAACTACAAGAATTTTGGATGAAACAAGGGTGTAACATCGTACAGCCCTACGACATTCCCGCGGGTGCCGGAACTTTTCATCCGGCGACATTTTTACGCTCACTCGATGCTGCTCCGTGGTCGGTGGCGTATGTCGCACCCTCACGCCGTCCGACAGATGGAAGATATGGAGAAAACCCAAACAGACTTGGAAGCTACTACCAGTTTCAAGCTCTTATAAAACCCTCTCCCGACAATATTCAAGAGCTTTATTTGAAATCTTTGGAGTACTTAGGACTCGATGTTTCAAAACATGACATCCGTTTTGTTGAGGATGACTGGGAATCGCCGACACTCGGCGCATGGGGTCTTGGCTGGGAAGTTTGGCTCAACGGCATGGAAGTGACACAGTTTACCTACTTCCAACAAGTCGGCGGCATCGAATGTAACCCCGTAGCCGTTGAAATCACCTACGGAACAGAGCGACTTGCCATGTATTTGCAAGGCGTAGACACGGTTTTTGACATCGTTTGGGGCGAAAACGCACACGGCAAAACACTCTACCGCGATGTGCACAAAGAGGCTGAAATAGAGTTTTCAAAATACAACTTTGAAGTAGCCGACAC
>DZBD01000107.1 GCA_022729795.1 Sulfuricurvum sp. | reverse complement strand
CTTGACACTTTCTGCAATATTTGCAGGTTCATCCGGATCAAGCGCTAAAGGCACCCCTTTTTGTACTGCGCAAAAACTGCAATATCGAGTACAAATCGTTCCGCAAATAAAAAATGCCGCCTCATTTTGGGAAAAGCATTCACTGATATTAGGACACATCGCCTCCTCACAGACATCTTTATCAAGCGAAGATTCCATCAAACTCTTTGCACTTGGGCTAATTTTTTTACGTAGCCGCTCAGGCTTTTGCGTCATCTTGTTTTGCATCTTTGCTCCACCTTTTTGTCGTATATTTCTCTCTTAAAAGTATCACGCAAAGAGGTGATGAACAACTCTTTGAACACAATCAAAAAATTCTTTTCAACATAATAACATACATTACAATATTATATGCTATTATTTCACATGATATTTCAGTTAAGAGTTGAAAGATTTGAATAAATTTGTACAAAGGTAAGCAAAATGAAACAACAAGCATGGCTGAGTAAAGACCTTCCAAACGGAAAAATTTTGTGTGAAGCCTGTTCGCAGGCGTGTACACTCCAAGAAGATGAATATGGAAAATGTGGAGTAAGAAAAGTGGAGGATGGGGAGCTGAAACTCCTTGTTTACGGAATTGCGGCAGCTGTAAATGTTGACCCCGTAGAGAAAAAACCGATGTTTCATTTTCTTCCCCGTAGCACTGCATTTTCCGTGGGAACCGTAGGGTGTAATTTTTCTTGCAAGTTTTGCCAAAACTTTGAGATTTCACAGTATCCCAAAGAGCACGACCATGATATAATCGGGCAGGAACTTCCCCCTGAACGAATCGTAGCCTTGGCAAAACAAAGCGGTTGCAAATCTATCGCCTACACGTATAACGAGCCGGTGGTATTTTTTGAATACACCTACGACACCGCCAAACTCGCACACGAAAATGGATTGAAAAACATCTACGTCACCAGCGGCTATGAGACTAAAAAGTCCCTTGACCTTCTTGCTCCTTATGTAGACGGGATGAATATCGATATCAAATCTTTTAGTAATACCTTTTATAAAGAGATATGCGGAGCAAGGCTCAAACCTGTTTTGGAATGTGTACAATATGCCCATGAGAAAGGGATTTGGGTGGAGATTACCACTCTGCTTATTGAAGGGAAAAACGATTCGGATGAGGAGATTAGGGAGATTGCAAAGTTTATTGCAAGCGTAGATACGTCTATCCCTTGGCATTTGTCGGCGTTTCATCCTATGTATAAGATGCTTGACATTCACCGCACATCCCTAGCAACACTCAGACGTGCCTATAAGATAGGATTGCAAGAGGGGCTGAAATATGTTTATGTGGGCAATATCGACGATGAAGATTATGAATCGACATACTGCCCACAATGCAAAAAGCAGGTGATTGAGCGAAGCGGAAATATAGGGCAGTTTGTCACTAATACGCTTGATGAAAACGGAACATGCCCGTATTGCGGCTATATACTTGAAGGGGTTTGGCACTAATACCAAAAATTTTACGGCATCGCATCAAATAAATTTTGCACATTCACCTTGCCGTAGCCGTAATAGTGGTTCTTTCTTTGAGTCGTGTCTTTGAAATCCTCTTTATAGCTTCCTATTTCAAAATTGTCGTCGCTTGCGTACACTTGTGAGTTATCCTCGCCTGAAACAACTTCTATGGAATAGTTTCCATCAGCCAAAGTATTACTCACAAAACTGCTCCAAGTGTTGTCTGCGTTTACGGAGATAGGATAAGGTCCGTATATTTTGTTATTCTTTTTTGATACCAGCCGTACTTCAATCTCTGCGTAAGAGGTGGTGCCTAAGATACCGGTAATCTCGGGGGAGTGTGAATTTGTACTTATCATCTCATCAATATAGGGAACATTTTGACCTATCTTGTCGGAATTGCTTCGAAGCAAGGCAAAAATCTCCTCTTGAGTTAGTGTCGGATTCGCTTCAAGAAGCAAGGCTATTACCCCTGAGATTATAGGTGCAGCAGCCGATGTACCGATAAAAAACACATCTTCGGAGTCTCGCATCTCATCGTATCTTATATAGCCGTCCAAACTGGTTCCTGCATCTTCAAGAGGGTCAATAGTAGTTATGCCAAGCGCATATCCACCCGGAGCTACAAGGTCTAAAGTTGCCCCGAAACTGCTGTAAGGTGTGCGCAGATTATCCTTACTGCTTGCTCCTACTCCAAGCACACTCGGTATTGACGACTCGTCATTTCCTATCTCTGCATCATCGTTTCCCGCGGCAAACACGATAATAGTTCCCCTACCCCCTCTTCCAGTGTGCGCAACCTCTTCTATTTTTGCTTTTACGATGTCGCTTACATCACCCGTTCCCCAACTACAGCTAATCACATCCGCACCGTATTGCATCGCCTCGTTAAAGGCACTTATCCCCGTAGCATCGGTATAAGATTCCATCGGTATTTTTATAAGTATAAGCTCCACCTCGGCAGCGACTCCCCTTACTCCCTCGGCATCATTTTTGGCAGCGATAATTCCCGATACTGCCGTTCCGTGAAAATCGCTTGAGCTACTGTGGGAGACATCGGAAGTAACGCTTCCGTTACTAGCAATGCTGAGTGTTGCGATAATTTGATCTTTTATCTCCGGATGGGAAACGTCAAAGCCGTTATCAATGACGGCCACTTTAATCTTTCTCCCCTGATATCGGCTCATAATTTGCCAAGCGTTGATATGCGCATCCCCGTCAATACTGTTTTGTTCATAAAATGCAGTATCTTTGTTGATACTCCATTGCTGAACAAAAAGTGAATTTAAAGAAAGGATTTCAGTTTGGTTCACACATCCGATAAGCACAAGTGCAAAAACGACCGTAAAAAAATACCTCATCTTTTAAAAATCTCTCTATGAAAATTAGGATGAGAAAGCTCCGCTTCCCCCTCTTCATAAAGTTTGTTGGCTATTTCTATGGTAATTGCTTTATCTTTGACTCTCAGCAAATAGATAGAATCTGAGAATTTTTGAAGCACCTCTACTTCATATTTTTGTACTATTTTGTTAATATCTTTGGTTTTGACAAGGAGCTCATCTCCTATCCCTACTAGGTTTTTTCCATTAATGTAAAAATAGTTGAGAGTAGGTTTCTTGGCATGTGCAATTGCACGAACACTTTGGCTTGCATTTGTATCAAGCGGAGTTAAAATAACTTTTTGATTGTTGCTATAAAAAAACATCTCCGCCTTGAGCAAAGAAAGGGTAAAAAAGAAAATAGATAAAGCTTTTAAAAACATATTTTGGGTTCTCTTTGAGATAAATTTTTACAAATTATAGGATATCTTTCATAAAAAGATTTAGCTCATTTGAACTTATAAGTAAATTTCAAGCCGCAAAAGAAAAAGTTTGCTATAATCTTTCGTATACAAATGTACGCAGGAATCCTTATGTTTCAATCAGTAAAAGCAAAAGTTATTGTCTCTATTCTCTTTCTAGGCATTGCCGGTCTTATAAGTATCACTTATTACCTCTCTTCTACGCTTCACGGCTTGTCCAACAAAACTACGCAACAATCTCTGGTAATGCTCAGTGAATCTATCTTTCAGACTATTACGGGAAGCATGTTTGCCGGAGATCCGGAGGTTGTAGAAGATGCCGTGCATGCGGCAAGAGGCATAGACGGTATAGAGTCTCTCAACGTAGTAAAATCAAAGGCTGTCATCAAAGTTTATGCACCCGATGAGAGATTTACGGAGGATACGATTATACGAGAGGTCTTGCTCAGCAAAGAAACTAAAGTGATAGAGACGAACGTAAACGGACATCACACTATCCGCATGATTAAGCCGATGGTAGCACAAACGAAATGTCTCTCTTGTCACTACAACGTCAAAGAGGGCTATGTTCTAGGTGCCATGGATTTGATAATTTCGCTTGATAAAAATGATAAAGAAATTTATTCTACACAGATGACACTCCTAAGCGCACTCTCCTTTGCTTTAATTCTTTTTGCAATTTTAGCAAGTATCTTTTTCATTCAAGAGATTTTAAATCCGCTATCTACTCTTAAAACCCGCATCTCTGAGCTTGTGAGCGGAGACAAAGATTTAACGAAAAGACTTGACAATAAAGAAGGAAACGAATTTGGAGATGCAGCCAAAGAGGTTAATAAATTTGTAAAGATGATTCAAGATACGGTTAACGAGGTCAAATCTTTGGGTGTGCAAAACACTGAAATAGCCTCTGAAATAGAGCTCTCTAGCCATGTGATACGCAAAGCCACACAGCAAGAGCAAGAGATAGTAGCGCAGACAACCATTAAAAGTGAAGCAATTAAAGGTCTTTTAGAGTTAACCATCGAGGCTACAGTCCAAACACAAAAAACAGTCGAAGAAGCCAGCACCGAGCTTGATATTGCCAGAAAATCTTTAAATATTCTGAGTAATGAAGTCAGTTCTTTCGTGGAGATAGAAAACGAGCTCTCCGGTGAACTCTCCGGTCTCAAACACAATGCAGATCAGGTCAAAAATGTCCTTAATGTTATCAAAGATATTGCAGAACAAACAAACCTTTTGGCTCTCAATGCAGCTATCGAAGCCGCACGCGCAGGTGAACACGGAAGAGGTTTCGCCGTGGTAGCGGATGAGGTGAGAAAACTCGCAGAAAGAACGCAAAAAAGTTTAACAGAGATAGATATAAGCGTGAGCACCATCGTGCAATCTATCAATGACGTAAGTGACAAAATGAATAAAAATGCCAAAAATATTGAAAACCTCGCAAATATTTCCAATGAAGTGGAAGATAAAATTTTGACAACTTCCGATGCGATTCACCTCTCAAGCGAAGTTGCAAATAACTCCAGAAAAGATAGCATCAAAATATCTTCCAATGTCCAAGAGATTATCGACGATATCGCGCGTATAGAAGTGCTCTCAACCGCAAACGGAACAAGCACCCAAAACATAGAAGAAGATTTGCGCAGATTGGTTCAAGTTGCCAAATCACTGCAATCGACTATCGATGAGTTTAAAAGCTAATTAATTAGCTTTTCCTCTCCCGTATCCGGGAGAGCTGTTACGTGTATAATTCTTTTTAAAACAGCTTTGACAAATATTATATTTTGAATTCAGCGGCAAGACTGCCTCGCACATTCTGCATTTTGACGCAAAGCGGCTCTGTTGCAGAGACTCTTCTATGAATCTATTCAAGACACTTCTGTATTGCCTTGCTTTTTGTTCATCCAAAAAATATTCTTTAAATCGGTAACTCAGCCAGAGATAAAGTGAAATCTCTTTGACCATATCCTCGGCTCTTAAAAGCTCCTCCGCCGTCTGTGCATAACTCCCTATCAATGCAGGGGGAGTATAAGGGACGGGAACCTTTTTTTCAAGTAGTAGGATATAGTTTTCGTACGCAGAGAGGATATAAGGCGACTTCAGAGTAAGAGGTGCACATGCCAAGTGGAACTTCGTAGCGATATCTAAATCGTACTTATCCACAAGAGCGGCAGCTTCAAGCATATCATCAAGGTTGGACGCATGGAAGGGTCCGTTAAACTCCATATGTTCGACAAAAAATTTCAAAATCTCCTCTAAGGATTTCTCTTCCAAAATACTGCTCACAAGTTTAATATGCTCAAGATTTGCCATCACTCTAAAGGGGAGCGTTATCGTCTTGGCTTCTTTATGAAAGTTCTTTTTGATACTCTTTAAAACATCCTCATCTAAAGCCCCTACAAATCCTATCTCATCCAAACCGAATCTGCCCGCTCTTCCCGATATTTGATGAATCTCCGAGGGTCCTAAGTTTCTTTGAGTCACCCCGTCAAACTTCTCAGCCTTAGAAAAGAGTACGGTTTTGATAGGAAGGTTCATCCCCATAGCTATCGCATCGGTGGCTACTAATATCTGAGTCTCTTTATTTCTAAATCTCCTTGCCTCTTCACGCCTTACTTCAGGGGAAAGGTTGCCGTACACTACGCTCACTTTGAAGTACCTTGAAAAATTCTGCTTGAGCCTGAGCACATCTTTTCTGCTAAAAGCAATAATAGCAGTGCCCTCTTGCACATCTTTTTCGTTTGTAGCCTCCGACAAAAGCATCAGCGGATTTTTTCTCTGAAACTCTATAATCTCCAGCTCTTCTCCTAGATACTCTGCTAGGGCGATAATTGCCTCTTTGGTATTGGCAGAACCTGTCATTATCACCACTTTGGCGGGTGCGCCGATGATAGCATTTGCCCATGCCCAACCACGGTCTCTGTCGTCTATCATCTGCACTTCGTCTATCACGCAGACATCCACGTCGACGTCAAAATTAAGCATCTCTATCGTGGAGCTTATATGGGTCGCATCTTCATTAAGAATCTGCTCTTCGCCTGTAATAAGTGAAGCATCGACCCCCTGTTCCAGCAATGTCTCAAACCCCTCAAGTGCCAAAAGCCTGAGCGGTGCGAGATAATATCCCGTATCCGCATTTTTGAGCTTTTGCATAGCCTGATAAGTTTTTCCGCTGTTTGTAGGACCTATATGCAAAATAAGCTTTCGTCGAAGCTCACGTGCCAAGGGAAAAAGATTTTTAAAATCCCGTATCGTTCTTGCCAAAAGTGCCTGACGCTGTTTTTTAACAAGCCGGTCTTGAATATTAAACAAAAAGATTCTGCCCGTTTTTCGCATAATCTTAGGCGTTATCGCCAAGCTTTTGGGCATAAGTTCGAATAAATATTCATACACTTTTTTGTGTAGTTCTTCCTTGCTCAAATGCAATAGCGAAGCATAATTTCCGCATTCTGTTATGAGCTGATTCAGATGAAGAAAAAACTCCTCTTCTTGCTCTTTTTTTGCTTCGGCTACAAGCGCTTCAAAACTAAAATCGCGCGCATGCCAAATCTCTTGCAAAAGTCCGTCTAGCTCCACATGAAGCTCTAAGGTATACCCTTGTTCGCGCTTGGAAAAAGGGAGTGCACATTTTTCTTTTATCCGAAGAAGCAACTCCTCTTCATGGAGTTCTATATCCACTACGTCAAGCTTAGTTTGCAATATTTTCAGCAGAGTAAGCTTGTCTAGCGGAGGATAATGTAACCTTGTTTTTGGAGGTGCACTACGAAGTGCCGTGAGTATTTGCAGCTGGCTCAAATAAGGGTGATGGTCTTTGATTTGCGCAATAAAATCATCAATTTGCTTTTGCTTTTCTTTGCTTACTTCTGCTTTATCCGCACTTATTTTTTGTATTATCTCCGCTGCATCGGTCTCTTGGAGATATTCATAATCATAAATTTTTGTATTGAGAGTAAGAATTTTATGAAAACTGTGTCCAAAAAGTTCGTATTTTAAAGCGGCATTAAACTCCAGAGAATCATCGATATCGAACACCCCCTCAAGTACTTTTTGCATCTCTATTTTTTTCATCTCAAAACGGAGATGTCGAAGCTTGGACTCCACCTTTTCTAGAGTTATTTTTTTACTTCTCACACTCAAAAAAGCATCATACAAAAGAGCACTCTCTTGGGGCGTGACTTGAAGCTCCGCCAAAAAGCCCTCTATCTTTTGTGCTCTATCGAGATTCGGTTCTTGTTCAATCCCTGACTTATACACCCTCCCGTCCTGTGCGAAAAAGCTTAATATCGCCTGACGAAAATCCGTGTCCGTCGTACTCCACAACATTCTAAGTGTTTTTAAGAGGACCTTTTTCGTATGCTCTATATCGTAGATGCCCAAACTATGAAAAAGCTCGCTCAAAGTCTCCGTGGAAACTCTCTCCACCCCAACATCAAAAGGGTCACCGTCAAATATTTTTTTGATTCTTTGATTTATTTTAGTATTTATTTTATGTTTATTTGCCATACGTAATTGTAACAAAAAGGATTCTGTTTTGAATATGAATTTTCAACCATGAATTAACATGTTCCATAGTATTGAAAAGCTGCTTCCAAAAAAGCAACAAATATACTCGGCATGTGGAAACTCCATTTTCTTCGGAACCGATGGCTTGCCTTCGGTCGAGATATGCAAACAGTTTATTGTCGCAAAAATCCTAGTTCATACACTTGTGGGCGGAGTTTGTCGCCGAGGGTGGTGTAGGTTGATTTGAATTTTGAAAAGTCTATTGCCACGCCCATCGCATCTTTATTTCTTGCTTCGAGTGCTTTACGGACTTGATACCAGCCGACATCACTGCGGTTGAGTTTG
>DZBD01000106.1 GCA_022729795.1 Sulfuricurvum sp. | reverse complement strand
AACCTCCTATCTATATTGTCATAGGTTCTTCCAGTACTACCACCTTCGGTCAGAGTACCTATCACGCCACCTAATGTAGATGTGATTATTGAATATAGGAACCCGTAACTAAATCCGACTAATGCTCCTGAAGCACCAGCTATCAGCGCTCCTAGTATACCCAACGTAAGTCCGGTGAATATCCCCGCGAATATCCATACCATCGCTTTCTGTCGGCGCGTTTCGTCATTTAATTTCTTAAGAGCTGTACCTAACTGGAAACTTAGTCCGAATCCTGACGCGAACATATCCGATAGGTGTTCAGCGTCAGAATAGGATATTACATCATGCTTATTATTTCTCATCATTACAACTGCGGCGAAGTCTATGATAAAGGTTTTATCATCCGTATCCTTGCTATCTAGACCTAAATTCTCTCTAGCATACACTCTCATACTACTAATACTATTTGTTTCGGAGTTTACGTTATATAAAAATGTACGTAGTACGCCGCTAGCGTTTATAGAGGTGCGATTTAGATTAAAAAATACTTCCATTACATGACCAATTTCATGTAGAATTATAGCCACTAATTCCTCATCTTCCATTTTGCTATCCATTAGAAACTTTACAAAGTCAAAGTCAAATATAACTACGTATGACTCCGGGAGATTGAGAATCTTCCTATTCTTGAAATCAATTTTTAATCCTTTCCCAAGTTCTGCTTCGATATTATTGACATTAATGTCTTGCTGTTTCAATATAGATAACATATTGGTTTTCGATAGATTACTTTTATCACCGATTATACAACTTGGGTTATCCGAACAATTCTCATTCAGATACTCTTTTATATGTGTCCATAATTTAGAATTATTAGGATATAGTGTATGGTCATGTCTTGACGTCACATTGATGACAGATGCGATACCAATATTGTTTACTAAAATTCTATTATTAAAACCGAATCTTTCATGGATTAAGTTTTCAAATTTAACTATAATCTCCTTTGTGGAAGCTATCGTATCTAAATGTATAGAACGAGCTATTTTATGTGTGATAATCTCTCGTCGTAATCCGTTTATTAACGCAGATGCTTTTGGTACAAATCCAAAGTTGTCAGTAAACCCTATCTCTTTATAAGATAGCATTGAGGGGGTATCGGGCAGCATGTGGTTCTCCTTAGTGTAATATATTTTCTCATGGAAAATATATTACACTGTAAAGAAATTATATATAAAAAATATACACACCTATAATAATATTGAGTATATAATTATACTAAAATTAAAAACGGAGAATAAAAATGGGTTTTTCTAAAAATTTAGTTAATAAAAGCGGGGAGGTTAATAATCCTGAAGCGAATGGATCACGGAAAGCAATAACCCTGGTATTCGCCGATACTACAAGTAATACTCCGGATTATATATATCATGGAGATTTATCTGACGAAGACTTAATTGACCCACCTGGTTATTTTACAGTAATAACTGATGGTTATTATTATGATCGGTATCTTGATCAAGCGAAGTATTATAATCGTAGATGGTCATGGTAATCTATTTTCTAATGCGAATAAATTACGAAGATTGAATTTGATGATTAAACTAGAATATGTGGGGCTTACATAAGCCCCACATATTAAATATATTTTTATCTCAGGACGTTAATTTCTATGTTAATATTAAATGTTAGTTTATTATTAACTATCTTCCTACTTATGTATAGTTTATTATCCTTGTCGTTGATGTCTACTATCTCAGCGCCGTCAAGTTCCTTAGATAGAGTTATCCCGACAGATAAGACGTTCTTACCGACCAGAGTTGTATTTTTTATTCTTTCGGATAGATCGTATATTACGATGTTAGATCCATTTAATATCTCATTCTCTATCACTATACCGATGTCTACTTTAAGTTGCTCCATATCAATGTTTGAACTGAAATTATTGTCTCTGGTAAATATACGAATAGATGGGTTGATGAATGACGATATATATTTTCTTAGATTATTCACGAATACCTTAGCTATACTATACGGTGGGGTAAATTTCAAGCTAGTGTTTTCTAAACACTTAGATAACATATCTGGAACGTCGACCATATCTATTTGGTTTTTTAACATGTTTATCTGTTCATGAGTATTGTCTACGTTAGTTAATTTAGCTTCCAATTGGTACACCATTAGTGACATATTTTTATATCCATTTGACACGCCTATAATGATTGGTTCACCATCAGTATCTAATATAACGTCATTTACACTGTGTTTATAGACTTGGTTACCATATTCATCTATAACTTGTTCGCCCTTTTTATGTTTTATGTTTATGAATTGGTTTACTTCGAACTGTGGATTATGTTGTTCCAAATTATAAACATCTATATCTTCCTCTATATTATAGAATACGTCTTCCGGATAGACAAGAGGAATATCTTGGGTGTATCTTTTATATATAGGTATATCAGAGCTATCGTATACGGATGTCTCTATATTCTCGAATTTATCCCCAAACTTGACGAATACAAATTGTTTAGATAGGGCTATTGCGTTCTCTTCTACGACAACTTCATCATTGACATAAAATTCATTTAAAATATATTCGTTAGTAAAGTATACGATTACCTTAATGCTAGAATCTAGAGCGACTAGGGTGTTCTCAATTAATTTATGTCCATTGATTATCGAGATTTTATCGTCTACGAATTCGAAGTCTGTCTCTATCTCCACGGAGTACATCTTATTAACACTATCGTAGATTGTCGGATAGCTGATGAATTCATTACTATCAGCTATCGGTACGGATACCTGTACTTTAAGATTAACCATATCGGTTTCTACTGTATCGTTAACTATTAGGGTAAACAGCATGGTGAATATACTACCATTTCTAACAATGTGTAATTTATCTATATTTGCTCTATATTTGATATCAGTCGAATTTAGTCCGTCTATATAAAAGTTACGCATGCTTGGTTCTAGATAATACATATTAGCGGGAATGTTATTATTTCCAAGTTGTGACGTATAAAAAAATGGAGAGAAGAAGTATTTATTATAGAACGAGTCGTTTCCTTTCCCTATTTGATAAACGGCATTGTTGTACTCCTCCTCCGTAAGTGGTTTTAGTCTATCATTTTCCACCATAAATGTTGCGCCAGATTTGATAGTTAATTTGTCGTCAATTATTACTATGTCTTTAAATCTTGAAACATCATGCGTATCTATATACGATAACCCGTTAAATAGGTCAGTATGTACAATCGGGTCTAGTGTAGTAGGTCGTATACTTTTACTCACTATAAATTCAGTAGAGTATAACCCGACGGCTTCACGTACACTAAATCCTTGTCTATTTAAACGTAAGTCGGATAGACTAATGTAGTTATCTGGATTATATATACTGTTATATATAATCCTTTGAGTCAGAGTGGTAAAGCTATCGCCGTTGTCACCGCTACGTAGATTCATGAAAGATAAGACTTTGGTGTTTATACGACGTGTTCCGGAAGCTGACTGTATGTCCCTACTAGGACCAAACTCTAACTCAAAGTCATCCACCTCTAACTTATCTAGAGGTAACTCCAGATACCCCATTGTCGTGTACACTCTTATTAATATCTTCCCGCCAAGAGAGTTATTGGAGCTTATAGTATTTAACAGCGTGACTGTTAATGTTAAACCGTCTAATTCTAGTAAGGCCATTTCGTTTTGTAGATTATACGCATTCTTAGTGAAGGTTGTGCGGTACTTAATATAGTTATCACTACCGTATTGTTTTACAAATACATCGGCCTTATAGAACAACCCATTAAGATCGATAGTATTGATAGATACATTACCGGCTAATATATTACCTTCAGTCTCTAATATATCGATTTGGTCAGCTGTGGTATCAAATACTAACCAATCAGTTGATTCATCGTCAGTTATAATGAGTGATCTGAGGTTACTTAAATCGTTGTTACTATCTTGGTTTTCGGCATCTATCAACATTTGTACTGATGATTTAATTGTACTTCTTCTTTTATATCTAATTTCTATATCGTTCACAATAGTGAACTTAGTATTATCCTCAACAGTAATCGTAGTATATTTAGGTATGGTTACGATATATTCATCTGTAGCATACTCAATTCCCTGCATCATTATATCGTTAACATTTATATATATTGTAAAAATAGCTCTAGATGGGGTGGCTAATTTCATAGTATCGACATTATTGATGTGCTGTAATAACTCTTGTTTTGAAACAGAATTATCTGGGAATATATTATGTATAGCCAAGACGTTTGTTAACATTGCGTCAGCTGCCATAGTAGCTCCCGTCTCTAGTATAGCCATAGTTGGATTAGTATGGTCTGTTGATATTATCGTCCCGGTAACCTTGTTATTTAGATAAGCTATTCCCTTATCTAGAATCGTACTCACTATATCTTTCATTATTATTCTCCATTTGGTTTAATTTTTTGAGATTCGTAAAAGTTGTTATATACGTACCATTCAAGCTCTCTGGTGGCCGGATTGATAAGTGGGTATGTACCTAATCTGAATAGTTTATACTCGACGGGGCGCAATTTACGCATCATCGATCCATCGCCTTCTCGTATCAGTTTTCTCATTCCGACATTTGCTATGGCTAGATGTTCGTTGAATACCCGACAATTCATCGGGGTCGGTCTAAGGTATTTCGCTCCGTCGTTTTTAAATCTAAGCTCTAGGTCATTGAACTCTTCACTATATAATAGTTCATTGTTATAATTAAATATTTTACCTGTAGGTAGATTCATAACTTTGGATCCACCAGAGTAGTACATATATTCAACTTTCTTCCAATCTGCTGACATTACGAGTCTATATATACGCACGGTATATTCTTCAGTTTTACTAAGCATATTTTTAAGATGTGGCATCATATATCCCATTTTTACATTTTTATAGTACTTGGTTAAATAGTATATAAGCTCCTGTGCCGCCATCCCACGGATATTTCTAACTGTAAATTCTGTATCGTAAGAGCTATATATATCGGGCATACCATCTATATATGTTCTTGTCTGGCCATATATTCCTGGTTCAGTAACTTTTACTGACGTCACCTCATCTGGGAATCCTGACGCTTTCTGTATTGTGTTAGATAGAAGAGGTATGAATGGATCTTCTCTGTCAACTAGGTCAGATATTGATTCATCGCCAGTCTTAGATAGATGTAGGTCCGGATCCAGTGTCGCCCTAACTATACCTTCTACCGATAGCCTATTTTTCCCAACGAGTTCTTGGAATACTCCAGTTGGGTCAGATAGACAATTTTCGTCGGATAAATTACAATTTGGTTTTGTTATAAATATATATCCCGGACGCATGAGTACGCCGCCGAATAGGAAGGGCGTGGCGTTATTTATATTATACCCGACAGTTGCGTATGATGAAGACTTATGCATAGGGTAAATTGGTAGAAGGTGCTCAATCAATGAGTTGGCGTCTGTCTGTAAATCAATATATTCACCGGTATGGTAATCTCTAAATGAAATTCTCTCTTTGTCTGCCATTTTTATACTCCTCGTTTTATTATAATCAGAAAAATTGTTTATTCTTATATATTTTAAAGCTATTTAATAAAAAACATTTGATGTACTATCTAATATTTTTTAGTTTAATTGGGTCTACTAAGACAAATTAAGTTGTTATGATGTGGATTAATTAATCCACCTCATAACACATTTTTGTTATTTATATCTCTTTTTTGATAAATAAATAAAAAAAGGAGTAGTAAATGGGATTTATTACAGGGACTATACCGGCCACCATATCTGCGTTTGTTAATATATTAGGTAGCATAGGCGGTGATGGTAAACTTAGTCTGGACGATATTCTGACGGGGGATATTTCGGAATCAAATTTAGATATTGTTATAGCTAATGGGTCGATGATTAAGTTTCTTAGACCACTTGTTGTGAATTTTCCACTTATAACATCATCTAGTTTAGCGACGAACGCTTATCTTAAATATGTACATAGGTTTAATATTGAATTATTTGCTGTATTTTATCAGCAGGTATTTACTATGCTTGTTAACTTAAATGGAATGAGTGCCAGAACAGGTATAGATATATTGTCGACCACATCTAATACAAGATCTCTTGAAAGATTCGGGACTACAAGTGTATCTAAAAGAATGGGATTGTTATCAAAAGAGACTGTACTTGATTTGAATAACGATATCCCAACTACACTTGCTGAAGGTTCATTTACGGCTGGCGGGCAGATTATAAAAGAGATAAAACTTAAAATATCTGTTACACCACAGAAGGGTAATAATGTAATCAATGTAAGAACTGAACAAAAAGATTTTGAGTTAACCATACTAGTGAGGGCGATTCCGAAACTTGTTCCATTTGATCAGATTATTAATATTTATGAGGTTCGAAATGGGGAGACAGGTTTTTTATCTAGATTAGACTCAGCTAGGGCTGGGGAAATAAGTTTTAAAGAACTTTTTATTCCTTCTCAACTTCTTAGGGATTATAAAAAAGGTCTTCTAAAGGATTATAGTGATGTCTTGAAAAATATAGAAAAACAGGAACAAGATTCTCTTAAGTTAGTAAGAGATGGTAATTCGTCTACGGCTGCCGTTGGATTCGCTAGATTTTATGGAGCTTTAACAATAACCGAAACTGAAGCTCAGTTGTTAGCGCGTATGTTGTTTACAAAAACTGGTGACAGAAGATTCGTGGATAAAGTGTTAACAGGTGGTAATAAAATGATGCTGAATATAGTTGATGCCGATCTGGATAACATGGATTATGCATTAATAGATAACGACTTTATGGCTTCCATACGTCTAAAAGATCTTAAGAAGAAAAAACCTGGCGAGGATTTAGCGGACATTATGAAAGATTTGATGGGGGCTTCTAAAGCCGGTTCAAGTATTTTCTAAAGGGGGATTTTATGCAGAAAAGACAATTAATAGATAAGGTATTTTTTCCAGAAGGAAAAAAAGCTACAGAAAAACGAGAAATCATATCGATATGTGAAAGTATCGTGGTTGGTTATAGGGATGATAATAAGAATGTAAAGTCATGGAGAAGTGATATTGTAAGAACATTCGAGTATCATGAGCGTACATTTATAGAAGATGGTAAGACCAATAAGGACGGACCTAAGGGTACAGCTTTAGACTATTACTTTTTATATAACCGTATAAAAGGAGATAATCTTATTGATAAAAACAAGAATCTATTAAAGTCTCTAGATACGGCGGTGGATTCTATATCTAGGATACTTGATATTATTAAGAGCGAACCACAAGCTATGAGTAATATCTTAACCGAGAAGGAATTAGGATATAGAGACGCGCAAATAATAAGTATGGTGGATAATCTTATTTTTATAGTGCTATTTACTTATGAGGCTATTTACTACTCCATGATACCGAAGGATGATGCTAATATATCTCAAGAACACCTAAAGATAATTACTAATCACTCTTATGGATATATAGGGTTAATTAATCAAATGAATAAAAGTAATATGGACGATAAGATAAATAAATTATTTGATCTTAGTAACCCACTATTGGGTAAGTCTAGAGAGATGTTAGAAAATCACCTTACGGTAACTGATAGACTCTTTGATGGGCTTTCTTCACACTTTGATTATAATCCAATATACGCTATTGGTAAATTATTTATACGGATAGAGATGTGGTACCTGGAGCGACAGATGCATTTGGGTGCACTTTATTCGGCTAAATTAGCCAAGTTGGAAGCGGAGAGAAATAAAGCACTCACAGACGCAGATAAAGATCGTCTCGATAAGGTAATAAAAAATTATACTGAAAGATTGAGAAAGACAGATTTATATATTATCAGAGCAACTAGGGAGGTAGATAATGCCTGATAGTAAAATCTACCCCAATGCCTTATTGAAAGATTCTATTACTTTATTGGATGATTCGTTTATACCTACGGTATCTGATGATATAGAATCTATATTAATGATGTCGGTAACATCGGATAGGGCAAGTGGACTTGGAGAGGCTCTAGGTAAAGCAATGAAAGATATCTTAAGGATGATTAAAAGGAAATCCATAGATACCTGGGACGCCATAGGTAATATGTTTGTACATAACAATAGTACGGCAAAGGCAAATATAGCTAAATTGACTGCGATTAGCGGTAACCCTATTGCTAGTAAATATAATGAGTCAGATTCATTACGTATTTCCG
>DZBD01000015.1:26855-29869 GCA_022729795.1 Sulfuricurvum sp. | reverse complement strand
GCTAGCAGACAGACTTAGCCAAGCTTTGTTACAATCAAAAAGAAATGATACGACTGTTGCTATAGCTTATATTGATCTTGATGCTTTTAAAGAAGTAAATGATACATATGGACATAGTATGGGGGATGAACTACTAAAAGTAATCTCTTTGCGTATGCAGAATTCGATTCGAGTGGCGGATACCCTTGCAAGGATAGGTGGAGATGAATTTGTAGCTGTAATGAGTCGTGATAATTTATATGAACAAAAGACAAATCTTTTTCAATCACTTTTGATGGTTGTATCAGATCCGGTTGTAATTAACAATTTGACATTTAAGCTCTCTGCAAGTATAGGAGTAACATTTTTTCCTCAAGAAAATGAGATAGATGCAGACCAACTTCTTCGTCAAGCGGACCAAGCGATGTATCAAGCTAAACTTTCAGGTAAAAATTGTTTTCATATTTTTGATACTCAAAGCGATCAAATTATCAGAAATCACCACCAAATTCTACATGATATTAAAACATCCTTGGAAAAAGAGGAATTCCTTTTGTACTATCAACCAAAAATTAGCCTCCATACAAGAAAGCCCATCGGCATGGAAGCGCTCATAAGATGGCAACATCCTTCCAAAGGATTTCTTTCTCCTGCCTTTTTTCTTCCTGAAATTGAATTTCATGCATTAGGTGTCTTGGTTGGAGAATGGGTCATCAACTCAGCTCTTAAAGAACTTGAAAAATTTATTTCATTAGGAATACATCTTCCTATAAGCGTCAATATTACGGCGAATCATTTTCAACAAAATAATTTTGTCTTTCAACTTCAAAAACTCTTAAATATGCATCCAACTGTCAATCCAAAACTGCTTGAGATAGAAATTTTAGAAACGAGCGTAATAAAAGATACCAATTTTGTAATTGATGTGATGGAAAAATGTACAAAACTTGGTATTAAATTTTCTCTGGATGATTTTGGAACAGGCTTTTCATCATTGAGTTACTTAAAGCGTCTTCCTATTCATACTATAAAAATTGATCAAAGTTTTGTTCGAGATATGCTTACAGATGCAGAGGATGCAAAAATAATTGCCGGAATTATGGGTTTAGCACATGCCTTTGATAAAGAGGTTATTGCTGAGGGAATTGAAGATGAACAACATATCAGTGCTCTTTTGGAACTAGGATGTATTTATGGTCAAGGGTACGTAATAGCCAGACCTATGCCTTCACAAGAAATTAATCAATGGATACTAGAGAGACTTTAGTTGATACATTAGAGTGCACCGTAAAAAAGACGTTTTGAAACATTTTCATGTGGAAGTAGGAGTTTATGTAATTCTGCCGAAACTTTTGCATAATAAGTGTTTCCTACCAAGCGACCATTATATGCATTGATTGCTTTGTAGCTGGAGCCATGTTTTTTATAGCATGTCCATAGAATTCCTGCAGCAACATTGAGATTTGTATTTTCATTTAAAAGTTCGCGAAGTGATATTTTGTGCTCTTTGAGTATACTCTTATGAATATTGTTTATTTGCATTAGACCAATATCAAAGCTTTTATAATGATTATTATCCAAATAATCTATCACTTCCTCGGCTTGAAGAAGATTTTGGTTGTCTATTGCAATTACTTTTGTATAGGTACGAAAAGGAATTTTTTTATTTTTTAGCATAAGATAAAGTCTATCGCGTTGAATTTTATTTATTTTTCTGTAATTTACAGATACGACAAGCGGATGAAGATTGCTCTCGACTTTGGAAATAGCATATAGAAGCCTTGGATCAATGCCATAAGATTGACCGGTACGAATCCACATATTTGTTGTAGCATGTGCGCCAATTACCAACAGTATCAATAACAAGCATATTTTTTTCATCTGTTCTTGATTCCTCTGTAGATAATGCATTTTATGTATTTAAAGCAAGAATAGTTCCTATTATGTAGTTCTAAGAAGATAGTTGCAATATTAATGTATTTTAAATAGCAGATGGAATGTATAATAGATTGAGTTGGTCTCCCCACCAGGAATCGAACCTGGAGCTATCCCTTAGGAGGGGACTGCTTTATCCTATTAAGCGATGAGGAGAAGTGTGTCATTGATAGTAAATAATTTGTATCAAGCAAAATCACCACTTTAGATGAATTTGCTTTTCTTACTAGTAGTTCCACATGCCAAGAAATAAATTATTACTTACACAATAACAGTAGCCATTTTTTTCATGAGGTCATCATTGCGGATTGGTTTCATTAAAAATCCATTGGCACCAAATTCCAAGGCATCATTTTTTTTAGTTTCATCTGTTGTAAGGACAATAATTGGAAGCTGTCGAAGATTATCATCTGCACGAACAACCTTAAGCATTTCTATACCACCCATAACAGGCATAATAATATCCAAAAGGATTAAGTCGATATCATTTCTTGTTTTGAGTTGACCAATAGCATCTGAACCATTTCTTGCTTCAATTACTTCTTGTACTTTTCCACTTTTTATAAGCATAGCTTTTAAAAGTTTTAAATTTATTAAATCGTCATCTACTGCTAAAACTATTAAGTTATCTTTTGACATGTTGCATTACCCTTAAATAAATTTTTCAAACACAAGTCTGAGTAAGTCTTTGTTAACAGAATTTTTAAGCATTTCGTGAACATAGAGTGCATCATCTTTGTTTTCAGGCATTGAGGTATCATTTATGAGAACTAAATACGTGCTTAAATTTTTTACTGCATTCGCATGCTTAATGCTAGAAGAAAACTCTTTTAAATCAAGTCCTTCGAATTCTTTATCAAATAAAACGAGCTTATATGTAAACTGTTGTGTTAAATCTTGGAGCTCTTTTAAGTTATTTGCTACTTCATATGTATATCCCAAAGCATTTAAAAGGTGCACATAAAGTTTAGATTCAAAAGCACTTTTTTTAGCAAGAAGGATATCTGCTTTATAGCTATACTTTTCTTCTTGAATTTCTTCCACGGTTTCATCAACAATTTCTTCAATGGTTTCTTTAGCAATTTCTTCCACGGTTTCTT
>DZBD01000015.1:11293-26755 GCA_022729795.1 Sulfuricurvum sp. | reverse complement strand
GGTTTCTTTAGCAATTTCTTCCACGGTTTCTTCAGCAATTTCTTCCACGGTTTCTTCTGCCTCTTGAACTACCTCTTGAATTTCTTGCACAGTTTCTTCGGTCGTAGGTAAAGCTAAGGCTGCTACTTGAGATTCCTTTTCACTCTTTATTTCTTTATTTTTGAATTCATCGGCACTTTTTGGTACCTGATTATACTCGGTAATATAATCAGCCAGAAAATGGCTCAGTAAAGATACTATTTCAGCACGCACAAGAGGTTTTGTAGTGTATTCGTCGAGTCCCGCCGACAAAAATCTTTCTCTATCACCTTTTAATGCATTGGCTGTAAGTGCAATAATAGGAATATGCGGCTGATTATAATCTTCCTCATAATCTAAAATCTCTTTCGTTGCTTCAACTCCGTCTAAAAAAGGCATTTGAATATCCATAAAGATTAAGTCAAAATTTCCATCTTTACGTTTTTGAAACCCTTCAAGTCCATTAGATGCAATTGTTATCGTAAGTCCTAAATCTTCGAGTGTGCGTTTAATGAGTTTTTGATTAATAATATTATCTTCAACAACAAGAACATTTGCATTAAATTTAGATTTATCGGCATTGAATTTTTTACGACTTACTTTTTTAGCTTTTTGAGCGCTGAAGTTTTCAGCATTATAATTTTCAAGTATATGTCTTATTTTTGAGATGTTAAGCGGTTCATAAATCGTTTTGAAAATATTCATTTTCATAGAGTCAATTTTTCTCATAAAAGAAGACTTAGTTAACAAGATGAGTTCTTCTTGCAATTTGCTGTATTCAACTAACGAAGCAGCAGATGCATAGTCAAAGTCAACGATTACAAGATCATAGCTTACTTGTCTTTGGAGTGTCTCAAGTTCACTAATGTCTCTAAAAGTAGTGTAGCTTACTCCAAAGTAATCCAAATATTCTCTAAGATATGTTTCTTGTCTTTTTGTTTTATGTGCATTTTCCAACACTAAGGCATTGATATTGGAAAAACTTCCTTTTGAACTCTCGTTAAGCGTTTCAACTTCTTCAAAATCTATTGTAAAGAAGAATGTTGTTCCTTCCCCCGGTTCACTATGTAAATCTAATTGACCGCCCATGAGTTCAATAAATCTACTCGAAATTGTAAGACCAAGCCCTGTTCCGCCATATTTACGCGTAATAGAAGTATCGGCTTGTGAAAATGCTTCAAATATTCTGGATTTCTGTTCACTTGTTACGCCGATTCCGCTATCTTGAACTTCAAATCTAATCCTTGTGATACCCTCTTGTCCGGAATTCAATTTCCTAATATCAAGATTAATCATACCTGCACTACTAGTAAATTTAACGGCATTGGAGAGCAGGTTAATAATTACTTCTTTAATTTTTGTAGGGTCACCTTTAATTGGTTGTTCAAGTTCCGGATCAATGAAGCATCCGAGATCTATATGTTTTTCGCTCGCTCTTACCGCATAAACATCTACGGCACTTTCAAATTCTTCTATTGGATTAAATGCAATATTTTCAATTTCAAGTTTATTGCTTTCAATTTTTGAAAGGTCAAGAATGTTATTGATAATTTCAAGAAGATTTTCTGAACTTTTTTCAATAATCTCTACAAATTCAGACTGTTCTTCTTTGAGACCCGTGTCTTTGAGAAGCTCGGTAAATCCAACGATACCGTTTAAAGGGGTCCTTATTTCATGGGACATGTTTGCCAAGAACATTGATTTTGCTTCACTTGCGTCTTGCGCAGACTGTTTATCCCGTCTGGTTTGTTCAATGATTTTTTCGAGTAAAGCATAAGCTTCAGAAGTACCCTCTGCAGTATGAAGGTCAATTACCGTATTTTCGGCATTTGTATCTTCAGCGACCCTTTTCAGTACGTTTTCAAGATTTAAGATATTTGTAGCAATCTCATTGGATAGCAAGTATCCTAAGATAGCCAATATTACGGAAATCAGCCAAATAGCAAGTGTGAGAATAAAAAACTGCAAGGCTTCGGCTTTAATTTCTTCTGCTTTTGTGTCCATTGCACTTAAAAGCAAATCTTCAGCTTCGGAAATAATATTTGCTTTTTCTGAAAGCATAGTAAACCAAATTCCGGAACTTGTTTCGTATTTTCCGCTTCCTGCGGAGGAGATAATGCTTGTTCTTTCATTATTGATATCATCAAAAAGCTCTTTGGTGTCCTCGCTTTGAAAGAGCGCATTTAATTTTGAAACGAGTTCTTTATCTTGTATCGTGTTGTAGTTGATAGCGTCGGCTTTGGCAATTAAAGAGATCCAAGTATTGAATTCCTCTTCTTCAAGTTCTGTCGATCGGGAAATAGCGTATGTAATGAAGTCACGCTCTGCCGATGTAAATTCTTTTGCTCTTGCCATTGTGATATATGCAGAAGAAAGTTCATTAATCCGTAAATCCATCTGATTATTTGTAATTTGTTCTAATTGCAAAATAGCTTTGTGTTGAGCATTGCCGTATACATTGCTATAAACTTCCTTAAAGTTTGTTTGATTATTATCTACTAGTGTTCGTATTTTTTTAATTTTAGAAACGGATTCTGTAGTAGATTTTATATTTGTACATGTTTGACAATTGCCTTGACCGTTTGTATGGTCATGAAGAGCATTGTTATTTTTTGCATGATTGACATAAAGAGATGCTTTTTCATCAACAACTTTTCTTTGTTCTAAAAGTGATTTTAATGTATTCTCGGAGGAGTTTCCAAGATACATCACCGTCATTCCTCTTTCTCGAGAAATATTTTCAACTAGGGCATTGAGATATCGATTTTCTGAGAGCTTGTTTTTAAGAAATTGTGCTTGTTGATAGTTTGAATATGATTGGTAAACATAGTAACTTGTTACTGAAAATAACAATAATATAGGTACGAGACTGATTAACCTTAATCTATTTTTTAATCCAAATTTCATTTTTTAGACCCCTCAGTTTTGATATATGAAATAAATGTATTGATTTTATCAAGAGCAATTTTAGCGATAGTAGCATCTTTTGTTTCTAAGAGAGTTTCAAGTTCCGGTGTAAATTCATGAACTTTCATGCTGTCACTCATCCCTTTGATTTGAATTGTATAATTTTTTAAGCTACTATAATCATCTGCCTCTATGGCAGTTTGCATTGCTTTACTTAGTTGCTCGGTGTCATGAATATAATCTTTTAAAAGCTCTTCAAAGCTCTCTAAATCTATCCCTATTTCACTTGCTGCATGATATTTATTATAGAGAAAATGAGCTACAGGTTTTTTTTCTTCTTCAATTTTTTCTTCGGTTTCTTCTTCAATTTCTATCTCTATCTTTTCTTCTTTATGATTGAGTTCTTGGAGCTCTTCTGATTCTTCGAATTTCAAATCTTCCTCATCAAATTCCTGTAAATCTATAAGCTCTAGGTCTTTTTCTAAGTCTTGATTTAATTTTTCGGTTTGATCTAAAAATAGATCATCGGCAAGTTCAGGCATTTCAATTTTAAAAGGAACTTCCGAATCATTTATTTGCTGATCCATATACAAATCTTCATCATCATCATCATTATTATCTTTGAGTTCTAATGGCAAATCATCTTCAACAATACCGTCTTCTTTGATTATTGGAGATATGTTGAGGGTTTCTATCTTTTCTCCGGCGAGCTTGGAAACAATTTTGTAGAATCTATTGAGGTTGGAAAGAATTTCATTAGTATCGCTTGATGTATTTATGATTGACAAGGTTTCAAAAGCATCTTCTATTCGTAGATTGGCAGCAACACCTTTGAGCTTATGTGATTGTATTTTCACATTATCCATTTCACCAAGAGAAAGTGATTGATAAAGACCGTCTTTGAACTCTTTTGCTTGATTGATAAAGTCTTGAATAAATTCCTCTATCAAATCTACGGGAAGTCCAAGTTCATCTGATGCAACATGCGGATCATAAACATAAGCGCTTATTTCTTCTTCTTTTTCTTCTTCTTTAGTAATTAAAGCAACTTCAGGAACTTTTTGAAGCGGCAGAGGCTCTTTCTCATCTTCTTCTAAATCGATGTCTAATTTAAAATTTTCTTCCTCTTTTACTACAGTATCCTCTTTCTCATACTTATCGAATACTTGTGTTGTTTCTGCCATGAAAGGAGTAGCCGGAAGAAAAGTTTCTTCATATTCGTCTTCGATAATATGGCTAGTCGTGTCAATTTCATCTACTACTAGAGGAGAATCATTGAAGCGCTTATAGGAATGAGGTTTCTCAATATCAAAGTCGGTTGTCTCAAAATCACCGTTAAATTCAGGAGTATTGAATATAGGAGTACCGCTGATAGCGGTTTTTGGAGCCGGTCTTTCTCGTAAATCTGCGGCAATTTGCTCACTTTCTTGTTTTGTGAGCTCTTTTATATTTTGTAATTGCACAAGATAAGCTTTAGAGGATGGATTATCAACTAAGTAAGCTGTACTTAAGCCCAAAGTACATTTGTAATTTTTATTTTTCACATGCATAATTACTTTTGAATCTTCATTAGAATCTGCGCATTCAATAAAGTCTATCCAATGAACATGTCTAAAGTTATGTACATACCCTGGAGTTCTTACAAACAAATCTGCAAAATCTGCCGCTTCTGTTCTTAGTTGTGCTAAGTTAGAAAAACCAAGATTTTTTAAATCACTTTCATCAATTCCTAAAAATTCTTTTTTATAATTATAAATTAACATGCTACGCTTCCTTACTTTTCTGCTTCAAGCATTTTTTTGTAAATTTCTTCATTTTCTTGAATATCTTTTCTTGAAGCGGGTTTTCTTGCAGCAATGTAGCCGATAACATTTTTTTCGTTATCAACAATAGGGAGAATCTCCGTATCGACCCAATAGTATAATCCATCTTTTCTTAAGTTTTTTACTAAGCCGTTCCATGTCTGCCCGTTTTCTATATTGTTCCACATTTTGGCAAAAGCTGCTTTTGGCATATCCGAGTGCCTGATGATATTGTGAGGCTGACCTAAAAGCTCATTTGCCTTATATCCGGAAACTTCGCAGAAGCTTCTGTTTGCATAAGTAATAATGCCCTTTAAATCTGTTTGGCTAATGATTACATTACCATTGTAAATATACTCTTCATTTATAGGTGTTACTTTATTCATCAAAAACCCTTATATCAAGTGATAGTATTATAAAATTGGCACAAATATAACATAATAGAATGAAAAGAAAACTTAGTCGTAAATATTTTTAATTACTTTGGCATCATTTGCATTTAATATTGAACTTATTTCCTCAATACTGAGTTTTTTTAATGCTTCAAAAGTCCCGAAATGGCTAATAAGCTTTTTTATTTTTGCCGGTGATATTCCGTGAAGAGTAAGTAATTTGCTCTCTTTGTCAAGTTTAAGTTTAGTTTTTTTATGAAATGTGATAGCACTTCTGTGTGCCTCATCTCTGAGATTTTGTACCCATTGCAACCGCTTATCGCTATTTGGCAGTTTATAACTTTCTTCTTTTGTGTGCAAAATATCATTGGCTTTTCCTTTGGCTCGATGAGATTTGGCATCAATTTTTTCTTTTGAAATAGCGATGACGTCTATACTTACGCCGTTGGATTCCAAAATATCAGATGCAAGTTTCAAAAGTGTTGCTCCTCCGTCAATAATCCATAAATCCGGTGGAGAATTTTTTGAAAAACTTTCTACTCTTCTTGTGAGCGTTTCTCTCATTTGGGCATATTCGTCTTTTGCATCCAAGTGATAGGTTCTGTAGGAAGATTTTTCAAAATCACCTTTATTGTAAACTATCATTGCTCCGACTGTGGCAACTCCTGCCATGTGGGAATTATCAAACACTTCTACTCTGTTTGGAACTCTTTTAAGAGAGAATAATTTTTGAAGTTCATAAGGAATCGTATCTATGGGTTTTGTTGCATCTTTTCTGAGGAGCTCTGTAGCGTTAAGCAAAGCCAAATCGATGAGATTTTTTTTGTTGCCCCGATGTGGAACGAGAATCTGTGCTTTTTTTTCAAAAATTGTATTTAAATGCTCTTGTATCGCTTCGAAGCCTTCAAACTTTTTCATAATGAGAATCGGTGCAATTATAGGAGGTTTTTCATTGGCATAAAATTCTAGAAGCGTTCGAAGATACAGTTCATCTTCATCGTAGCCTTCATTGAGTTGTATAAAATCATGCGAGGAGGAGATAATTTTCCCTTTGCGCATAAAAACACGCACCACTACAGCTCTTAAATCATTGTTTTGTAGTACAAAAATATCGTAATCCTCGTCACTTGCAAAATCTATGTCACTTTTTATTTGTGATTTTTCTATCCTTTGTATCCTATCTCTTATTTGACCTGCTTCTTCAAAGCGGAGATTTTCTGCATAAAATTCCATTTTCTCTTTGAGTTTGGAGATAAGTACTTTCTTATTCTCAATAAGCTCTTTTGCGAGGGTTAACTCTTGTTCGTATACGGCATGTGGAATGTCAAGTTCACATGGACCAAGACACTGCTCTATCTGATAGTAAAGACATAACTTTTTTGACTTAAGACACCCTTTTTTTTGGACAAGTTTACAAATTTCGTAAAGAGAGTCCAAAATATCACGTGCACCGACTGAATAAGGTCCAAAATAGGTGATGCTATTACTTTTTATCACTTTTCTCGTGATTTCAAATCTTGGGTACTTTTGCGCATTGTCAATATAAATATAGGGATACGTTTTGTCATCGCGAAGCAAAATATTATATTTTGGAGCGAGTTGTTTGATGAGCGAGTTTTCTAAAATCAGCGCGTCATGTTCAGAGTTTACTACGATGTACTCCAAAGAGACTGCAAGATTGATCATTTTTGTTATTCGACTTGAGAGGCTTGAGTTTGCTCTTAACATAGGTGTAAAATGAAAATAACTTTTTACTCTTTTGGAAAGGTCTTTAGCTTTTCCTATGTAGAGGAGTTTTCCATCTGCATCGAAATACTGATATACACCCGCAGAGGAGGGAAGATTTTTTATCGTCTGTTCAAGATTCATTTTTTTGCTTTAATAATATCTTGAATGCTTTTAACGAGCCGACTCAGTTTTTCATCTTTTATTAAAATATCAAAATTACCTGAGGCTCTCTCAGCATATCGAACCACTTGAAGCGTAGGCATTGTAAGTGTTTTAGGGGGAGTATGTGTTACAAATGCTTTAATGTCATGAATCAAAGTCTCCTTACATTCATCTGGCATGTGGAACTTTAAAGCACTTTTAATATGTTGTATATTATTATCAAATTCTTGTTTGGCGCCGGGATGACTGAGAACGAAAAAAAGCGTATCGTTTTTAATGTATGCGAACTTTATCATCTTTTGTAGGGCAGGGACGAATATGGATTCTATCCTCTTGATACAGCCGTATTGAGTGAGTTTAGAAAATTGAGGTTTATTTTGAAGAGAATTAATAATTTGACTAGCATTTTTCATCCGGCAATTATAGCAATGTTTTTGTTAAGTTTGAGTGGATGCGGATATAAAAAAGTACCGTATTATATGGATAAAGCACCAAGCGGTGATGAAAATGTGGAGTTTATTATCAAAAAACCCGTCCAAGAAAATAATCAAACGATTGAGAAGACAAAATGAGATACGATGTAATTATCATAGGTGCAGGAGTAGCCGGACTTTATGCAGCGCTAAAGATTCCAAAAGAAAAAAAAGTGTTGATAATCAACAAGAGAGAGACTTTCAAATGCAATACTTTTTATGCGCAAGGGGGAGTTGCACTTGCAAAAGATAAAGATGATATCCCCTTGCATATTAAAGATACGATTGAAGCGGGTGCAGGTTTATGCGACGAAAATGCCGTGAAGGTTTTGAGTGAAAATTCAAGAATCGTGATTGATGATTTGATCGCGCGCGGATTTGAGTTTGATACCTCTGCCGATGGAAAACTTCTTTACACAAAAGAAGCGGCACACTCCACGGAACGGATTATTCATGCAGGAGGAGATGCTACGGGACGTTATTTGCATTATTTTTTGCTTGAACACAATCCCCATCCTATGCTGAGTGATGCCAGAGTTGTAGATTTGCTAATTCAAGACGGGGAATGTTACGGAGTTACGGTTTTGGATCATCGAGAATCTAGAAACATTTATGCGGACGATGTCATTATTGCAAGCGGAGGTGTAGGCTCGCTCTTTGAGTATCACACAAATGCACCGTGTATCAGTGCCGATATGCAGGGACTTTGTATTATGAAAGAGATCCCTTTGGAGCATATGGAGATGATGCAGTTTCATCCTACGGTATATGTAGATAGTAACAATGCCCAAAAACTTTTGCTCACGGAAGCTTTGCGCGGAGAGGGAGCTACCGTTGAAGATGAAGAGGGAAGAAGATTTTTATTTGATTATGACCCCCGCGGAGAGCTCGCATCACGAGATATAGTGAGTAAAGCTATTTATGATTATTCCAAAAAAACAGGAAGTAAAGTGTATCTTGCATTTCATAATTTTGAGCATGTGTACTTTACAAAAAGATTTCCCAATATTTATAAAAATTTACAGCTTTTAGGATTTGATGTCCCAAGGCAAAGGGTGCCGATTTCTCCCGCCTTTCATTACGCAATCGGTGGGATTAAAAGTGACTTAAACGGCAGAGTACCGAGTGTCAAATCTTTATATGCAATCGGTGAAGTGGCTTCCACAGGTGTCCATGGAGCAAATCGTTTGGCTTCGAATTCATTGCTTGAGGGTTTGGTGTTTGCACAAAGGGCAGTGGATGATATTCTCAAAAATCCACATGCCAAGAAAAATGTAGAGTTTAGTGTGAGCGATGAGGTGATGAGCGAAAAAGAGGATAAAGCAAAGAAAAATTTGCTACGTAAAATTATGTGGGAAGATGTTTCAATAGTACGAACAAAAAAAGGTTTAAACAGGGCATTGGAGCAAATTAATGCTCTTTTAAAAGAAAAAATAGGTAAACTATTGCGATTTCGTTTACTGACTGCCAAAGAGATTGTTCTCTCAGCGCTTGCTAGAGATGAATCAATCGGAGTACATTTTATAAAAAAGGACAATAATGATAAAATTATTGACAATGCTGATGCTAAGTATTAGTTTGACATATGCAAATTCCGTGATGCCCACTGAAGCAATTCCGGATTTAACGTACACATGGGTAGGTTTACTCTCCCTTGCAATTTTTGTTGTAGCGTATTATTTTGTTGCTACGGAAGAGAAGTATCATATAGACAAGGCAAAACCTGCACTTTTTGCCGGTACGTTTATGTTTATACTTATCGCAGGATATTATGCTTGGCATGGTTTGAATATGGAGTTGGTCAACACTGAAGTTGAGCACCTAATTTTAGAGATAGCCGAGATTTTCTTTTTCTTATTTGTGGCGATGACCTATATCGAGACATTGATTCATATGAATGTATTCGAGAAACTAAAATACAACCTAATCTCAAAAGGCTACAATTACAGAAAACTTTTTTGGTTCACTGGACTTTTGGCGTTTTTTATCTCTCCGATTGCGGATAACCTAACAACAGCATTGATACTCTCTACTGTTTTGATTACAATAGAGCGTGAAAATAAAAGATTTTTGGTTCCCGGTGCTATAAACATTGTTGTTGCAGCAAATGCCGGCGGTGCTTGGAGTCCTTTTGGAGATATTACGACTCTGATGGCATGGACGGCGGGTAAAGGTGAATTTGTCGACTTTATTTATCTGTTTCCCTCAGCAGTTATCGGATATTTGGTAACAGCATATTTACTGAGCAGATTTGTACCTCAAACACATCCAAAGTTTGATGTTGCAACAGAAAAAGAGCCGCTGATTATGCAAGGTGGCATAATGGTTGTTTTTCTTGGACTGTTCACAATAGTTTCTGCCGTAATTGCTCACCAAGTGTTGCACATGCCGGCTATGTGGGGTATGATGTTCGGTCTTGCCGTACTGAAACTTTTCCAGTACAGACTAAAGAAAAAATACAATTCTAAACTCAATATTTTTGAGTCTATGAGTAAGATAGAAAATAATACCCTTCTCTTTTTCTTCGGTATATTGGCAGCTGTTGGAGCTTTATATTTTGTAGGTTGGCTAGGTTTGGCTGCATTGGTTTATCATCCTGATATTCTTGGACCGACATGGGCAAATATAGGCGTGGGATTTCTCTCTGCGATTGTAGATAATGTCCCTGTTATGAGTGCTATATTAAAAGCCAATCCCGATATGGGAGTTGATCAATGGATGTTGGTTACGATGACTGCGGGTATAGGCGGCTCACTCATTAGTTTTGGTTCTGCCGCGGGTGTCGGTGTTATGGGCAAACTCAAAGGGATTTATACTTTTGGTTCTCATATGAAATTTGCTTGGACAATTTTGGTAGGATACATCGTATCTATCCTCATTTGGTACGCTCAGTTTGAAGTTTTAGGTCTGTATTAAATTCAATCTTAATTTACTTTATTGTATCCTTTCATAAAATGAAGGGGTACAATCTTCTTCTTAAAGCCCATACGGCACTTACTAAAAATATTCTTATAAAAGGCATCTACTTATGACAAATGTCAGTATCATCGTACTCGATTTCGGGTCTCAATATACGCAGCTGATTGCGCGTCGTCTTCGTGAAGATAAAATTTATTGTGAAATTCTTCCTTATCACACTAAAGTCAAAGATATCCGAGCAAAAAATCCAAAAGGTATTATTCTTAGCGGCGGTCCTTCTTCTGTGTATAACAAAGATGCTTATGAAGCTGATTTGGGCATTTACAAATTAGGTATCCCTGTTTTGGGTATTTGCTACGGAATGCAAAGAATTGCTGTCGATTTTGGCGGAAGTGTTGTTCGCTCAAACCACCACGAATACGGAAAAGCAGAACTTGAGATCAAAAATGTAAACGGTATATGTTCCCCGCTTTTGGATAATTGTGATGAGGGTCGTGTAGTTTGGATGAGCCACAGCGATAAAGTTGATGTGCTTCCTGAGGGATTTTATCCAATTGCAACTTCAGCCAATTCTCCCTATGCAGCGATTGCAAACGAAGAGAAGCGCATTTATGCAATGCAGTATCATCCTGAGGTTCAGCATTCTGAAGAGGGATATTTGATGCTTCGTAACTTTGCAAAAAAGATTTGCGGAGTAACCGAAAAATGGAAAATGGAACACTTTCTCAAAGAACAAATCGCTAAAATCCGTGCACAAGTGGGAGATGCAAAAGTTCTTTGCGGACTTAGCGGCGGCGTAGATAGTTCTGTGGTTGCTGCGATGCTTTATGAGGCGATAGGCGAGCAACTGATTCCGGTGTTTGTAGACAACGGTCTCCTTCGCAAAGGGGAGAGAGAGCAGGTGGAAGAGGTTTTTAAGGTGAACCTCAAAGTGCCTCTTATTACGATTGATGCAAGAGCCAACTTTTTGGGTAAACTAGCTGGTGTGAGTGATCCGGAGACAAAACGTAAAATCATCGGGCACACTTTTATTGAAGAGTTTGAAAATGAGGCGAAGAAACATAACGGTATCAAATTTTTGGCACAAGGTACATTATATCCTGACGTTATTGAGTCTATCTCCGTAAACGGTCCCTCCGAGGTTATCAAATCACACCATAATGTAGGCGGTTTGCCTGATTGGATGGATTTTGAACTTATCGAGCCTTTGCGTGAACTGTTTAAAGACGAAGTACGCAAAATCGGACTTGAGCTTGGACTCCCTGCAAGCATGATAAACCGTCATCCTTTTCCTGGACCGGGTTTGGCAATTAGAATTATGGGTGACGTGAATGAAGCGGATTTAAATCTTTTACGTGAAGCAGACGTGATTTTACTCGATGAGCTCAAGGCCAGCGGATATTATGCAAAAACTTGGCAAGCATTCGTTGTTTTACTCAATGTCAAATCAGTCGGCGTTATGGGCGATAACCGCACCTACGATAACACTGTTTGCGTGCGTGTTGTAGAAGCCGTAGACGGGATGACGGCAACTTTTGCCCATCTTCCGCACGATTTATTGGAACGGATTTCCAGAAGGATTATCAACGAGGTAGACGGTATTAACCGTGTCGTGTATGATATCTCTTCCAAGCCGCCTGCTACGATTGAATGGGAGTAGAGATTTTATCTCTATTTTCCACATGCTAAAGCCAATTTACCTTTTTTCAATTTCTTCCCATCCACATGCCATAAACATTAACTCTTTGTCTATTATATTTCTCAAGCCTTATATTGATTTTTCTCACTATGATTATCTTATTATTACGTCCAAACAAGCCAGCCAAGCTTTAAAACAATATGAGAAAAAACAATATATCCACATGCCGGCTCTTTGTGTCTCAAAAAAAAGTGCTCAGGCATACGAAGCGCTAGGAGGCAAAGTCTTGGCATGTGGAAATGGTTATGGGGATAATTTGGCAAATCTCATAAAACAATTTCCACATGCCAAGAGATGGCTTTATCTCAGAGCCAAAATTGTGGCATCCGATTTTGTATCCACATGCCAAAAAGAGGGGTGCCAAATTGAGGAAGCTGTCGTGTATGAGAGCGGATGTTCTGAGGAGATTCGAGATGTTAAAGTGGAAAAAGAGGCTATTTTGATTTTTACCTCCCCCTCAAGCGTAGAGTGCTTTTTGCAGTCGCATAACCTCAGTGCCGAGAACAAAGTGGTCGTAATAGGCACCACTACCGCAAAAGCCTTACCAAAAGGGATAGAATGTTTCGTATCTAAAGAAACGACTATCGAGAGCTGCATAGAAACGGCTCAAGATATTCATAAAAAGGGATTGTATGAAGTTTAAAAAGATTGTTTTTTTGCTGCTTGTAAGTGCCGGACTTTTGTATGGGGGGCAAATCACCCCCTCTACTCTCATGATAGGAACAGCCGTTGTTCCCAATGATAAAGAATATTTTAAACATCATGAAAATAATGTAGAAATTATCTATACCAAAGAGAACCTCCCTTTTGCCAAATATACGGCAGGGGTAGAAGATGCGCTTCACAAAGAGTACGCAAAATTGTACGACTGGAAACTAGACGAGACGCTTTATGTGGGACTCATATCAGATTACAACCAAATAGCAAACGGCTTTTCTACGCAGTGGCCCAACAATAGGCAAATAAATTATATCGGCGGCACGCAGATGGTGGATTATTTTGCTTGTACTTCATGGCTGGACACCTTGCTTTATCATGAAACGGCTCACAACTATCAGATGAATATCAAAGCACACGGTGCATCACGAGAACTGCACAGTATATTTGGAAACGGAACTTTTGTTCTCCCTTTAGCCTATTTTATTGTGCCAAATGTGATGGAAAACTCTTTTATGCTTGAGGGAAATGCCGTATTGAACGAGTCGTGGCATGGAAACGGAGGGAGACTTTACAGCGGTAGGTTTTATGTACAAACCCTGCTTCAAGCAAAAGCAGGAAATCTCAAAGCAGGTGAAGTTTACAACACAAAACTGGCATTTCCTTATGGGGATATCTCCTATATTCAAGGTGGATATTACAATCTTTATATGGCGCAAAACTACGGGCTTGAAAATGTTAATAGCTATTTTAAATACCATTCATACGATTTTTGGTGGCCGGAATTTACTAATGAAAGTATGTATAAGGCGGTAGGAGTTGATTTTGAAACCTCTCTTGAATCATTTTCAAAAGAGTATGCACAAACTGCAAAAAACGTCGTACTTGCAGAGGGGAAAAAAGTTGCAGTATCTCAATTTTTTGAGTCATTAGGCAACAATGAAAATGAAATATTTTTTCTGACATACGAGAGCGGAGCGCGTGCGCCTGAGCTTATCGTGATGGAAAAAAACAGTTCAAATATTGCCAAACAAAGAGACAGTTTTCTTGGCGGAAAGGTTTTGAAAGTCGATGGACAATATTATACGCAGGGAAGCATGAATGTTTCTCCGACTAGAATTTACCAAGGACTTTTTGACAATCAAGCCTTTATCAAAAAGGGGAGTGAATCGAAAGTGATTCAGGGGTATTTGCATAATGCAAGTGAAGTGTATTTTGATGTTAAGAGCTCCTTTTCCCAGCCTCAGCTTTATGTAGGAGATACATTTTATGCGCAGGTAAACTCCTCTGTTATTATTGACAAAGAAGACAATCTTTACTACTTTGTACAAAAAAATAAAACAAGAACACTTTACAAAAACAAAACTCCGTTGTATTCATTTCAAGGATACTACGGTATTGTGAGCGACGTGGATTCCAAGGGGAATATCTATTTTGTAGCCAATTCAGAGTATGGCTCAAGCTTGTATAGGTTCCACGAAGGGAGCGTTACGAGAGTAAGTAGTGCAGATAATATTATCGAGGCAAGGCTTGTCAATGACGAAGAAGTTTTACTTGCGGCTATTGACGACAAAGAGTATTATTATCTCAAAACCAAACTCCAATCTTTGGAACAAACTCCCTTTGAGACGAAGCTTTTTTTTGAAGATATGCCCTATTATAAAAAAGATTCAGAGGATAATAAAACACAGCAATCTTATGCCTCGGTAGATTTATCCGACTCCTATTACGCACTTTTAGATATGCACTACAGCGGCAGCGACTTGACTGCGTCCTTTGGAGGAGCGAGCAGTACAGGTTCTTTAGATATAAAATTCGGAGACCCTCTTTCTCAAAATGCAGCAACGGTTTTTGTGAGCAAAGATGCCTCAGAAATAACTCTTGGAGGTGTTTCTTACTCCAATGCCCAATATCTACTTCAGTACTCCGTGACTGGGTACAAAGTGCTCTCAGACAATGCTAGGGAAAATGTTCGAGATAAGGGTGTGATTGTGAGTACAAATTTGCCACTCTATCAGGCAGGTTATTATTCTGTGAGTTTAGGCGGTGATTATTATCAGGATTATGACACCAAAAAAAGAGAACCTTTGAGCGGGACACTTACATTTGCAGAGGAAGAAATTTACGGTAAAAGTATGTATCCGAATTATCTTAATATGCTTATTCTTTACGGCGTAAAAGAGAGAACAGATGGGCTCTATGGAGCGCAATACAGCTTGAAGCACGATTTTGCTTATGAAATATATGCAGGTTTAGATGCAAAGTATTCTGCTACAAATAGTGAAATAAGTTCTTTGGATGCTTCTTTGGAGCAACGGGGTGTCAAATTTACGAACAACTCGTATTTTTTAGACAAAGACCCAAGTACAATCCACATGCCAAGCTTGCAGGGTTCTTATTATCTGAAAAAAGCCGGTTACGGGGAGATAAATGTAGCAAAAGTGCTGAATTATTCGAGCTATTGGTTTACATTTCCTCTCTCGCTGCAGAGGGAATCTTTGTATGCAAAATATCGACAATACAGAATTGAGAATTTTGAGAGTATAAAATTTAGGGCGAATGAAAGCACCTTAGGAGTAAGTTTTTCAAGTGTTTTTTTAAACTCCTTTACACTCCCTTTGAATATAGAATACATCTATAATGATGCAGATTTTTTACAAGACAAACATCATGTTTTTATCAATCTAGGGATGACGTTTTAATAA
>DZBD01000015.1:0-11193 GCA_022729795.1 Sulfuricurvum sp. | reverse complement strand
ATAAATTCCACATGCCAAGAGATGGAAAAGAAAAATCAAGTATCCTTTTTGTATAATAATACTCTTAGTCTAGGTAGTTCGATCTACGCAAATATGAGGGTTCTACATTTTCTATCGGTGAACTCGTAAGTTTTTAGTGTGTCGGTGCTCTCGCTTGAGGTATGTTAACTCTGCCGATGAGACTGCCGCCGGTATAAATTCTTCGCTTCGCCACAATTCGGCTTTGAGAACCAAAGCTAATTGCGAAACGGCTACTCGGGCTAAGGCAAAAACATCTCTTTAACTTATTTCGGTAATCTAAAAAGATGTTTTAAATTATATGGAGATGTGAATGAAAATTTTAATTCTAGGTAACGGCGGCAGAGAGTATTCGATTGCAAGAGCAATTTTAAATGAAAAAGTTGAACATGAACTTTTTTTTATGCCCGGAAACGGGGCAACGAACTCTTTGGGTACGAATCTAAATATTAAAGATTATCATTTACTTGCAGATTTTGCAAAAGAAAACGGGATTCAACTTACGATTGTAGGTCCTGAGGGACCTCTTGTGGATGGTGTTGTCGATATTTTCAAGGCGAAGAATCTCGCTATTTTTGGACCAAGTAAACAGGCTGCGCAACTTGAGGGTTCCAAAGTTTATATGAAAAATTTTTTGGCAAAATATAATATTCCTACTGCAAGGTATATAGAAACGGCCTCTATTGAAGATGCTTTTAAATTTACCAATACGCTCACAGCTCCTATTGTGGTTAAAGCAGATGGGCTTTGCGGCGGTAAAGGGGTGATTATTGCCCAAAGCCATGATGAAGCAAAAATTGCAATCTCAGAGATGCTCAGCGGTAAAAGTTTTGGCGATGCAGGGCTTAAAGTAATCGTGGAAGAGTTTTTGGATGGATATGAACTTTCTATGTTTGCTGTTTGTGACGGGGAAGATTATATCCTTCTTCCGGCCGCTCAAGACCATAAAAGACTCTTAGATAATGATATGGGTCCAAATACCGGGGGGATGGGCGCTTACGCTCCTACGCCTCTTGTAGATGAAGCATTGTATCAAAAAGTAAGAGAGAGAATTATCCGTCCTACACTTGATGGAATGAAAAAAGAAAATGCCCCTTTTGAAGGTGTCCTTTTTATCGGTGTCATGGTTGTAAAAGGTGAGCCGATTACCTTGGAGTTTAATGTCCGTTTTGGCGATCCCGAATGTGAGATACTGATGCCGTTAATGACCTCAAGCGTGAGCGATATGTTTTATAAAGCTGCCACAAACCGATTAGCAGAGATAAAGGTAGAATTTTCTTCCCAATATGCAGTCGGTGTTGTGATGGCAAGTGAAAATTATCCATACAAAAGTTCCACTCCGGCAGAAATAATAATAGATGAGATTCATCATGACGAGATTGAGCAATATACTCATATTTCTTATGCCGGCGTAAGCATGGAAGAGGGTAAATTATATGCCGATGGCGGAAGAGTCTTGGTTTGTGTCGGGCTTGGAGAAAGTATTAAACAAGCAAGAGATAGAGCATATTTACGATGCGGGCAGGTGCATTTTGCCGGTAAAAAATTAAGAACAGATATCGCTTATCAAGCTTTACAATAAGTAGGATTTAAAATCAATGAATGAAGAGATAGAAAATATTCTCCATAGAGAAAATATAACTTTAGCTGATATTAAAAAAAGGGCATCTGCTTTTTTTATAGATGAGATGCTTTTGTCCGTATTACTTGTGATTGCTCTTTGGGACTCTTTTGCAACAGCCCAAACCATGGAAGAGATGATCAACCTGACAAACACTTTTGTTTTTGAGTATATGACGATAAAAATAGTTTATCAAACATTTTTTACTATGCAATACGGTGCAACATTGGGTAAGATTGCTATGAAAATTCGCGTGATAGAGATAAAAACTCTCCAAAACCCTAGTATTGTGAGCGCCTTAAATCGCGCAATCTTTAGAATTATCAGCGAGATGCTTTTGTATCTTGGATTTTTATGGGGAATGTTTGATCCCGCACGTCAAACTTGGCACGATAAAACCGCGAGAACTCTTGTTGTAAATGTTTAAACTTTTTGTCTTTTTTGTATTTCTGAGCTCTTTGTTATATGCAGGCGACAAGGTTGAGATATACGCAGGCAATATGGAGTCCGAGGGCAACCTAGTACGTGCTTATGACAACGTGACGATGGTATATAAAGATTATTTTTTAAGTGCAAACAATGCTCTTTACAATAGACAAACGGGCGATTTGGAACTTTTTGGTAATGTCCGTGCCGCACAAGGCAAAGATTATAAGTTTTTAGGAAAATATGCAAAATTAAATATCATCAATAAGGATAAAGCATTTAAACCCTTCTTTATGCTGGAAAAAACTTCTGGAGTTTGGCTGAGCGGTGAAGACGGCTTTGCAAAAGACAAGGATATTGATATTAATTCGGGAATGATGAGCGGATGTAATCCTAACAATCCGCTTTGGAAAATTGAATTTACCTCCTCTCGATACGATACAGACTCTAAATGGATGAATCTTTACAATGCAAGAGTTTACATTTATGATATTCCTGTTGTATACACCCCGTATTTCGGTTACTCTCTCGACACTACTCGCAGAACCGGTCTTTTAACGCCTGCGATTGGTATCTCAGATAAGGAAGGTTTTTTTTATGAGCAGCCTTTATACATTGCCGAGCAAAATTGGTGGGATTTAGAGTTAAAGCCTCAAGTGAGAACAAATCGCGGATACGGAGGATATTCAACGTTTAGATTTGTAGATAGTGCCATATC
Source organism: Sulfuricurvum sp. (assembly GCA_022729795.1). Taxonomy (GTDB): domain Bacteria; phylum Campylobacterota; class Campylobacteria; order Campylobacterales; family Sulfurimonadaceae; genus Sulfurimonas. Next base: position 8,410 of record DZBD01000015.1, on the reverse strand, counting down.
TAAAGGCGAGGTAACCACCGGGTATTTTAAAGAGAAAGATTCTTATTTTATAGATGAAAATCTTGCAAATAGTTCTCACTATGGACTCAATTTCAAGTATGCTAACAGTGATTTTATGAATCAGTGGCTCAGTGCAGATTTACAGGGGCAATCCGGGGTCTATCTCAATACGAATCATATGAATGACGTGGACTACATCAATCTTTCAACAAACGACACTACACAAAATGCCACTGCAACACAAGTGCTCTCACGCGCTAACGTTTTTTATAATACAGATGATTACTACATGGGAGCATATTTTAAATACTATCAAGATTTAACAAAGCAAAGTAATGAAAACACGCTTCAAAAGTTGCCTACTCTGCATTATCACAGCTATTTGGATACTTTACTGCAAAACCATCTTTTGTATAGTTTTGACATACAAAGCACGAATATTCAAAGAGATATTAATAAAAAAGTGGTTCAGACAAATATGAATATACCGGTGAGTTTGCAAACTTCCTTGTTTGACGAATATTTGAATCTCTCTTATACAAATTATTTGTATGCACAGCACTCTAATTTTAGGGGTAATGAAATTACTCCTATTGCGGGGGTGGATTATAATAATGGATATTTTGCAAATAATTATAATATACTCTCTGCATCCACGCAGTTGACACGAGCCTATGAAAACCTAACGCATGTTGTGGGTTTTGGACTGACATATACTACCGGCGGTTCAGAGGCTGAAAATGGTTATTATATGGATAATAAAGATTTTTGCTCAAAACCTGAGAATGAAAACAGTTCACAGTGTGAATTTTATAATATTGTAAAAATAGATGAAGCAACAGCAGTAGATTTTTCGCAATATTTATTTGATACATCGGGAAAGCAAATTGTTTATCACAGAGTTGCACAGGCAATTTCGAATGAAAGTAAACAAAGCCAAGTGGGTGAACTTGAAAATGAACTTGACTATCAAATAACAAGCACTATCGACTATTATAATAATATGTTTTTCAATTATGATGCGAACTCTTTTTCCAAAGTATTCAATCAAGTTTCTTATACCGGCGGAGGTTTTAATCTTGCATTTGCCCATCTTTATAAAAATACATATTTACTAGCCAGTGAAAACTATTCGCCCTATACAAGCTATATTACATCAAGCGCTCGATATACTTACAATGAGCATTATAGTTATCATATGCGATATGATTATGACTTGGAAACAAGCTTGAAAAAGAGTACGGAAGTGGGTTTTTTATATAAAAAAAGATGCTGGGACTTCGGCTTGAGATATGTTGAAAACAACAGACCGATACTCACGAAAAATAGTGCAGAATCGGTATTGGACAGGTATGTGTATATAAACATAGTATTAAGACCGCTTATGACTTCCGGCGGCGGTGCTTCTGATTTTGCCACAAGATTGCCCGATACGCTAAAAGGATCATGACATTGATAAAAAAATATAAAAATATTTTAAAAAACCGTGAAGATGCCGCAAAAAAATTGTGTGATGTTATACCCATGCAAAAGCTCAAAGATGAGGCGTGGAAAATTATTGCGGTATCTAAAGGGGGACTTGAAATGGCAGCTCTCATTAAAGGAAAACTACTCAACAAAGTGGATTTTTTATTTTCAGCAGCTATCTTAGCTCCTAATAATAGTCAATGTGAAGTAGCTAGGGTGAGTGAAAATGAAGAAATAGTGATGAATGAAAAACTCGTACATGCTTTTGACATAAAATATGATTATATTTATGGAGAAGCTAGAAGAAAGCATGAAGAAAAAATTTTAAGTTATATGTATAAATATAGAAAAGGCAGGCACTTCCCGTCCATGGAGGATGAAATTGTATTGCTTATAGATGAAGGAAGTGAAACAGGCTCAAAGTTTATGACTGCACTGAAGACGGTTTTAGCGCAGAAACCTAAAGCGGTTTATATAGCGGTTCCGGTCCTTCCAACGGATGTGTTGGAATTATTGGAGCCGTTCGCAGATGATGTTTATTATCTTCACGCTATTGACGATTTTGTTGAGACAACACTGTATTATGAAAATTTAGATGAAGTTAGCGAAGAAAAAATAGAAAAAATATTAGGAGCAAAAATTGAAGTATGATGTAAAAGTAGAGTTAAAAAATAAAATAGAAGAGTATTCATTTGGGGAAGTAGCAAAGCAGGCAAATGGAGCGGCATGGCTAAAATCAGGTGATACGGTGATTTTGGCTACGGTAGTTATAGATGAAACTGAAATAGTAAAAGATGACTTTTTGCCTCTTACCGTGCAGTACATTGAAAAATCCTATGCAGCAGGAAAAATTCCCGGCGGATTTTTTAAACGTGAAACAAAGCCAAGTGATTTTGAGACTTTAACGTCACGTATAGTGGATCGCTCTCTTCGTCCACTTTTTTCTAAAGGTTTTGGATATCCGACACAAATTACTATTTTAGTTCTCAGTGCAGACAGCGAATCAGATTTACAAGTTCTTGCACTTAATGCTGCTTCAGCAGCGCTTTACACTTCTGATATAGATATTAATACGACAGTATCTGCGGTTCGTGCAGCAAAAATTGACGGACAATTGATTTTAAATCCTACGCTTACGGAATTGAATAATTCCACCTTAGATTTATATATTTCAGGTACTAAAGATGATCTCTTAATGATAGAGATGCGTTCAATCGGCGGTGAAAAAGTAGAAATAAATGATGTGTATATGGATCCAATGTTGGATCCTGTATTAAGTACGGGAGTGTATACCACCCATATTTCAAATGTAATGGGAGAGGAAGAGTTAATTGAAGTTCTCGAAAAAACAGAAGAATTTCTTTTTGCTTCTAACTCAAAATATGAAATTGTTTTCTCTTCACATAAAAAAGAGACAACTGCTATAGAATATAAAGCACATGCAATTAATGATGAAATGGTCACTTATGTAAAAGAAAATTATATGGATGCGATTAAATCTGCTATGTGTAATATGGCAAAATCGGAGCGCTCAACTGCTTTGAGACAACTTAGAAAAAAGATACTTACAGTAGTAGAAAATTGGGATGAACTTGAACTCAAAGATGCTATTGAAAAAGTAAAAAGAGAGCAAGTGCGCTCACAAATTTTAGAACAAAGAGTGCGTGCGGACGGAAGAGCTCTCAATGAGATAAGACCGATTTCAATATGTACAAACGTTTTGCCAAGAGCACATGCTTCGTGCTTATTCACACGTGGTCAGACACAGGCACTTGTTGTTTTAACAATGGGGGGACCTAAAGATGCACAAATGTTTGAAAATCTCACAGATACGGGAACGCAAAATGAAAATTTTATGGTTCATTACAACTTTCCGGGTTTTAGCGTAGGCGAAGCATCACCTATAACGGGAACAAAAAGAAGAGAACTAGGACATGGGAATTTAGCAAAAAGAGCCTTAGAGCCAATAGTAGATTTGGATGGACAAACTGTTCGACTGGTTTCTGAAATTCTTGAATCCAACGGGTCTTCCTCTATGGCTACAGTTTGTGGTGGCTATATGGCAATGAAGGCAGCAGATATATATACCAGTGATATTGTTGCGGGGATAGCAATGGGTATGGTTTCTGAAAACGGAAAATATGCAATTCTCTCAGATATTATGGGGCTTGAGGACCATGATGGAGATATGGATTTTAAAGTCACAGGATCCAAAGAGGGTATTACTGCGATGCAAATGGACATAAAACTCGGAGGAGTGAGTTTAGATATTCTCAAAGAAGCGCTTTATCAGGCAAAAGAGGGAAGAAGTCATATAATAGATATCATGATTGAAGCTGAAAAAGAGATAGTGTTTAATGACGGTATTTTACCAAGCACGGACTTTTTTCATATTAACCCAAGTTTTATAGGTGAGATTATCGGTCAGGCAGGGAAGACTATCCGCGAAATTATAGAAAAATTTGAAGTAGCAATTGATATAGATAAAAAAGACGGAAAAGTAAAAGTTACAGGTAAAAGCAAAACGGGAGTATCCGGTGCGAGAAAACACATTGAAGGAATTATTAATGCTCCTAAAATAGAAAAAGTAGAATACAAAGTCGGTGATAAATGTAAAGGAATAGTGAAGAAAATAGTAGATTTTGGAGCATTTATAGAACTTCCTGATGGTACTGACGGGCTTTTACATATATCAAAAGTATCTGATCAAAGAGTAGAAAAAGTATCTGATGTTCTGCGTGAAGGTGAAGAGATTGAGGTTGAGATACTGGAGTTCAAAGGAAATAAAATTTCTTTAGGAAGAGCATAAAAGTATTTTTCTTGGCATGTGGAATATTTTATCTGTAAAATATTCCTATTTAAACTAAAATTTATTACAATTTGAATACAATCACGAATCAAATTTTTAGTAGGGAAATAGTTGCATTTATGTATCTATTGCTATTCGCAAGAGTAGTTACGCTAGCCGAACAATATTTGTATAAAATATGATGGAGACACTATGAAAAAAATTCTTTTCTTAATGGTAGCTTTCGCTGCTGCTGCATTCGCAAACGACGGTGAGGTTGCTAACCAAACTCTTAAGGCTTACTCAATGATCGCTGCTGGTCTTGGTCTTGGTCTTGCTGCATTAGGTGGAGCAATCGGTATGGGTCATACTGCTGCTGCAACTATCGCTGGAACTGCTAGAAACCCAGGCTTAGGTGCTAAACTTATGACTACGATGTTTATCGCTCTTGCGATGATCGAAGCACAAGTTATTTATGCGCTTGTAATTGCTCTTATAGCACTTTACGCAAATCCTTATTTAGGTTAATAAACCTAAAAACCTTATAGAATGCCTTTTGGCATTCTAACCTCTTAATGCGACCGTGGTGGAACGGTAGACACACTACCTTGAGGTGGTAGCGCCCTACGGGTGTGGGAGTTCAAATCTCCCCGGTCGCACCATTTAATAATCCTTCAAAATCCTTTTTTAATAATCAACTTGTATCAATTAAGTAGAGTCTATAAATTTTAAATGTAAAATCAGTTCTGAAAATGAGGAGTTATGATGAAAATAGCACAAAATATTACAGAACTTATCGGCAATACCCCGCTTATTCGATTAAATAAGGCATCGGCGCTCTGCGGTGCAACTATTCTTGGAAAATGTGAATTTATGAATCCTACTAGTTCTGTTAAAGACAGAATCGGTTTCAATATGATTCGACGAGCAATGGAAGCCGGAGAAATCACTTCACAGACTACTATTATTGAGCCGACAAGCGGGAATACGGGAATCGCACTAGCTGCGAACTGCGCAGCGCAAAACCTCAAGCTTATTTTAATAATGCCGGAGTCAATGAGTATTGAAAGGCGTAATCTACTCAAAGCTCTCGGTGCCCAGCTAGTTTTAACTCCTGCTGCAAAAGGGATGAGCGGTGCTATAAACGAAGCAATAGAACTTCAAAAAAACACTCCAAATAGCATCATATTGCAACAGTTTCAAAACAAATCAAACCCAGAAATACACATGCTCACAACCGCAGTGGAGATACTTCGAGATACGGAAAAAAATATTGATGCTTTTGTAGCAGCCGTCGGAACAGGCGGAACACTTACCGGAACTTCAAAGGTTTTAAAAGAAGAGATTTCGCATATAGCTATATTTGCAGTAGAACCTGAGGCTTCCGCCATTCTCTCCGGCGAAGCTCCCGGAGCTCATATGATTCAGGGAATAGGTGCCGGTTTTATTCCGGATATTTTAGATACGACAGTGTATGGTGAGGTGATAAAAGTTAGCAATGAAAATGCTATAAAAACAGCAAAAATGTTAGCTCGTGAAGAGGGTTTGCTTGTGGGAATTTCAGCCGGTGCAAATGTATGGGCAACTATGCAGGTGGCTTCAAGAAAAGAGTTTCAAGGGAAAACCTTAGTAACTATTCTTTGTGACACTGCAGAGCGCTATTTAAGTACGGCATTGTTTAGTGAATAAGTGCAAAGCAGTTTTTTAGAGACCATCAAAGCTGTTGATGGCAAAGTTTTCCACATGCCATACCATCAAAAGCGCTATGAGAACGTCATAGCTTCTCAAGGAAGAGAAAAAACATATAATCTGATGGAATATTTACAGCCGCCTAAAAATGGATTATATCGGTGTCGACTTGTCTATACTATTTCGCATGACGCAAATATTCCACATGCCATTGATGTTACGTATCATAAGTACGAAAAAAGGGTGATACAATCACTTAAAATTGTGCATGATGATACTATTGAGTATTTTTATAAATCAAAGAATCGTGATACTTTAGAGAAACTTTTTTCTCAAAGAGGAGAAGGTGATGACATTCTCATAATAAAAAATAATCTTGTTACAGATACAAGCAGCGCAAATATCGCCTTGTATAGCGAAGGGATTTGGATTACTCCTAAAAATCCTCTTTTAAAGGGGACTACAAGGGCAAGACTGTTGGATGAGGGCAAAATCATAGAAGCGGATATCGAAGTCGGTACCTTACAAAATTTTACAAAAGTCGCACTATTAAATGCTATGATTGATTTTGATATACTTGATACTTGTGAGTTTTTGGTATAATTACAAAAAAATGAAGGGGTTTATTTGTTAGAAAATATAATACAAGATGAGCAATTTGTTTCTTTAATGCAAAAAAATATTCAAGATTTAATTATCCATTTTTTCGAGAAAGAGCAAAATTTTGGTATATTATGCAGGGTAGAGGATGTTACTTTTGATCCGCTTCTTCCAAAAAATATTAACTCGGAATTTCGTCCTTTGACGCTCTTTTTCTTGGCAGGTTATACCTTCGAAACAGCACAAATCCTCAAAGACAAACTTGTTTTTGAAGCTGGTTTCGGTGCTGATAATTTTGGAAGTTTGGTTACCGTGCCTCTTTTAAGTATTATGCAAATTATTGTAGACGAAACGCCTGTATTGATCAATTTGGCGAGTTACAGAAAAGAAAAGGTTGTGAGTAAAGAAAAAGAGGAACAAGGTGTCAAAAATTCTATGGCATCCTTTTTATCAAATCCTGAGAATTCGAAGTTTTTAAAAAAATAAGAGGATTTCTCTTATTTTTTCTATATTTTATTTAAAGATAATAGGTAATTTACTACATTATCCACAAAAGCATCATGCTTTCTTTCTTTTGAGTAGGCTATGTAGAATTTTCGTTCAAGTTTATAATTTTTCAATCTTGCTTCATAAAGTGTACCGCATGCAATTTCACTATGAATAACATGACGAGACATAATAGACACCAAAGGTCTTTCTGCATTTTTATCAGCATGAAGGATAGACTCTTTGATGGATGTAGGACTGCTTAAAACAGCAATAACATTAAAATTGCTGCATTGCACTCCCATCTCTTCGAAAACTTCCGAACTTATTTTTCTTGTATGAGAGTTTTCATCACGGCAAATCCAGTCAAATTCGAATAGGTCTTCGGCTTTTAAATGTTTCGGAAGAGGCTGATTTGAAAAGATTACTAATTCATCTTCCACCCATTCTCTATAAATGATACCGTCTCTAAATATGGGCGATTCTATAAGGGCTACATCTATCATTTTGTCTTCTAAAAAATCAATAATTTCTGCGGACATGCCAACTCTCATGTGCACCTCATTTCCGATTCTTTTTTTGATTTCACCGAGGTAGTTAGGAAGGATATAATTACCGATAGCATAAGAAGAACCGATAATAAATGTGAATTCTTTGTTGATTATTTTTAATAATTCTTTTTCACTGTTAGCTATTGCTTTTTCAAGTCTTTGGGCAATTCTAAAGAGGTCTTCGCCCTCTTTTGTCAGTAAGATTCCATTCTTTTTTCTTTCGACAATTTTAGTGTCCAGATACTCTTCTATAAACTTGATTTGTTGTGTGACCGCAGGTTGTGAAATACCAAGCTTTGCGGACGCTTTAGAGAAACTTTTCTCTTTAATAACCATCAAAAAAGTTTGTAGCTTTGCAAAATCTTTCAGCATAATAATTCCTATAAGTAATATTGATAATAAAAGTATAACTCATAATTATAATTATTGCAATACTCCTACGATATTTTACTGGTTTTTAGTTATAATAAAAATAATTAACAAATATCTTCAATTAAAATAGTGGTTGTGATGGAAAAAATATTTAATAAACTAAATGCTTCTCAAAGTGCAGCGGTAAAGCAGATTGAAGGTCCAGTCTTGATATTGGCGGGAGCGGGAAGCGGAAAGACAACAACAATAGTTTCTCGTCTTGCCTATTTGATTGAAGAAATAGGGATTCCTGCTTCAAATACTTTGACGCTAACTTTTACGAACAAAGCTGCTCGCGAAATGAAAAACAGAATTGCAAATCTAATTGGCGAAACACAAGCTAAGAATTTGTGGATGGGAACTTTTCACTCCGTTTTTGCAAAAATTTTAAGAAAAGAATCCACCTATTTAGGTTATC
>DZBD01000014.1:28538-30355 GCA_022729795.1 Sulfuricurvum sp. | reverse complement strand
CAACTAAAGCCTTAGGCGATTTCATTATACAGCTTTATTTTTTTAATTAAAACACCATATTCCTTCAATAATGTTTTATATTTTTTACAATATTTCTTCTCTAGTTCCGAATTAAGAAGACTGTTAAAATCAAGAAGGAATACCTTGGTTTGATTATCTAAGAATCCAACATATTCATTAATATCAAAAGACTCATTATTCTTTGTATGACGATACAATACAGAGTCAAATATATCTGCGTCAGATTCGTCATACATAATGGTGTTATTTGAATGTAAACGAGCGTTTCTATTTAGAATAGAATTAGTAAATGACCTTGCCTTTTCTAATTCATTAACATTAAATCCTTTCTCAAACATATCACTATCAGATATAGGATCACCAGTTAAAGCAATGTGCTTGTCGTTTTCTTTTAATAATACGTAATGAGAAACAATTACATTTAATGGTACATGAAAATCTAATATATTCTCATTTATAAATTCCTTCATTCTTTTATCAATATACCATCCAGCATATGACAGGAATTTTACTTTTTTAGATTCGTAATCATATTTAGAGCACGCTTCAAGAACGCCTATCAACCCCTCACTTATTAAATCTAAAATATTAATATTTGTTCTTATGTATTTGCGTGCACGTAATACCACGAAATTCATGTTGTTTTTAACAACTTGTTCAATAGCATATGAATCACCATATTTCTGATACGCTAAAATATAAGAACGCTGACGTTGTTCTGTCAGCTTCTTATATCTTGCCATCTCATTAATAAGCAAAACTAATGTACGCTCATTCTCAAATATCATTTTATTTGCGTTCTTGTTATCATTGCTATATTATCTACATAATCATTCCATGTATCCCCAGAATGAGCCTTAACCTTATGTATATTCGTGTAATCAATCTTGACTTCTATTTCCTTTATCAAATTCATTAAGTCCGAATTAGAGGAGAAAGAACCATTACCGTAAATGGATTTTATGGAATACTGACTATCACTATATATGTTAATTTCTCTATTTGTGAAATGATTAGCTATCTGCCATGCCAATATCAAAGAGTATAATTCCATTCTATTGTTTGTGGAATTAACAAATCCATCAGTAATAGTTATAACAGGAACATCATCAGCCACAATAGCCAAAGCATAACTTGCTTTACCCGGATTAGGATAAGATGATCCATCAACATATATATCTATAAACGTATCATCTGGAATTACACCATCCAATAAACAAAGTTGTTCATCATCCAATAACTCATATCGAGTAGGCTTGATAATTAAATCGGAAATCATAGTCAATTTGTTTTGATTTTAAAATTGCGTAAGTTAAAAATTAATCCCAAGTGCTTCATATTCTTTTATGAATTTAATCCCTGATTCTGTTTTCGATATTCTTCTATATTCATTTTTAAAAGCAACTAAATTTAATTCCTTTAATCTTATGAAAAAATCTTTATACCACCGCTGTTTAATAATCGTATCTACACTTAATTGATGATAAGCGTAGTGATATTCCCATAATGCAGGAAATACATTATTATAATCATAAACAAGTTCGCCATCTCTTCCAATTACATGATGCCATCCATAACTCGAAACATCATCAAGTTCTATATTAGAAAACAAACACCTCCACTGACGAGCATCTATAAGGTCTTTTTGCTTGGTAGCTTTAACTCCCTCATATATCACTTCTTCCTTTTTCCGTTTTTTAGATTTTTGACTAATCCGCTTGTTATAATACATTAAAAAAATGATTAAATTGAAGTTCAAATCTAATCATTTTTATTTTAATAACGAAAAATATTTT
>DZBD01000014.1:8232-28438 GCA_022729795.1 Sulfuricurvum sp. | reverse complement strand
CCTGTCAAATCGTTTAATTAATCGTCCTAAATCAAACGTACCTTGTGACTCAAAAGCATTAACAACATCAGGAATATTACCGTATTTATTGTATGTATTAACGACACTTTTTATATCCGCAATGGGATAAGATAGTACCGCTAAATCCCACAAATCTTTATTTGTGACATCCGTATCTTTAAGTCTATTTTTTAAATATTGATAGTTAGATGCAATAACAGAGGTAATGACAGCAGTAGATTGATTAGCACCCTCATTTCCGGTACTAAACACATTGTCATTTATTACGCCATCACGTACCAACTTTTTGTAAGCAAAATTATCTTTTTTAAACTGACCATATCCACTTGATATTTCCTTGAATAACGCTCCCAATATATCAGAAGCCGAATCTTGTTTTTCTTTTAGCGATTTACTACTTAGGTCTGTTTCAGCATTTAATGTAGACATTACAGATTTCGCTAAGTCTTCCATTTCGGGGCGTGTAAAATTAAATTGATCACCAATTTGTTCGCTATATTGTTTGCTATATACATCAAAGACTTGCTTATCACTCATACTTTTTAAAGCTTCAACGGATAACCTCTCCGACGTATCGACCTTGATATTCTCTAAATAGTGTGCATTATCGTATCCCCTTTTAAAACCTGGATCGTAAACTTTGTGTACATTTTTATTCCCATAATAAAAATTATCATCCAAAACCTTATCACTAAAAAAGTAATTATTTTCAGCAACTTTATCAGCATTCACAAAATTACCAGTAACATATTTTGCTCTAGTACGTAAATTTAAATCATTAACATATGCTCTAGTCTTATCTGTTACGACTTCCAAATCAATCGTTTTAGGATTAACACCCGGATATAACTGTTTATTGATGTTGAAAATCTGCTGCTTATTTAGCTTTTCTACATTTACATCCTGTCCAAAATCAATATCCGAATAGGTATTATCATACGGATTATTTAAAAATCGATACGTACTATTATAAACCAAATTATCATCTCTTTTATCTTTTAAGGTAAATAAATCAGCTTTATCATTAAAGGCACCATAAGCACCTATATTATACAAGTACTCTTGTTTCTTTTTTATATCTTCGGGCGATTCATCATTTGAATAATCATGATGCTCCCCACGATTAAAGATAGGTCTGAACAGATGAGAGTTATCCGAAACAACATCTACATCTGGAGTATATCCATAAGCATTAACGATTGCAACATTGGATTGTTTAGCACGAGCTACGTCTAGGTATTCGTCTGCTGTCAATTGAGGAACTTCTCTAGGGTGCGTTTCTGGAGACGTGAACGCACTAAATAATAGATTTATTGGTGTTCTAATGCTAATTTTACGACCTTTATTAATGAACTCTTGAAAGTGAGGATCAGATTCCTCAATATCCGAAACATCACCACTTACATATTTTAAATAATTTGGATTTTTATCATCAACAGTTATGTTGCCATTCTTCCCTTTATGGAAATATTCAGCTTCCATATATAAGGTGGGGTGTGATCTTGATTTAAGGTGTCTCCCTGTATGTGGTTCTGATGAAAAAGCATGATACCTTTTGTCTTCCCCATAAAGAGCGAATAATCCATTATTTAATGCTTCATCAAAATCTTTAGGTTTGCCAGCATTATCCCATAGATAACGCATATCGTAATCATCTCCAACTTTAGGTTGTAGATTTCGTGGTAATGTTTCTGTAAAAGAATTATAATCAGAATTATCTTTATTAATAAGTGAATACGCATCAACAACAGGATTGCTAACAACAACATCAGTTGTCGCTTTAGGTTCAACGGTATTACCACCAGATTGTAATTTTTTAATAAACTCAAACATCTACATTAAATCTTTCAGAATTTTATAATTGTACTTAATACTTCTTTTATCCCTACCCTTATCTTGTGATATATATCTTTCAGGTAGGAAGGTCTTATGGAATAAATTATTATGATACACAAGCTCCACCAAAACATTAAATTTGTCAAATACTTCTTTTTGTTTATTGCTAAATAAACGAACCATATTGTTAGCATCAATAGTTTTCTTTAAATCCAGCCCATCAGGCTTAGCTTCTAAATAGCTCACTAAATCAACACAAAATAATTCGTTTTGTTTTCTTTTAATTTTACTATAAAATTCATTAACAAATCCATATTCTAATGTTTTTGGAGTCCATTTAACTTTAAAATCAGCGGTATAATGATGACCATGAATTATAAACTCTTTTTTAGATTTACCATTAATTTCAATATCACGATATACAGAACTGGATAATATAAACGGCTCTGGCTGTAATTCAATCGATTCCACAAACCCATTATCTCTTAACTCTAACAACCACCAATATATATATATCTCGCCCATAGAATCAAACTCTATCCCTGTAACTGGGCAAATAGGCTTCTTCTTTTTAGCCTTCTCTGGCTTAACCTCATTAACAACAGAATGTGTAGATGTGAATTTTAACTTCCCATCTATACTTACTATTTCTTTGTTTAATATTTTCTTTTTAAATTCAGCAGATGATATAATCATTAACAACTTTCTTGAAATGAAACAATAGATTTATCTGTATACTTTGATGTCATCATCCCACGCTCCATCATATCGGAAATCTTATCAGCATTATTACCACCAAATAATTCCGATTTCTCTGATGCGGAAAAATCTTTCATCATTGAATTTTCACCAAAGATAATATTTTTACCTAAATTCTTTATTATGTTTTCTAAAGACATATTCGTAGATATATTAAGTTCTCTAGTTACCCCAAATGTTCTTCTTATAAAATCCATTATCATTTTAAGAATAGAAGGTTCCGCCATTTCATACACTTCTTCCTGATTCATATATCCAAATAATACAGAAAAAGCTTCCTCTACCAAATCCTCTTGATTAATAATATCTTTTCTTTTTTCATTTATCTCATTCATTAAATCACCTTTTGTTTGTAGTATCTTGTCATAAATAGCATTATACAATAATTCGTCATGCGATTTAAGATACTTTATAAAAATATGACCTAATTCGTGCAGCGGAGTATCTAATGTAACCTTATCCGTATTAATAATAATTTCACCATCAACTACAAATGAACTCTCATGTTCCATATTTGGGAACAATATCTCAATATCTTTTGATGTATATTGTGATATTCTTACTTTATATTCAGATGCAATAAAGTTAATTATTCTACCAAGAACTTTATTAGATACGGCTTTCGATTTAATGGTTTTATGTCCTACTACTACTTGTTCTATATCACTTCTAAACAAAGGTTTCTTTGTGTTTTCATTGTAAGAAATATCCCAGAGTTTAGTATGTATATTTAGCTTTAACGTACCATTACTAACCTTAACTTCTGTTCCATCTCTATTTACCTCTGTACCTTTATTGATACTAAATACACCTCCAATATTACTTGAAAGAGCAATGTCAGATTTTAATACATATACCTCCTTATCCCCTCTGACATCTGTTGTCATAATCTGCTTGTCTATATTTCCTGTCTTACCATATAATGCATTAGCATTTCGTTTGTGAGTGGTTACAGTTTGTTCCAGACTATACCCTTCCCATATATTCTTAGATGTATCATAAATGTAATCCTTACCATTAAATTCAGCAACAAATTCATCTACATTCTTGTATACCCTTATCTTCTCTTTATTAGAATTAAGAATCTCAATCCCATCATTAAAATTATTAATAATAATAGAATCATAAAGACCAACAGCAGGAATAGCGAATGAACCAACCACTTCTTTATTTTCGGTTTTAAGATTACCCTCACTATCTGCACTAGTCAATACATCACCTGACTTATCATAAGAAAACGCATTACCATAAGAATCAAACAATTCATAAGTCCCATTTACGTTTGTGCCTTTAACAATATAATACTCATCATTAATCTTAACTTTAGACCCTAGCGAGAAATCACTATCCTTACCCAAATGCTTCATTTTTGAGAAATAGATATCATCAAATGAAGAGTACTGTGATTTAATATATGAATTAATCATAAATCTATTATTACTCACAAAAGCATTAACAAGGATTGGTTCAGCATCAACATTAATACCCATCTTGCTAAGGACCTCACGAGCAATATGTATTCTAAGATATTCCTCTAAATCATTTAATGTATTTACTGGTCTTAATTCATTCCCTAATTTAAAGAATCTTAGACTATACTTTCCATCGTTCTGGTAACTTCCAAATATAGGAACATTATATTGCTTAGAATTTCTTATCATATTAGCAATAGAGCCTTTATTCGCATTTTCAAGTACATAAACAATATTATCCTTATTGGTTGATGACTTAAACATAGGTAGTACTTTCGGGTGCATATGTGTATTCCCTGTAATAGCGAAATCATTAAGTACCATTAAATCACCATTGCCTAACCGAATAATATCAATACCTAATTCCGTAAATTTGTTAGCTGTATTTGAAATGTTCTTTGCGTAGTTATTATAATTCACAAAATCTTTAGGATTCAGTGAAGAATACAACATGAAGATTTGAGCATATGTAATATTATTCACATCTGGCAAAGTCGCCTTAGAAAAATTAGCTTTCCTCTTAACTGAATTATTATGATATTTAGATAAATATTTATCTGAATTAATAAATGATTTAATATTTACTTTTAAATCATACTCATCAAGTACATCAGATAAAATAGTCATTGTGTTTCTGTGTGAAGCTACAAATAAATATCTATTAACTTCAGTATCAATTTTGTTCATGATATTATTGAACAAGATAGCTTCTGGACCGTAATTATCTGAATTGTAAATTTCATTTATTTTAGCCATTACGCTTTCGAAATTATCCGAATCCCCAGCCTCTATTTTAAATACTTTTTTAGCAATAAAATATTTTAAGAATATCAATTCATTTTGTGCAATCTGTTTATTTTCAACTGCTATGTCATCAGTAGTGAAAATATCAAAATCATTAATAGACTTCATTAGCTTTTCCTTGATATCCGCACTAACAATGCGCGAAGCACTCTTCATCTTACTGTCATCAGCTATATTCGTAAATGAAAATCCAGCTGCTTTTGATGAATTGCTTGGTTGTGTTGAATAAACATTTCTAAAAGCACCAATCCTACTATCAAATGATGAGTTAAGTACAGACGAATGCTTTTGCTTATATACAGCAGAGCCAGCCATCTTATTATCTGAACCATAAACAAACAGTCCTTTCTCATTCATTGTGTACCCTTTGCTCTCTAGGTAAGATTTGATAACTAAATTAATTGTCGCTCCTTTTGATAAAGCAAAAGATACTTGATGTTCAATGTAGAAATCAAGTAATGATTTGTATCTAAGGAAAGATTCATATGCAATATTAGGGAAAGAATTATCAACAGCACCTACGGTTTCCGATTTTATCCATACTACATCCTTTGAGGATACATTATCAACATTTATAATATTACCCCATGCTTTGGTATACTTAGCCATTTCAGGTGACTGATTATGCTTCGAATACGTGATAGGCATAAATATAGTAAAGTCGCTTACAGGGTCTAGTGGACTATTAATCTCTTGCTTGATAGATTTGATAGATGACATCTTCTCCGTAATAGACTCATTATCATGCGATTCGAAATCAACATCTTCAATGACAACAACATAAACATTATTTATATCTTTATCAAAAACCTCCGTTCTTAAATTATTAGTTTCTATTCCGCTTATGGCTTTGACTTCTTGGTCATTAAATACAATAGCATGACTTGAATCCGTTTTCGTCAAGTCAGCTTTATACAATACAGATATCCTCTTATACTTACCATCCTTAAGTAAATAGAATGGATTGTTTACCGATATCTGAATGTCTGGAGTAACGGGTATATAAGAGAAAGAATTATCATTATTAATAGCAGAAATTAAATCCTTCATATATCCCTTATTACTATCTATATCAACAGTATTTGACTTAGTAATAATAGGTAATTTATTATAATCATTTATATAGCTTGCAATAGCTTCCTCAATTGAATAATCACCATCTTTTCTTGATGTATGCAAATCACGACTTGCTATAGCCTGCATTACACTATATAAATGGTATCTATTATTTGAGAAATATTCAGCAATCATATTCTTTAATAAGCTCTTACTATACGATGTAGTTGGTACACTATAAAAATGAGCCGTTCCATCATGGTCTTCGAACTTATTTAATTCAAACCACTTTTCTTTAAATGACAATATATCATTGAATTTAAAAGAAGAATCATTTACCCTGAAATCCTTATTGATATTTGTAGTATTAACATTAAGTACACGATACACACTAATTTCACGATTGGGATTTATATCCTTCATAGAAGTAAATCCATTGGTGTTGTTAAGTTCAGTAGCCGTATTATTTGAAAATACTAATCTAGCCTTATCACCACCCTCTATTAAAGATAAATACCGATTATCAGTCCTTAATACTCTAGCAAATGATTTTATAATGTCTTCATCAAAATCAGTTCCAGTCAAATCTAAATGATACTGCTTATTCGTGGAAGCCATAGCATTTAATAATAATCTTACAGAAACATCTAAAGCCATTTTTTTGTTAGATGCGGTTGATGCTTCTTTAAATCGTTTAACTAATACCGCTGGACTATCTTGTAGCGAAACATCATTCGGTAAATTATCAGCAATAAAAATACTATCCATTGTGTTGTTATCGAAACTTGTTCCAGAAACAATAGGGAATGAAGATTTTACTTTCTTGCTATTATCAATTATACTACGAATTTCTTTTAATTGTTTATTTTTCCAATTATAAAATGCTATAATCTTCTTAGACTGCTCATAGTCTGGATATTTTTTAGATAACAAATCAACTAGAGCTTGAAGGCTATGATTAGTATAGAATGTATCAGGGTCATTATCGTCATTTAGAGCTGGTATTTTGCTCTTTAAACTATCAATAGCATTATCTATACCCTTATCAACCGCTTCTTTTTTAATAAGGTCAATTCTGCGTTGTATCTCTTTGTTAATATCGGGTGATGAATTTCTGTATTTAAACTCTAATTGAGACATCATAAATACAGGCTTTCCATCTAACTCTATATTCTCTGAATTTTTAAGTTGAATATAATTATATCCTTTCTTCTCAATCAAATTACTGGTTTCGAATTGACCGCCAGAGTCTAATATGTAAATAGCATCATTATCTCCTTTCTCCAATAGAGTTATTATCTTACCATCCTCTTCATTCTTGTAATACTTAACCTCATAACCACTTAATCCCAAACCATCTTTTTCTGATTTAAGTTCACTTGATGGTATCAACTTAACAACCCTATCCTCTGGAATGTCTTTAAGTTCTGTATCCTCCGATGGAGCTTTACTGAAATCAATAACAGTCTTCATATTAGGCACATATTCAGCACTATACCCAAAATGCTTATTAACAGAACGACTCTTCAAATCAAGAGATTGAACAATACCGCTAATGTTAGTTTCATTGCTTATAATAGCAACTTTCTTTTTGTCTTTATCATTAACTAACAAATAAGGAATTTCATTAATCTTTTCAAGTCCACCAAATGTCTTATCATATCTATACCATATATCGTTATATGTAAAGTATATCGGTTTGTTCAAACTCTTAGCGTATTCAAAAGATACAGATATATCATAACTTCCAGCATCCCCAATGGACTTAATTACATTTGTTTTAAACACATGGTTATCTACATCATTTTTATTTTCAGATATATAAGCATCTACATCCTCTTTCTTAATATCAGTTAATCCGTATTGTTGTAATAATACTTTATCGCCATAAATATCAATGATTTTATTTTTAAGCCCAACGCTATTTGCAATATTATATTTTGACATAATAGCATTTAAAATCACCGGCAAATTGCTATGCTTATCTTTATCAACATATACAGAAATGCTGCTCAATGGAACATTAAAGATGACTACATTAGACTCCTTTACCATAGCCATTTGCGTATTGACTTCATCACTAACCGTAACTACGGAATCAAACATAGAGCCAATAACCTTAACCAATTTGATTTTCTCTGTATTTATTTCAGGGTCAGTAGTATCAATTGTACTAGATATTTTAATATCTGCATTATTATAAGATGATGATTTTGATGATAATATCACAGTATTGTTTGGCACCTTTTCAAGATTATCATAATCTTCTTTAAGTGAGTTCAACTCATCTTTTGTATTTAATGGTCCATATATTGCGGTTGGCGTATTCGTGTAAAACCACATTACCTTACCCTCTTTACCAGTTAACTTTTGATTAAAGAAGTTCTGTACATACTTGTTTTTATCATAGCCTAAGTCAGATAGGAATTTATTAAAATCAAGCTTAAATTGATCTTGAACAATAGCTCTATATTCACTAAATGATTTACCATATTCAAGGCCTCCTATTAAAGTGACATAGTTATATTGACCATTAGTTTCAATAAATGCCTTTTCTGTTAAAGCCGTATCTTTCATCAACTCCTCAGATGCAAGAACATTATTGAACAATCTATTCTTAAACTTACTCTTAAATTCGTTTTTCAAGCGGACACCATCTGCAATCCTTTTTCTTCCAATCGATTTAAATTCCAACACTACATAATGCTTATCCCTAGTCATTGTATTGGGATTCGAAATAGAAATACTTCGGTCTAGTTCTCCTTCATTTAACTTTAATGAGTTCTGTCTTGTAACGCTAAACTTATATCCATTGATATACATTGTAAAATCACTATTAACTTCTAAATCATCAATAGTATCAATAGGTATCATTACTCTACTAACCTCTCCCCCTAATATTTTATCTTTAATCTTTTTCTCTATATGAGTTACGGCTTCTTCTCTGTCTTTATTATAGCTTATCTTATTAAAGCTAGGATTACTCTTGTCTTCATTAGTCATTAAACCAAATGTAGATTCTTGAAACTTATATTCAGGATTTAAACTCGATAAATCTTCTGCCGAATAACTACCACCAGTACCAATATATAATTTTTCTACACTATCATAATAAAGTATTAGATCAGAAGAACCAGTACTACTGACTTTCATTTTATGCCCCATCTCATACCCGAAAGATTTAACATAAGATTCCATATCACTAAATGTTCTTGGCTTTTCTATAGTACCATTAAATTCACTAATAGCATAATACTGATTAACCCTTCTTAATGGTATTAAACGGCTTCTCTTATTGTGCTCAACAGTAACATACAACTTGCCATTTTTCTTTGAAATAAAGCTGGATTTTGTTTTAATATTAAGGATAGGATTTGATAGTGTTAATTCATCAACAGTAGCTTCTTTTATACGCTTTTTATTAGTTTCGTAAAAATTAACCGATGCTCTTGTATAATCTTCTAGTATGTCAGGAAACAACATAATTAAGGAATCCTTTTTCGCACTACCATTTGATATGATAAGGGAGTAATAACTCAATATATCAAACAACTCCTTACCAGATAATCCATAGAATTTAGAATCTGAATTCTTAATATTTTTAATATTCAATTCAATACTCGATATCGGTAAATCATTAGATGCTAACTTAATAAAAGAAGTCCTTGTCCCATCAGGCATCAATGAAGTATCAACCTTAACATTATTAAGAAATGTATCAGCACCATTGTCTTGTCCTACAGCTTTCATTGACCTTGAATTATGCAGCATATTGATAAATTCATTACCAATAAATCGAACAAAGGAATCACGACCTAATTTACCAGATGAATCAGATAACTTAGACAAATCATATTCTTTACCTTGTATTTTAAAGATTTTATGCTTTTGCTTTAAGAAATCTGAAATAGCTATATTATTAATCCATGTGGATAAATGTCGATAATCGTCAAACTCATGTCCTAAATTATATTTATTAGCAATATGGTTTAACCCTTCAAGTGAACTATCCGATATATTATTTATAAATTCAGCATTAACCAAATTCTTTAGTGCCGTAAATACATTATCATCAAAAGCAATAACAGCAAATGGATTGACAGCCATTACAGAACTATCATACGCTGCAATGATTACATTCCTGAAATGCTCATCATTAACAAATCGGTTAAGCGTATCAATAGTAAATGTTCCATCAAAACGACCGGCAAATGTTGATTTATCTACTTTGGCAAAAGCACCATTCATGGATTTCAATATGGCATTTATATTATTGTTCATATCGAAATTGGTATTGTTATTTGTATTCTTAATACCAACAATCTTATTAACAATACCAAACTCCTTCTTTGCTTTAACTATTTTCAATAACCCTTCTATCGGTTCGCTCTCTAACAATACTGCATCATTAGTAATGCTTTCTTTATCAGCTTCTAAAGAATCTGATATTTCTTTTAATTTACCATCAATATCTTCACTTGAAGATGCAGTAATATTATTCCAAAGGGTAGTATTGCCTAATACATTATTTGCCTTTACAATACCAGCAATATCTTTATTTACTGGTATATATTTATAAGTGTCATTATCTTTGTGTCTATAGTACAATTGATTGTTATACATAACAAACTCATGCTCATACTCATTAGCAGAATTAACAGCACTCCCTCCACTATCAAATACACTCTTTATGGCTAGTTGAGAAACAAATATATCACCAACCGGACTCTTGAATTTCTCATACAATATAGCTGTGGCATTGTAAGCTTTAACGCTTTTCTCTATACTCTCTTTACGTTTATTAAAAGCAATTAACGCTTTATTAATAACTGATTCTGTTACAAACTCATTCTCATTCTTAAATATATCGCTTATGCTTTTTTGATTAAAAAACATAATCATATCAGATAACGAAAAGCCAAGTACAAGACCAGATAATATATAACTCTGATTATTACCATTAATCCCTAATCTTGTCAATAAAAGCAATTTAGCATTATCGACATTAACAGTCATTGCCTCTGACAAATAAACCCATGGATCAGTATTGAAAATTTCAATTTGTTTTTCTAAAATCTCCATCTCCGAAGCTCCAGAATCAGCCTTTATCATATTCGCTAACTCCTCATTAATAGAGAGTCGCTCAACAGCTAGTGGACTTTGTAATTCAATTTTAGAGAATGATGGTACTTTTTTACCATTTACAATTTTATAATTAGGATATGTTATTTTTATACCATTACCCTTATCATAATCAAATGCACCCTCGCCATCAGTAAGGTAATCTGGTTTTAATTTTGCAAAAAACAATGTAACAATACTATTCATTGCAAGATAATTAGCTACAACACCAACGCCACCATCGCCAGCATTAATATTGTATTCCATATCAGTAGTCAGTTTAGTATATGGATTGGAGAAATTAGTAACCCCTACATTACTGTCTTCTTTAGATTCTGAATTTACACTTATGCTCTGTTGAGCAAGAGATTCAGACTCATCGGAACTAACAGCAACAGTAGATTCAAACACATTCTCTAATGAAGAATGGATTTTTATTAATTCCGAAAGCATATAATTATGAGTAACAACAAAAAAATTCTTATTGATTTTTTTTAATGCCGTATTCCTTTTTTTTAAATCTTCAATTGTTTTTTTAGATTCAGAATAAATCTGCTCTACAGCATCTACCTCACTCTTGTATCTATCATTACGAAATAACCCATTTACAGAAGCACCAATTATACTTCTCGAAAACTCTTCCGTAATTTCACTAAGGGAAAAGCTAAAGTTATACTGATTACCAAGCTTCGTTAGTTCAGCACTAGACATTGTACTTAACTCTCTTTTAATATCATTGCTAAGAGATGTCCTTTGCAGAAATTGTATTAATCTCTGCTTCTTAATACTATGTAAATTATTAAAAAATACCAAAGCCGTATTCTCGTTTTCATGTGATAATAACTGCCCATCTCCATTTAGGTAATCCTCATAATGTACAAAAATACCATTTTTATCAAGTTGATAATCAAAACGACCAAGCATATCACCATCATAGTCACCTCCTTGCTGTGCCGAAATATCCTGTGGCATTCTCGTTACATTTGCTTGATTATTCTCTAAAGTAACATTACCAACAAATGACGATTGAAGTCCTTGACTTGGCGTCCTATTGTATATTGATAACCGACTCTTATCAAATGAATATATTAATTTGTTTTTGAGGTCTGCTACATATTCATTTCTGAACATGGTTAAGATTTCTTTTATTTCATATAGCTTATATCCATCATTGAATTTAGATTCAAATACATCAGATATGCTTTTTAAAATAGCAGGATTATTATTAAATACATTGTCAGTAAGTAGAAATTCAAAATCAGATGGTTTGGCATTCTTGTTTGATAATGTTTTTTTGACCTTAGAAAAAAACCTCATCTTAGAGGTTCTCTTTTCGGCAACATCATTAAAAATCGCTTCTTTATTCAATAAGATTTCTTGCATTGTTTTCCCTTGAATCCCAAGCTGAACACGATTAGGAATTGCACCCCACACCTCTGCCGGTGTAAACGCATATCCCATTTCTGGATTTGTAATATGCTCATGAACTTTAGCAGTTAAAGCTGAATATACTTTGTCTTTATTCTTCTTTACATGCAAGAATTTGTTGTTATTTTGTATTGTAGTTAAGTAATTATATTGCTTATCATCTGGGTCAATTATAGAGCCTTTAAATCCATAATTACTCAAGAACAAGGTAATGTCTTCCGTATTTGTAAATGACTCCGAATATTCAGGGAATAATTTACCCAATAGAGAAACAATCTCAGGACTATAAACTCCAGTTTCTTTATCAGGTGATATATTGGTAAATTGATGAAATGCTTTTACAATTTCAGAATCATATAACGATTGTCCATCTTTTGATCTTATCACTTTGCCGTTCAGGCTCCTTGAACCTTTATAATTAAAATCAACAACATAGGCCTCCGCAAAAGAATCAAGAGCCATAAAGTCATCAAATGACATGTACTTATAAGTATTGAGTTCTGAATCAAGAATAACTTTAATAATGTCATTTCTCGATACATTGTCAAATTCAACAATACGAGATAAAGACATTTCCTTCTCTAAGCTATTATTCGCTTTAGATAATAACACGTCAAACCCGATGCCTACAAGATGCGCATTTAATTCTTCAAAACTATTAAACTCTTGATTTTCAAATCTATAACAAGCCATATTTATTATTTTTAATTACATTCAATTACCTCAACATTTAACCCTGCTAATTTAGTTACATTAATTACATTAACCTCGTCAATGATGCTAATTTTATTAGTATTTTGCTTAATAAGGTCATATTTTCTTACCAAAATCTTCTCTCCATTTACTTCATGTTCTACCAAGTCAAGGATATCATCTACGTTAGATGAAACAGAATTAAGACCATTAAAGGTAACACCAAGTGTCTTTTTTATGGTATGAGTCCTCATGTATGTAGAGATAAGCTTACCTACAATTCCAACCGTAACAGATGCTTTACCATCTTTAAATATTTGCTCATAAAAAGGATTATCAGTATCAATATTATCTTTTTTAATAATACTATATACCGTTTCCTTAATAGCTTCATCCATTACTTTTTTATCAGGATATAAAGCGAATAGACTAAACAGATCATTATTGCTTTTGTAAGCACTCAATAGATCTGCATATTCGGGTTTGTTCCCAATTACACTAATAAACTCTTCCGAAAATTCACCCTCAAAATCAACTGTCTGTAATTCTTTCATTGCAGCAAAAGACTCATTGACGTATTTCCCTCTATCTGGGTCAGTACCAAATGCAGTCGCACTAATTGCTTGTGAGAAAGCAGCAACGCTATGAATATTATTTATATCCTCATGTTTATTAAGAATTAATAAATAGTTTTCAGAATCAGCACTTATAGGGAATACAGAATCAGTTTTAGAGTCTAGCGTTGCAGTAGCATTAAGTACCGGAGAATCTCCCTTTACTGATGATTTAAAAGTAACTAATTGAACGTGCTTATCTCTTAATGCTGCATTTTCATTTATCGACAATATATAATCTAGCTGTTCAAATACGCTTTCATTATCAAACCCACCTAAATATTCAAATAGATCAAACATATTCCTAAACTCTGGGACATGATTAAATATTTGTTCCTCTGTCAAGTTAGCTGTATCATTACGTTTTTGGAAATTATTCCAATTAAGTACTCCATTTCCCTTTACCGGAACATACACCGATAATGGTCTATTCGAATTATCTCTAAATGGGATGCTAAATGCTTTGTTTAATATGTAAGCTTTTTGGCTTTTTAAGTCATCAAATGTTAATGTATGGGTTCCTGTTTTATCAATAAGCATATGCATCTTTTCGTAATCCATGTGCATACCAATTGGCTTATGAAAGCCATCAATATTAAATCCAAAATCTGAACCAAAGCTCCTTTTAAACTGCAATAATCCAAGTGGTAATACGAATTGCTCACCATCATATGTTTCGTGGTTTTTTAACCCTTGTGGTGTACCTAGTAATTGCAAATCTTTTTCCCTATCCTGAAATACCATATAATTCATTTTCTTAGGAATGGTATTGCCAGCATTCATATGAACAGGCATTTGCCCCATTGAATGGTTTAGCCCTGTTCTTTTTGACATAGCCTGATCAATCGACTCATACATACCATTGACCATAGCTTGTAAATCTACAACATACTGCCCATCCTTACCTTTCTTCGAATAATCATCAAAGCTTTGCTTCTTAACAGCATACTGAAATTCACCGGCAATAAATAAAGGAAGTAGATTAGCCCTAGTATACTGATGCACTAAATAATAAACTTTCAACACATCTTCAATATCTAATGACGTAACACCAAGACTTGTCTTCATGTCTTCTATTTTAGACTTGAAATATTCAGCGTTATATCCAGCCTCATGCTTATTGCTATTTACGAATGATAACATCGAATTACGCAAGAAAGTATCATAATCAATAAGATTGAACTTGCTTCTGGGATAACGCTCTGCACCCTTATAAAACACACCATCTTTATAAATAAATCCTTGATGCGTACTTAAATCACCATTCACCATATCGTATTTCAATACAATACTATCATGCATAGAGACAGATCCTTTCTTAATGGTAAAGTTACTATTATTTGCCAATCCTAATAATCGATAAAAATCACCATTTATCTTTGCTTCATCTAAATATAATCCCCAGAAATAATTAAAATTACCTCCATTCTCTTGTGAAAACGAATGCACATAATCAATCTGTTTATTCATTTCTTTAATAAACGATACGATATTCGCTTGTCGATTACCATCTTTACTTAAATGAAGTGCATCGTAATATAGATTTACCTTTTTGTATAAATCCATATTGCTATTTATGAAACCATATAATTGCTCATTATCGTTAACATCAACATCTTGTACACTATCAGGAAATATAGCAAGTAAATTACTAACATGTAAATTAATCGAATCATTCAAAGCATCTCGCTCCGTTTCAATTAATCGCTTTCTCATTAATTGAAAATCAATTATATTGTTGTTTACAGGAACTACTCCATCCCTGAAATATATTTCATAAACAGTCTTTAGTTTCTTTTCGCTTGTATATGGTTGAACGATAACACGCTTATTTACTGGCGTATTACCTACTTTAGTTGTTAATGCTGGGATAAAATGATCTCTTAATATCTGGAGAGTCATTTGTTCCTTGGTTAAATCAGATGGGGCTATCTTCTCCCCTTTTGAATAAAATGCAGACTTAATTGCAGAACCAACAATTGTCAATTCGCCTGTCATAACTTTATTACTAGCTAAGCCAAGACTTTTAGAATTTCTTGCTTTTGTTACAGTACGCTCTACATTGGCATTGCTGGCAGGCGTAACAGCAGAAACCCTTCCATTGCTATCTACGGATTTGATGTTATTCTTTGCATTTACACCACTCTTGCTTTCCATGAATGATTCAATATCAAGACGTACACCGTACTCTGATGTCCAAAAATTATATACCTTTAAACTTTCATCTTTAGATTTGACTTCGAAAAACGAAGTTACTAAATCATGATTCCCTTGTTGTTTTTCATTAAGATAAATATAAGCCATATACTTAGATAATAAATTATCATTATCTTTCGTCTTGTTACTTAAAACCAAATTATTCAAAACACCATATCCTGGTAATCCAGACTCAAAACCCATCTCTTTTAATAATTGAATATAATCATTTTCAGATAATGGAGTATTGTCCTTTTTGGTAACAACATAAGTAACGCCCTTATCTTTAACTATTCGCATAACGCTAAGTTCTTCAATAGGAGTGCCGGCTTCATTGTATAATGATATAATAGCTTTATTACTATTTATTGAAACATTAACTCTATTTCTAAGTTCATTTTTCAATTTCATGGTATTATCATCCAATGAATAAAACATAGAATTCATTAATGATTGTCTAGTATACATAACAACATCAAGATTAGCATGATCATTAACCCTTCCGTTTTTAACTTCATTTCTTGAATCATGTGATATTAAATCCCTAGATAAAGCCATAAATATCTTACTGTAAATATTACCTTTAAAAGATTGCATATTTACAGAAGGAACATTGCCAGAAATAGATATACGTGAGGTTTCATTATACAACTCATATAGTGATTTGTATTTAAATGCAGTCATTTGACCAGTCAATAAAGAAGAGTATATAGTTATAGATTGATGAGATGCAAATCCTCTATGTAATGATCGGAATCCAGAATCAGATAATGAACTTATAGCAACCATTACATCATCTACGCTATTACCAGCACCCTTAATCTCACGTCTTAATGATAATGAATTATACTGATTGTAAGTCGTGAATGGAACAAGCGTACTCTGTGCGTATATTGTTGTATTAGGATTAACAAGAAGATTCTCGAAATTAATAATATCCTCCTGTGAAAAATTACTAGACAGTCCTGCTTTATTGATAATATTACCTTTCTTGTCTGTTTTTATTTCTATAAGATTTGGGGTTGTCTCTATAATAAACTTAATAAAAGCAGTATTTAAATCTCCTGTTTTGGCGTAATCATTACCATGACTACCAGAAAATGATGCTGCATTTTCAATATTAAGATTAAATTTTAATTCTGTTAATTTAAAATCACTATTTGTCTTAACACTAAACAATGGGATTTCTTGGTCAACGATAGACTCAAACTCCTGTAAAAACACAAACAAAGCATATCTATTTCTATAAGATACAGAGCCAGATAAATTTTCAACTGCATTATCAATATCAACAAGACCAGCGGTATATTCTTTCAAGTTAGCAAGGATCTTTTCTGTTTTATATTGAACTCCCTTCTCATTAAAAAATAAACCATTAACGTTAGGGTCTGACTTATCAACATAATCACTAATCATTGAATACAAAATATTCAATGGTTGTACATTCATATTATTTGCATGATTAAAATCTGTACCGCTTAATGTAAGCTGATTAAGTAAATAATTACGCATTTTGAATTTAGCTACCTTGATCATCTCAATATAATAATCAGGATTACCACCATAATAAATATCAATGATTTGTTTTGTGGTCTTCTTACCTCTTACCTTTTTTGGAGCAACGACATCAGAATCTTCTAAATCAGGAAGTATATCTATTTTCTCCGATAATGCAGGATCACTACTATTAATAACATCTGTTCCTTTTGGATTACCAACGCTATCAGCAAGAACAACATCAACAACAACTGATGGACTAACTCTCGACTTCTCAATTATACTAATAAGTTCAGCATAAGCAATATCATTTGCTGCAACATCACCTGACGTTAGAAAACCAATTATACTACTTGGTGGTATATCAACAAATGATAACATCTCGTCAGATACATTAATAGGCATCATACCTTCCATTTTATTATCGTATCCAGAAACAGAAACGTAATTAATAAAATCAGTAAGTATTTCTGTAGGATCAACATTGTTAGAAAATCTACTTCCAAGAAATGCGAAAAACTCATTTGCAGATAGTGGCCCTTGATATTCCTTAACAATACCACTATAGCTTACATTTAAACAAGATGTCAATGCCATATTTATTTACATTTAAATTTATTAATCATAGATTGTAATGCTTTACTGTTAGACTCAATAGCCTTTGTTATTACCGCAACATTAGAACCAGTTTCTAATTTTGTAATAACATTATTAAAACCAATATAATGATCACCATTAAATTCTTTTAATTCAGCAAA
This sequence comes from Sulfuricurvum sp., assembly GCA_022729795.1. Taxonomy (GTDB): domain Bacteria; phylum Campylobacterota; class Campylobacteria; order Campylobacterales; family Sulfurimonadaceae; genus Sulfurimonas. The sequence continues at coordinate 10,183 of DZBD01000014.1, read as the reverse complement.
ACTTGTCGATATAACATCAACACCATTATTGAACGCTTCTTTCAATTCTTTTTCCTCATTAGTCTCGACATTAGTTTCTTCATTTTCAATAGCACCATCACCATCTTCATCCTCATCCACTAATGTGTCATCTTCACTTGATTCGTCAACCTGACCATTTTCTTCAATATTAAACACTACATTCGTCTGATTAACAGTATTTTGGTTTGTGTTTATAGATGAACTTTGTAAGTTTGTAAAATTAAATAAAATTGCCGGAGTAGCAATATCAGTTATATTGCTTTCAAATACCATATCATACATATCTTTTGTTACAGTATCGGATAATTCAGATTTAAAAGTAGTAAATAAAACTGATTTATTCTTTGATTGACTTGAATCTTTTTCAGATGCAAACCTTGGAATAACGGCAATACCCATTTTGTTAATACCCCATTTTGGGAATATTGATACATTAACATTACTTTCGTTTTGAACTGATAAATTCAATACATCATCAAGCAATCCTAAGCTGCCTTTAAAATCACTTAAAACATTTACAAAATTAAACTCATAATAATCAACAGCAACACCATCATTACGCATTCCAGATACATGTTGCACATATTTCTTGTATTGTGTATTATCTCCATCATATAAAACATTAATATCTCCAATCCCTAACATTGATGTCATATCGAGTATGGCTTTCTCTTTACCAGAAATAGATGTTTCGATTTTATTAATAAGGATTTGATTAATCTTATCTATAGAATCAATAGGACTACCAAAGAGAGATTTAACTTCTTCATCGTTAGCAAATATAGCTTTTATATCAGTAACAAGATGATTAACCCCTTTAGGATGCAACTTGTAATCAGCCACTATCTGTGCGATTCTAAAAGTCTGATACAACCTCTTACTTACAGATGAACTCTTAATGAGTGTTTTCAATGTACTAGATTCATCTTTCTTGTTCATCTTCTCAACCAACACACCAAGCTCAACAAAAGAATATCGTTTCTCATTCAAAACAACAAATCCTATGTTATGAACTGTTCCATTTTCATCTATATAGAAATGACCTTTAGCAGCTCCTTTTTCAAGATTCAACATATTAGATTCAGCCCAACTCATAAATCTTGCATTATCAAACAAAGAATCATCTTGTTTTCCATAGGTATAGAACACAATAGATTTACCGTTTTTAGATGGGTCTTGTTTATTATTAATGAATGTTTTTACATTACTATAAATAAACCCATTTCCTTCTAGTCTCTTCTTCTCAAATGTTTCCATTAATTCAGATATTTTAACAGTCTTATTGGATTTAATAACCTTACCTGATGTAACTATATAATCTGATTTTGATACGGAGAATACTAATTCATCCATTTCTCCTAGTTTACCATATAATTGATTATATGGATTTGATGGAGCATCGTCTGCATATAATGGATCGTTTTTGGAAAAATACATCTGACCAAACAATACATTGTTTTCACTATACATTACAACCATAATCCCTTCTTCGCCTACCTTCTTTAATCTTACATTGATATTTTTACCAGTAGAATCATTTATAGCTCTAACACCTTTCGACTTGATAATCCCTTTTGATTCTAATTCAGCAATGTAAGAATTAACTTCTTGTATCGGAATATGAGCAGTTGTTGAAGTTGTAGTTGATAATGTTTCTGGATACAAATACACTATGTCTTTTGATGCCAATGCTCGTATAACATCTACATTGTCTGCATTCTTTACATCATCATCCCCATTATTTAATTCAAAAGAATTTTGAATTTTATCATACTGATCTTTCTCTTCCTGACTTAGTTCCTCTGATTCAGCACTGTTAAAATTAGCTTTATAATTTTCGAAACTTGTTCCTGTAATAAAAGCAGAATTAGGGTCTGACTGGACAGATGATTGATTAGCTGATGCTGATTTTAATTGAGCTATCTCCGCT
>DZBD01000014.1:0-8132 GCA_022729795.1 Sulfuricurvum sp. | reverse complement strand
TGACTGGACAGATGATTGATTAGCTGATGCTGATTTTAATTGAGCTATCTCCGCTCGCAAACTAGATATATTACCAAGTGCAGGTGTAATCTCATCATTAAGGAAATCCTCAAAAGCCAAAGCACTCTCCGTATCTTTTTGTGCAGCTTCATACATCTCTGCGAATAACTCTTTAACAACAGAAGACATATCTGTATTTAGATCATACGCATTCATAAATAGAGATAGTCCGAAAATTTTATCATCATTATCCAAATCACTAAATTTAAGGGATTTATCTGCATAGTATTTTTTTAATTCAAGCATCATTCCTGTTTTGACATCATCAATAGTAGGAATAGGCTTCCCGAATGCCGGTGCAGCCTGGTGCGATGCTGGGGCAACTGGTGCAGATTGTGGGGCAACTGGATTTGATGGTGGAGCAACTTGGGTTGGTTTGAATTTAATCATCTCAACTCGCAAACTATATATATTACCAAACATACGCATAGCCTTATCATTAAGGAAATCATCGAAAGCTAAAGCACTATCAGTATCTTTTTGTGCAGCTTCATACATCTCTGCGAATAACTCTTTAACAACAGAAGACATATCAGCATTTAGATTATAATCATGCTTGTGTGCATCCATAAATAAAGATACACCGAGTCTTTTACTATCATCATCCAAATCTTTAAATTCAAGCGATTGATTTCCAGAGTATTTTCGTAATTCAATCATCATTCCTGTTTTGACATCATCAATAGAAGGAACTGGCTTTGGAGTATTTACAGAAATGTTATTTTGGTTATTCTCAGCTTCTATCATTTGCTGTATATCTCCATATATAAGCCTTGCTTTTTTAGCTTTTTCTACAATAACATCACTATTTATAAATCCATATGTCGAATTACCACCGTATTCAGAACTGGCATAAAACAATGTACCTTCGGTATCTACAACGTGAGTATAATAAACAGCTCTTGACATAAGCATATTAACTATTTTAAGCCTATCGATTGTAGCAAAACCTTGACCCCTACCCTTGACCTCATCTGACCTTGGCATTTCTAATACAACATAATCTGCCTCAGAACCTTGTGCTTCAATAATACTATACGGAGCAATATCAACTCCAGGAAGCAATTTCGTTAACTCTGCATATACAGCATCACGCACGACTTTATTGTCTATAATAACAGATATCGAAAACCTTTTACCCTCTGCTGCTTTAGCAATAGCTAGTTCTGTAATATTATCGATTACCGACTTAGAAGGGTCCTTAACTCCACTCGCTTTTGCATTGCTATGTATTGGACTTTTAAGACTATTCAATATAGCACTTGCCCTTTCATCTGGCTTTACAAGGCTATCTTTTGTCTTATTATAATTAACACCAACAAGTTCACCTATTCCATTCTTCGCAAATGCATATTCGGTTTTTACCTCCTTCCTAATCAAAGGGATATGATCCTCATTACCTCCTATGGCTTTCGTAGATAATTTAATAGCTTGTTCAAGCTTATCTAAAAAATCTACATTTAATGAGTTCGTCGTTCTAAATCTACTCCTCAAAATAGGGGGTGCTACAGATAATGTAAGTGGCGATATTTCTGGCGACTGATTTAAAGCCATAGATGTAGGTTGTGTAATATCCCCAGCGGTTATTATTTTTATATTATTAGCCTTAGCTGCATCCATTATCGACTTAAACGCCATAGAATCAATGAGATATATCTCGTCAATAACCAAAACAGAATTAGCATTACCTTTGTCTTTTAATACATTTAGCAACTTATCAGAAGCTACAAATTCAGTCTTATGAGAATTACTTATTGATGTTTTTAAATCCTCTACTTTCTGACCAGAATAAGCGGAGAAAATATATTTTTTATTTTCATTGCCTGCTAATGTCCTATGTATTTCCATAATCGATTTAAGCATTGTAGTTTTTCCTGTTCCGGCACTACCACGCATAACAAACACATCTTGGGTATCATTAGTTTTATTAAATTTCACATTGCCATCCATTGTTAAAAAACCAATAGCAGACATAATTGCATTCTCTTGATCTGCAATAGGGAATATATTCTTATCTTTAAAATATTCTACCAATTTAGAGAATGTATCCATAGGATCATGACCAAGAAATAAAGCAGCAGCATAAGCTACTGTTTCATCTTTTGATGAGCCATCACTCTCTGCTGATAATGAATGAACATTTTCCATTACTTGCCTTAATACATCTCCATTCAAGTCGTTTTTAATGCTATTCAAATAAGACAAAGCACTTAGTAATTGAGCTTTTAGTTCTGCCGCAGATTTGGTATCTATATTATCCTGTGCGTTTAATAATGCAAATGATTTACAACTCATATTTAATTTTTATTTACAGTTACCGTATTCGTGTTACAATTTACAGTTATCCCTTTTGTTATTAACTCAATAGTCTTAAATAACGCTGTAGCTTGTTTTTTTAATTCAGATTCATAATCAATATCAATACCCTCTTTCCTGTTTTCATTAATACTATTTTGAAGATGAGTACCTAAAACTTCCGAAACAAGCATTTTATCAAATACAGAGAATCTACCATCATCTGGTTTTATTTGTTCTTCTATTAAAATAGCTTTAAGTTTTCTATGCAATTCAGGATTAGTGTATTCCGTATCACTTATCGCTTTACTCAAAGATTGAATATCTGTAATACCTAATACAATATTAGCTATAGATGCCGAATCCTGCAAGTCTTTAAGTGCTGATTGTTCTAGTGAACTTGCAGCGTCAAATACAGCAACTACATTAGAATTCAATGTATTACCACTGCTGCTATTATTAAACAATAAATTTAATAATTCATCCCTGAACTTGGTCTTGTCTTTATACGATTTCCTTTTAGGTATTAATGCTTTTATTTCTTTTGATACTGGAAGCAAATTTAAGCCCATTAATCCATAAAATCTTTTTACAAATTTACCTCTATTTATATCCTCATTATCAATAAAATCAGAGACCAATTGTCTCATGCTAGCCACTCCATTTAAAGCCTTCTCTTTATTCTCTTTTGCTTTTTCAAGTGCTTGTCTTTTGTCTTCTAATTCATTACTAATACGATACTTAACAGCATCAAGATATTCATTATCAATATAAGTAACACTAGTATTACTATTATTAACAACCAACTCGGTTATACTAAGCAAATCATTCAGTTCATATCCGCTTAGTCTGGCTTTAATAAGGGCTGTTACTGGTTCTTCTGTTTTAGCTAAATACTTTACATCTTTGTTTCTTATAGCTTCTTTATATTCATCCAAGTCTTTATTTAACTTCTCAAATTCGGCATCGGTTTCGCTCTCTAAATCACTATCAGATATTTCATTATTACCATATTTAATTAAGGTTCTAATTAATAATTTAGAAGGGCGTGTTAAATCATTCCTAACTTTCTTTAATTCATCAAGTTCAAGCTTTTCATCATCTGTAAGACCATCTTTTTTTTCTAAATAATTAATCCTGTCTTCATCATAAAACGCTCTACTAAATTGTTTTAATATATCGCCATGGCCAGTCTCCGGTGCTGAATCCTTCTTTATAACTCCTTTCTTATTTACCTCATATAATGAATTAGTTTGTATATGACTTAACGATCGTTGAATATCACCAAGATTCGATACACTACCTTGTATAAGTTTTAAAAATTGAGATTGAATAGACATGAGCTGTATCATGCTTACGGTCATGTTATTATCTGATAACGTAAGCTGCCCATCATTTTCTTTAAGGTTAGTTCTTACATCTGATATTAATCCATTAACAATACCAGATAATACACCAATAAATTCAGTTGGATTCTCCAAGTCATAGATGTTTTCCAAGAATAAAAAACCACCATCTCTTTCTTTCTCTTTATCCGAAATAGCAGCATCGATATCCATCGTAGGAGCATCAGAAATACTTTGGTATTCAGTTAACAAAGAAGAGTAAAAATCCCTCTCGCTCTCTGGAATTACATTATTAATAAAATCCGCATTAAAGAAATCCTCACCATTATTTAGAGCGATATATGTATCACTAAAACTAATTTGTTCAAAATGACCTTCATTATATAATATCTTATCCATATTAGCTTCATTCTCTTCCAGAATGTCTGCTATGAATTGATTAAGCTCGCTAGTCCTTTCGCTTTGTACTGTTGATTCTATATTAGCAGCAACATACGCAGCGGTATAATCATCAATGTACTTCTGTAATTGTTCTGCCGGAATATTGTCCGCAAGAGCTTGTGCTTTGGCTTTGGCTATACCTTCATTAGTAAGTCTTGCTTCTATATCTTTTCTTCTTGACCCATTTTCTTGGTATAACTCATCTACACTTCTAGTTGCGGAATCGGTAAGAAACTTTTCATTTTTCTCTCTTATGGCACTAGATGAACTGGTAAGTAATGCAGCTTTAAATCTATTATACACATTAACAAACGCATTTAATTCATCAGATGTCAAACCATATCCAGCTTGACCTAATTTGTGTTGATTAATATAAGCTAATCGTTCATTTATAATTCCAACAAATGATTTAAGAGAACTCTTTAAGGTTTCAACACTATCAGCATCAGCAAGTATAGTAAACGCCTGATCACCTACATTAAAAGTATATGTTCCATTACCATTATCTGTAAACGCATCTTTCAGACCATGAAGTTTAGATATAATCTCATTAAAAGACTTATAAGATAAATCTTTCCCATTGACCATAGCCTTAAACATTTGCAGAAAAACTTCTTTTCCACTCTTGCCTCCTATATCCCCAGAGAACACACTGAATCCTGACTTTTCTACAGCACGTAAAATGAAAGCATCCTCATAAGCTTTGCCAGTATATATATAATCAAGATTATCATATACGGTCTTAAATGAATTAAAATCCTCTAATGTCAATTCATTTTGTGGTGTCTGCGATCCATTGGCTACAGCATTGCTGCTATTACGAAGATTAAACGCAGCAATTCCACCGGCTATATCTGGATTACCATCTTCATCTTCATGTTCAAGAATCAATTTGTAATCAGCATGTGTCATGTTGTGCTTAACGGATAAATCAATCAATTCCTTGACATGTACTTTCTGTTTAGCAATAATATCGTAATCTTTTATTTTATTAGCTAATGTGAAATTCTTCATGTAATTGTCTGGCATTACCTTTTTAACCATTTCTAATTCTGATAATAAGGCAGCCTTTGTAGCAAATGCTATTGATTTAAGTTCATCATCAGTTGTATCTTTAGTCTCTGTAGGTTTAAGTGGATTGTACAGAATATTTTTAGAACCGAACACTCCCTTCTGGTAAAAATCTTCAATCACTTGTTTAGCATCATCTTCATAACCTGATATTAAAATATCAGCAAAAGAGGTCAATCTGCCCTTCTCTATATCTGACATCTTATATCCTATTTGTTGGAATGTACCATGGACAGCACCACTTAAACCACCAATTGCACCAGCAAATAACGTCTCTTTAAAAGCATTAGATAATCCACCCTCATCAAATACATTCTCAAAATCACCTTTCGAACCGCTGAAATAAGAATAAGCATGAAATATATTCTTACTGAAAATCTCACCCATTTGCTCCGCTGACTCTTCTACAAACTCATTGACAAAACCATGAGTAATGTAATTCTTAGATGCAAATGAATTGAAGCCATTTGAAAATTTCTTTACAATAGCCTTGTTCATTATCTTCTCTACTCCCGGGACAAGCTCCATAGCTTTCCTGAATATCCCTTTTTCTGTTATTAAAGCGGCATCATTAACCAAATATGGTGCTTTAGATACAAAGAACTTTTTCATGGTATTAATAGCCGTATTCCTAGCCACATTATCAAGTAACCAACCAGAACCAAAGTTAGCAGCAGCAACCGTAGTGTTAGCTATAGCATGAAATACAGCAGCTTCTCGTGCCGAATAACCATTAGAAACAGCTTCATCATAAAAATCTTTACCAGCCATACCAGTTAAAGGAGCCATTACAGCAACTTGACCAGCAACTTTCCCTACTGTGGGGCTAATCATTTTACCAGCACCACCAAATAATCTACCAGCAGCATACGCAAATGCTAATTGAGGTACAGAATCAGCTATACCAATAAATGCGTTTTCAAGTCCAAAAGAATTTGTTCTTGCCTCAATAGTAGAACCTATACGCCTAGCTTGTCTATGTTGTGTATCAGATAATGACTCAATATAAGATTCATGTTTAAATACATCATCACCATACATTGTAGCCATCAATGGTCTTTTTACAAATCCATCGTAAATATCAGTAAGGCCTAACCCAAAACCATAGATAGAAGCTCCCATCTGAATCCAGAAATCTTTACCTAAAGGCACAAGACTAATGTTCTCTCTCGACATCCTGTGCCATGAATCATTAGGGTTTAAGTCATATTCAGCCATTAACTGATAACCACTACTATATTTAATATGAGTACCAGCTTCATGTGCCTTTAATGATAATTGACCAAATTGAGTAGGGTTCTGACGTGCGTACTCTAAATCATTATAATTAATAGCAAACAATTGGCCGTTATCTGCCATTTTAATAATATTATCATTACCAACATATTCGCCATCGACATAGTCTAAGACAGCAGAATAAACATTATCATATTTAGCATTGGTAAACATAAAATCTCTACCCATACCATAATAATCATGATGCATGAAAGTGTTTAATTCTATAGAGCTTTCAGTCCTCTCGTAACGTGTCGCATCTACGGCTGATGCCTGCATTTTTCTAATTAACTTTTCAGTCGCTTCAACACCCGATTTGTTTTTCTCTCTGGCAAAACTATTCCTTAATTCTTTAAGAGATAATTCATTTAGATCACCATTAGCATGAAGTTCTTCTATTCTGCTATAAACTTCTTGATTCCTTGCTATCTCCTCCTTATTCGCTTCATAATATTGCTTTTTTGCTTCTGCCTCTTTCTCTTTTATAATCTTAGCCAATCCACCTGCTTTCTCGTAATTATTAGCAGCAAACAAAGCACGCTCGTAATCCTCTTTTAATTTTCCATAATTAACAATACCTTCTTCATTAGTATATAATTTAAGAATGTCTTTCTCTTCTTTATACTGTTCTAAAGTAAGCATAGATTTACCATCTATATTCTTTGATGCAGCAAGTACGCTTACATCCTTATTACCATTAAATATATTAAGAATAGCAAAAAACTTATCAGTAGAAGCGTTAAATTTAGGCTTCTCTGGTGCTACAATATCACTTGAAGTAATATTTGTAGATGGTTTAGTCGTAGTCGTTTCAGTAGGTAATGAAGGATCTGGCTGATTCGTCAAATCTGTAGTTACTTCTTTTCCGGTAGTTACCTCCGTAGTTGCCGCTGTAGTCGTTCCTTCACCTGGAGGAGGGTCAATATTAGATGGATTAGATAGATTAGCCTTGGAGAGCTCAATGGATTTTTGAAATTCAATATTTTCAGATTCAATATTAGCATCTCTTTTCTCTACTAAACTTTCTGAAACTTTTCCTTCGATAACAGATACCGCAGTAGATAACTCGGTATCAGTAAGCACATCAATATCAGACTCCACTACTGGTTCAGACATATCAACAACAAACCCACTATCTGCCTCATCTATAATAATGTTAGCCCCAGACAAATCATCTGTAGATTCGGCTACAACAACATTAGCCCCAGACAAATCAGGTGTGGATTCATCAGCTGGCATTTCAATAGTTAATGCATCTTTATCAGAGTATATCATATCTTTAATTTTAATCTATTATAGCTCAGTAGTATTAGTCAGTTGTGTTCCACCTAGTGATGTGTATATCGTATTCAAGGCCCTACTCTTATGTGCTGCATGTACGTAATAATCTAAATTCCTTCGGGCTAAACGGTTTTTTAACGATACGATTATCGCTGCTCTTCCCTCCGTGGTAGTCGCATTCTCAGAATACTTATTAGCATCAGTGTCTCCATCAAAATAACTTAAAACTTGAATGTCCTTCATATTCGCTATTTTGGCTAGCACTTCATCAGTATGACGCTTACCTGGTGCTAAATCAGACCCCTTAACGTTGGTAGAAAAATGTGATGTAACTAAGTATTTCTGATTAGGAGTGTTAATTTC
>DZBD01000105.1 GCA_022729795.1 Sulfuricurvum sp. | reverse complement strand
ATTTATTTTCAACATTATACCGAATGATAGATTGTTCCATGGAGATGTGTATAAAATAAGCATTTCATATAAAATGTTATATTATATTTCTATTAGCTGCTTCTATTTAAAATATAAAATGATACAATTAATTATATTTCTAAAGGAGTTATAAATGAAAACAAGTAAACTATTAATGGTCGGTTTGGCATCTTTGGTTGTATCTAGCATATGTAGTGCTCAGTCTACGAGTAAAATGGGTGAAATTTACACGAATCGTTGCGCGAATTGTCATGGAATAACTGCCAACGGAGTACCGAAACTTCAAGAAAAAGCAGGAGTAAAAGCTCATGAAGCAGATGCTATGGGTGTAGCCTCACAGGAGCAAACCAACATCTATGGTCCCGCGCTCAATCTTTTAAACAAAGAAGAGATTGCTACAAAATTACTCGATATTAGAAGCAAAGACTTTGACAAAAAGTCTTATCACTCCGTCATGGTGCAAAATCTCAAAACAATAGAAGCAAGAGAGGGGAAAGTATCTGACGAAGAGATGGCGGCATATATTTTTGATACTTTCGGCAACGCTGCAGAATAAATACTTTTGGAGTTTCTATACAAACTCCAAAATATAACTCTTTCACTTTTGTTTATGCCAAGGCATTTTTAGCAAAAAGTTTGTTAAGAATTTGCTTTAGGCTTATTCCAGTGCTCTTTTTTTGCTTGATGTACTTTTGCATAAGCATCTAAAAGTTTTTTGTGCAATAAAAAACCGTTCAAACTCAAACCGGGACTATGAAGACCGTAAAACAAGACATCTCCTTCAATAAGCGCAAGACATATCTCTATATTCTCTTTAGCGTACATCCATTCTAGTGCAACAATATAATTACACAACTCTTTTTCCTCATCCATTTCTATCTCGATGAGGGCATGCAAACAACGGTAATGAAGAAGACGTTTTTCATCTATCTGTGCCATGTGCAAACACCAACTAATCCACTCTTGTGCCAGCGCATACTCTTTAAGAGCAAGAGCCAGCATTGCTTTAAGTTCCCCTATTTGTAAATCGGCCCATACTGTTTGCGGGTCTGGAATCACACCGATAAACTCCGCTACTTTTTTCATATCTTCAATACTATTTTCTTCAAGCCTCTCTAAAAGACTCCGCCATGCATCTTTCTTGAGATTTTTAAGAGACAAAATAGCCTCTCTAAAAAAAGCACCCTCGTTGTTATTACTCCATTGCAAATCATCAACCGTATATATCTCAGACATTCCGGGAATAATAATACGACAAGCATAAACATTGAGGTGCTCATAATCTGCAATATAGATTTCAAACCCCATCACATGAATAATCTCAACAAGGTATTCAAATTCATCTTGTGTCTTTGAATCGTAGTTCCAATCCACAAACTTATAATCTGCTTTTTGTTTAAAAAAATCATATGAAATAAGACCGCTTGCGTTAATAAAATGGGTTTCCAAATTGAGAGTATCTGCGACTTCATCCATGTTAAAAGAAGGGGACTGAAAATCGTCCATTGCGCTCATATCACGACCTTGCAACAACTCGGTTACCGTTCGTTCTAAAGCCACTTCAAAACAAGGATGCGCACCGAAAGATGCAAATACGGAACCGTTTTTTGGATTAATGAGCGTTACGCTTATTACAGGATATATCCCGCCAAGTGAAGCATCGGCAATGCGTAAATAATATCCATAATCCAATATTTTTTGTATCGCTTCTTGTATCTTTGGGAATTGATTTATCTTGGCATGTGGAATTTCAGGCAAGCATATTCCCTCTGAAATTATTTTATTTTTTACATAACGTTCAAATATTTCCGAGAGTGCTTGAACCCTCGCCTCAAAAACCGTATTACCTGCCGCCATTCCGTTACTTACGTATAAATTTGCAATGATATTTACCGGAAACCAAAGAGTCTCTGCATCTTTTGCTCGCACAAAAGGCAAGGCACAAATACCTCTACTGCTCAGTCCTGCGTTTGTATCTATTATTTTTTCAGGACGAAGCTCATATTCGGGATCATAATATTCCCACAAATCTTCATCCAAAAGTCCTTCAGGTATCAATTCACTAGATATTTCAAACCATTTTTCATCCGGATAATGGACAAACTCCCCCTCGGCAAACTCTTTGCCCAAATAATAGTCAGCAAAAAAATAATTACAGCTTAATCTCTCAAAAAACTCACCCAATGCGCTTGCAAAAGAAGATTTTTGAGATGCGCCCTTTCCGTTTGTAAACATCATCCCACCCTCTTTATCGCGAATATGTACAGAATAAACATGAGGAGCAGGATTGAGCCATGATACCTCTTCTACTTTAATTCCAAAAATATCCAATTTCGACAGCATAGTTTCAATAGTAGATTCCAAATCCCTATCTTTGCCTTTTATAAATGTCATTTTTGTTGTCATGGATTGCCTTGCTTGAGTGTGTTTTAAATAGATAGGATAAAAGGAGAGATTGGCATGTGGAAAATCCACATGCCGAATGAAAATTTTTGCTTATTTAAAAAGTGACATCATAACACCGGCAGCAACTGCCGAACCTATAACACCTGCAACATTTGGACCCATAGCATGCATTAAAAGCATGTTTGAGCGGTCATATTCCATACCCACTTTATTCGATACACGTGCAGCCATCGGAACGGCAGAAACACCTGCAGAACCGATAAGCGGATTAATTTTATGCCCCGGAAACAGATTCATAATTTTAGCCATGATTACTCCTGCTGCAGTACCTACGGAAAAAGCAACGATACCGAGTAGTAAAATTGCCATTGTATCAGGTACAAGAAACTGATCTGCTGCCAATTTGGAACCAACAGCCAAACCTAAGAAAATAGTAACAATGTTGATAAGTGCATTTTGCATCGTATCGGATAAACGATCAACAACACCGGTTTCTTTTAAGAAGTTACCAAACATAAATGCACCGATAAGCGGTGTTGATTCCGGCAAAATCAAAATAGCTAAAACAAGAACCAATATAGGAAAAACAAGTTTTTCTAAACGAGAAACATGACGAAGCGTAGTCATCTTGATTCTTCTCTCAGTATTTGTTGTTAAAGCCTTCATAATCGGAGGCTGAATAATTGGAACCATTGCCATATAAGAATATGAAGCAACCGCAATAGCACCAAGCAACTCAGGCGCTAAATTCGTAGCAATAAAAATAGATGTCGGTCCATCTGCTCCACCGATGATAGATATAGCTGAAGCCTGCTGAAGTGTAAAATCAAATATTGTCGTATACTCAGACAATGCAACTGCACCGACCAAAGTTCCAAAAATACCAAACTGAGCAGCTCCGCCTAGTAAGGCTGTTTTAGGGTTTGATAAAAGTGGACCAAAGTCAGTCATAGCACCGACGCCCATAAAAATCAAGATAGGAAAAAGCTGATTTGACAACCCCATTTGGTATATAATTCCCAAAAATCCATCATGACCCCCTATTCCCGCTATAGGAATATTTGCTAAAAGTCCACCAAAGCCAATCGGAAGAAGCAACAAAGGCTCAAATCCTTTTGCGATTGCTAGCCAAAAGAGTAAAAATGTGATTAAAATCATAATGATTCTTCCGCCGGATTTATGAAAATCACTAATTTTTTCGCCATGAGCATTTAACTCATTTGGATTGGGATTAATGAATGCATAAATACCGGTAGACTGAATAAATCCACTCATCATCTCGCTCATTGGTTTTGTTTGATAAGTTTCTTCTTTATGTGCAGACGACTTTTCAGTTGCTGCAGCATCATCACTCGCACTTGCACTACTCATACCAATAAACATCAGCAGAGCTAGGAATTTTAAAATAAATAACTTCATCAAATTATCCTAATACAGCTACGACTTGACCTTCTACTACTTTGTCGTTAGTACTGACATTAATAGTTTTCACCACGCCGCCACGAGGTGCTATCACGTCGATTTCCATTTTCATAGATTCCAAAATCAAAATTACGTCACCCTCTTGTACGCTTTGACCCGGATTAGCTACTATTTTCCAAACAGCACCTGGGAGAAGCGCTTTAATAGAGATATCGGTTCCTGTTGTTTTAGGAGCAAGGGTTTGAGTACTTTCTCCATTTACGGCCGTAACTTGAATATTTGCATCACCCTCTGCTACTTGAACACTAAACCTTTGACCATCCACTACTACCGTATAGTTTCCATTACTCATATTTTTACTTCCTTCTTCTGTTATTATTGGGGTATTTGATATTTTGCGAACGTTCACTTCTGCTTCACCTTTAAGGAAAGTGATCCCTTTTTCTCCACATGCCGCTGCTATGAAGATATTTTCATCTGTCGTCTCAATTGTTTCTTTTTTTAGTTTATTACTCCAATATGCCAAGGATTTTGTTTCATCAGCTTCTGTTAAATCAAGCACTTTTTCTGTTGTCGGCTTTAAATTTAATTTTTCAGAGGCAATTCTTACAACTTCCGGATCCGGAGCTACAGGTGTTTTGCCAAAATAACCCAAAACCATTTTTCCATAGCCTGGAGCGATTGCGTTCCATGGACCTTGCATCACATTGTTAAGTGCTTGCTGAAAATAAAATTGAGACACAGGTGTAACAGATGTTCCGTAACCGCCTTTTTCTACCACTTCACGCATTGCATCAATGACTTCCGGAAATCTTTCTAAAATGTTGTTATCACGCATCATTTGCGTATTTGCCGTCAGTGCACCGCCCGGCATCGGTGAGAATGGAATCAAAGGAGAAACCATAGTCGCTTCCGGCGGCATAAAATAATCTTCTAAACACGATGCAACAACTTTTTCGTATGTCAATATCTTATCTATTTCCAAGCCGCCGAGGTCGTAATCCATCCCTTTGGTAGCATGAAGCATAGTAAGAATATCTGGTTGAGAGGTACCGCCGGAAACTGTAGAAGCTGCCATGTCAATACCGTCAATTCCGGCATCTAAAGCAGCCATATATGCAGCCACGGAAACACCTGCCGTCTCATGCGTGTGCAAGCGTAAGTGCGTTCCCTCAGGAACCAATTTGCGAGCCATTTTGATTGTATCGTATACTTTTTTAGGGCTTGAAGTACCTGATGCATCTTTAAAACAAATACTGCTATAAGGAATTCCGCTCTCTAAAATCTCTCTCAAAGTTTTTTCATAAAATCCAACATCATGCGCACCTACGCATCCTGGAGGTAAGTCCATCATTGTCACTACAACTTCGTGTTTGAGTCCGTGATGCACAATTCTTTCACCGGAATATTTTAAATTTTCAACATCATTGAGTGCATCAAAATTTCTGATTGTAGTAGTTCCATGTTTTTTGAACATTTTTGCATGTAAATCTATTAAGTCTTTACTTCCAGTATCAAGCATAACAGTATTTACGCCACGAGCAAGTGTCTGAAGATTTGCATCCGGACCTACGATAGCACGAAATCTATCCATCATAGTAAAAGCATCTTCATTTAAATAAAAATAAAGAGATTGAAATCTCGCACCACCGCCAAACTCAAAGTGAGTAATGCCGGCATGTTTCGCCGCTTCTACCGCCGGAAAAAAGTCATCCATTAGAACACGACCGCCAAAAACCGATTGGAAGCCGTCTCTAAATGTCGTGTCCATTATATCTATAAATTTTTTAGCCATTTTATCTTCACCCTTGTCTATGATGAATGATTGCAGCCGTTATTGCCGCAACTATCTTCTGATTTTTCTGAGCATCTACATGTTCTACATCTTGACTAATTTTTGGTTGCGGTTCCGGGAAAAGCTTATGAATAATAGAAGACATTAGATTCATCATAACTATCATTAACATAAGAAAAAGATAAACAGTCCCCATTCCTAAGACCATAAACTTCACACCTTCTAGTACGAGGTTAGTATCCATCAATACACCTTTAAATTCTTATTTGCGGATTAGTATAGTACAAAGATGTTTAAAAGAGTTTTTAACCCGTAATATATTTTTTAAAACTAGTTCGAAATATCCTTATTGTTACTTTTTGATTATATACTTTCGCAAAATTTATTCAATAAAGATAGATAATGATCAAAAACAATGTTAAAAGATTTAGACAAATCGGGATGATTGAGGGATATTCTTTCCTAATTTTACTTTTTATTGCTATGCCTATAAAATATATTCTGGGATATCCTATAGCCGTAAAAATAGTAGGTATGACTCACGGGATACTTTTTATAGTCTTTTGTTTACTTTTAGCAAAAGCTTGGTATGACGCTAGATGGTCTTTCAAAGAAAGTACGCTTTTTTTTGTGGCATCACTTGTACCGTTTGGAACTTTTTTTACAGATAAAAAAATTAAAGTTTATGAATAAAAAATACAAAGGAAAATAAATGATTGCCGGAATGTATGAACAAGATCTCATGGCGTATGCCATATTTGGAATGGTGCTAAACTTTTTATTCTCTATTTTATTTGGTATTTACCTTAGTAAAAATATTGGAATTCAAGAAATGATTTCTTCAAAAGGTGATAAAGAACAATCACTTCTTGTCAGCCTCAGTCTTTTTATCCCTTTTGCAAAAATGCTCATAACACTTTATAGAGTTTTAATTTTGCAAATATTCTTTTTAAATAAAGGATATACACATAAAGAGTTTTGGATTTATATGACACACAAACAAAATTAATTTTCAATTTTATGAGAGTGTTTTAGTTCTCGTAAAATCTTTTTCTCAACTATAAATGATATTCCAAACATAATTAAATAACTAGAGACAAGCGCCACAATCACAGAAATGACATTCTTGGAATAAAAATTATATATAATAAAAAATATTACTATTAATGACACAATTCCAAAAAGACGGATAAGCATAGCGCTTAAAAAAGCTCCGCTTGCTTTAATAAAAGAAATTTGGTAAGAATTTAGAATCAAAAAAATAAAGAAAAATGATAAATGTTTCACCATTAAAGAAGCATTTATATACTCTTGAGGAAATAACAGCCCTATAAGTTCAGAAGAAAAAAGCATCGATACCACAATAAAAATTCCGCTTACAATAAATGCGTATCTCAAAATCCAGTTTTTTAACGAATTAATTTCCTCAAACTTTTTCTCATGAATTAGCTTTGAGAGTTCCGGTAAAACAAATCTGAATATAGGAAAAACAAAAAGCATTACCATATAAGAAAATATAGGTTTGGTAACAACCTGAAAATCACCTAGTTCATCCGTACTAAAATATTTTATCATAATGAGTACGGCAACGTACAACAGAACAATTCCAGAGCCAAATTCCACTGTGGATATCACTGAATTTTTGATAAACTTAATTGCATTATCATCTAAAATAGGTCGCTTTAATGAGACAGCCGGAAAGTGTTTTTTACTCATCTTATAGATATAAAAACTCACAATAAAAGTGCTCATGATAGTTGCAATAAAAAGCGGTCGTATTCCATCTTGATGAAAGATAAAATATGCAATACAAAACCAAAATAGAGCTACTAAAGGTTCCAAAAAAGTAACAAAATTTATTATGCCGTAAAGCCTATACATTGCTATAATATTTGAATAATAAATGCTTAAACTCATCCCTAGTACTGTCGCAACTAAATACCAATAGTGTATATCAACACCCATTTTATGCTTTAAAAATGGAATGATAAATGCCCATACAGTCAGCACTATAAATATTAAAACCCCTCGAAATATATTTACAATCATCTGCGGATTTTTTATTTGGGCGAATGTAACAACCATAGATGAGCGAAAACCGACCAAAATGAGAAGTGTAAGCGTAAATATGTCAATTGTTGTAAAATATAGCGTTAATGATGATTTTAGAATTACATTCGCCGTAATCACTTTAAACGTAAAATTTAAAATAATACTTACTAAACTGGCTAATATTCCGTTGTAAAAAGCTTTTTTCACAGTTTATTCCTTAGAAAAAACACGCATACAATTTCTAAGTACGGTATCTTTATACATGCCGTTGCCTTGAGATATTGCTCTGGATTGTGCCCTTTTAAAACTAAATCTAAACTCTTCATCAACAAACAAAGGATTTACCACTGCTAGACCTTTTTCCAAAAGAAGTTCAGATAATGACTTTTCTCCCAAAGCATACACAATACACTCTTTTTCTTTCACTTCAATATGGTACATTTGCTTGATTTTCAAAATATCATAAGAATAATATTTTAAATCCGGATGCTTAATAAAAAATGTATCTATACTCTCTCGGCATGTGGAATTGAGCTGGGAATTCGTACGTAAGTTTTCTAAAGTGAATATGCCATAAGACTCACAAGTAAGATGATAACGACCCATATTAAATTTTTGACTCCCGTTGGAGTAAATATTAAGTAAAATTGCCAAGACGGGTTCTTTAGCATCCAAAGTTAAAGTTAAAAAATAGATTAAAACAAAAAATCTTTTGTACATTTGCAATTTTAACATGTTATAATTAACCTTATTAAAGGATAGGAAAATAAAATGAATGACTTTAAACTCAAACTCATTCTTAGTATACTCGGTGGTGTAGTTTTCTCGTTTATTTTTATTTTACTAGCCTTTGCTCTTCCTACAAAGAAAGAAGAAGTGGTTATTACAAGACCAAAAAACTTATTGGAACAAGTTTCTCACTCCGTAAAATAAACCTACACAAAAGTATTTAAAAGGGTGTTTTTAATATCTATAAGCTTAAGCGTATGGTAAGCACACAATGGCTTGAGTTTTATTGCACATGACTCAAGGGCTCTTACACATGCTTCTAGGTAAGGAAGATTTTCTTTAGTCATTAACTCTGCCAAAATCTTTTCTGCATCTTTAATACGAAGGTTTCTAGCAACTCCAAGATTCTTATGTGCCAATTCACGTAGTGGGGTATAATCAGGCTGTTTATCGCTATTTTGAGCTTTTTTAAGCTCTTCTATAC
>DZBD01000001.1:19223-81586 GCA_022729795.1 Sulfuricurvum sp. | reverse complement strand
TTGCTTGTATTTATGAAACTAGGCAACCATAACGTGGTGAAACTGGACACTTATTCATAGATTTTTTGCTAAGGTTTGTCTTAACGTAGATGTTTTTGGGGACGATGGAAAGCGATATATCCCAAGAGAATGGTTTATCATATCACTGAAAACTATTGAACAAGCTATAGAATTGATTATAAGCGGTGAGATTGTCAATTATAGATATGATGAAAAAGCCTGTGAATTGGTTTTGATTTAAGAAGCTTAACCTAATCATACACTCAAGCGTCATGCACCAATTTACGTCAACATTCGTTATAATCGCACCATGAATTTATTATCAGCAAAAAACTTATCACAAACATTTGAATATGAACTTTTTCATGATGTCTCATTAGAGTTGGATGAAAAAGAAACTATTGCTATTATCGGTGTGAGCGGGAGTGGTAAATCCACTCTTTTACATATTTTATCCACCCTTTTAAAAGCAGACAAGGGCAGTGTTTCTCTCTTTGGCGAAGATGTCTCAAAACTTAAAAAAAATAAACTGGTACAGATTAAAAGAGATATGTTAGGACTTGTTTTTCAGTCTCATTACCTTTTTAAGGGCTTTAGCGGGTATGAAAATCTTGAAGTCGCGGCAATGCTCTCTCATCAGACTGTGGAAGAATCGCTCTTAAAGAAATTGGGAATCGATGAATGTATTCATCAAAAAGTTACAGAGCTCTCAGGCGGGCAGCAACAGAGGATTTCTATTGCTAGAGTTTTAACCAAAAAGCCGCGTATCATTTTTGCGGATGAGCCCACAGGAAATCTAGACAAAAAAACTGCAAGCCAAGTGATGGAACTTTTTTTTGAGTATTGCCAAAACAACAATGCAGGGATGATACTTGTTACCCACGATGAAGTTTTGGCACACATGTGCAAAAAAGTATATAGACTAGAAAGTAAAGCGTTGCTTAGGATTCAGTAGTGGCTTGGGCACAGATATTTTCCGACACATTTATTGTGGGATTTATCTTGCTCTTTTTTCGTTTTGGTGCTTTATTTATTGCTGTTCCTATCTTTTCTCATAGTGGCATCCCTATGAATATTAAGGCTGGCATGGCCTTTTTTTTCACCGTTGTTTTTTATCCCTCAATGCCTCCTTTGGCGATGGATATCAATGTCGCAAATTTGCTTATTGCAATTTTGAGTGAGATTTTATTTGGACTTGCGATAGGTGTTATTTTACTGCTTGCATATAATGTAATCACCTTTGCAGGGGGGCAAATATCTTTTATGATGGGCTTTTCTATGGCAAGTGCTATTGATCCGCAATCGGGAATTTCCATGCCTATTATTTCACAATTTTTGTCTTTAATGGCTTTGATGGTTGTTTTGTCCTTAGACTTACACCATTGGATGTTGCTCTTTGTAGACCATTCTCTGAGTACTATTCCTCTGGGTGGGTTTGTAATGAGCCAAGACCTTTTTAATTATACCATGCATGCAACGAGCAGTATGTTTCAGGTCGGTTTTATGATTGCTTTTCCCATTACGGCACTCTCTTGGCTGGCTGATGTGATATTTGGAATGCTGATGAAAACGATGCCGCAGTTTAACTTGCTTGTTATCGGTTTTCCTATTAAGATTATGGTTGCCTTTGCTGTTCTTATTGCGACACTCACTGCTACGATGCTTATTTTGGAAATCCAGATGCAAGAGGCATTTAATGCCTTAGAGATATTGTTTTAGTTTTTTTTTGCTACAATGATGTACAAAAAGCTTTTAAACATACTAATCGCGTACCCTCAAAGGAACATGAGTGAAAATATTACTTTTAAACAATAACCCGGTAGTAAGTAAGTTAGTTACACTAAGTGCACAAAAGACTTCTGATGAGTTGGAAATAGTAGGCACAGTTGATGCAATCAAGAATAAAGCTTACGACCTCTTGGTGGTTGATGATACGCTTTACAGTGATGCATTATTTGAAGAATTGCAAAATAGCGTAGATTTTCATAAATCGCTTTATATCTGTGCCCGAGATGCTAAGCAAGTAGATGGTTTTACTTCGGTTTTAAAAAAGCCGTTTTTACCTACTGATTTGGTAGATATTTTCGCATCCATTGCAAAAGATGTCAAAAATGATGATTTAGAGATAGCATTTCCGGTAGAACCTCTTGAAGATGAAATTGATTTAAATATAGATACATCTTTAGACGAAGAAAAAGGCTTAGATGATTTGGAAGATTTGGGTGATTTAGGTAATTTAGAAGACTTAGATAATTTAGAAGACTTGGGTGATTTGGGTGACCTCAATGAAATAGAGGATATTATGCTCTCTGATGCATCGCTTGATGATGAATTGCTATTATTGGATGATGATAACGATGAAGAAGATGATGATAATGATGAGGATGTTGCAAGTTTGGGGGATAGTGTTTTAGACAAGGATGAACTGCAAGAAGTTCAGGAACTCCTAGAAGATGCTGAAGAAGATTCAGATGATTTAGATGATTTAGATGATTTAGATTTTGATCATGAGTTAAGCATAGATGACTCAGAACTTCAGGATTTAGAGAATGAAAGTCCGGTAGCAAGTGATAAGACTGCAAATCTTGATTTTCTTGACGCATTTGATGATGATGAAACAGAAGAAGAAGAGATGAATCTTGAATCTCAGATAGAAGAGGCGGTAGATGCTCTCACTGAAGAAGATTTGGCAAGTGAACTTAGCCAAGAGATGCTATTGGATATCACAGCAGATGAGATTGGCGTAAAGAATGAAATCGATGCGATAGATTTATTGAGTAGTCGAGATTTGAAGCTTGCTATCGGTGAGGATTTAGGAGAAGATGAGTCGGATGTGACTCAGCAGAGCAAAGAAGTAGATACTGCTCAAGACGTGCATGAACCTTTACAAAGCAACCTAGAAATAACTCCGGACAACAAAGGGGTGGAAGCACTGAAAAAATTACTCCAAGCACTTTCCAACGAAGATGTAGCGGCTTCATTAAAAGGTATGAAAATAAATATCAATATCTCACTGGGTGACATAGAGTGAATAAACATAGCGGAGCAGTTCTTGTTATTTCAGGTCCAAGCGGAGCAGGAAAAAGCTCTTTAATAAGCAAAATATCAAAAGATATAGGGGACTTTCATTTCTCTATTTCCACTACTACACGCCCGATACGAGAGGGTGAGATAGACGGAGTGCACTATCACTTTGTAAGCAAAGAGGAATTTATAAAAGATATAGAGAATGAAAACTTTTTAGAGTACGCAGTTGTACACGGGAACTACTACGGAACATCTATAAAACCTGTACTTGAAGCACTTCATAATGGAAAAATGGTCTTGTTTGACATAGATGTACAAGGAAATGCAATCGTAAAAAATAGACTTGGGGAGCTTATAACATCTGTTTTTGTAACAACTCCTTCCCTTTCTGTTTTGAAAAATAGACTAGAAGCAAGGGGAACGGATTCTCAAGAGGTGATTGACAAACGTGTCAAAATGGCAAAAAGGGAAGTGCAAAGAATTTCTGAATATGACTATCTGATTGTGAATGACAACCTTGATGAAGCGGCAGAAAAATTAAAAACGATTGTGAAAATTGCAAAATTAAAACACTCAGGAAATGAAATCAATGAATTTGTCCAGCGGTGGGAAGATATCGACGAGTAGTTTTGCAAGATAAGAGTAGATACAGCTAAGTGTAGATATACTTTTCGACTTAAAAAAAAGGAAAAAAACCATGGGAATGCCAAGTGGAATGGAACTGTTAGTAATTTTTGGAATTATCGTATTATTATTTGGTGCTAAAAAAATACCGGAACTTGCAAAAGGGATTGGTAGAGGGATTAAGAATTTTAAGAGTGAAATGAAAGAGGATGAAGTTGCTGAAGCAGCCGATAAAGTTGTAAGTGAAGCACCCAAAAAAGTAGAGTCTAAAGAAGAAGTTGCCTCAAAAGAATCTACAAAAACAACAACGCAAGCATAAGCATTGAAACAACGAGTATCGGCGCTTTTGCGTGAAAAATTTGGTCGTGAAGTTGTTTTAGAAAAGCCAAAAGACCGTTCTTTTGGTCATTTTGCCACACCCATTGCGTTTTCTCTCTCCAAAGAACTTAGAAAATCCCCTATGATTATTGCTGAAGAACTTGCTGCTTCTTTTGATGAAAATGAAATATTTACCAGTGTAGAACCCGTAAAAGGATATCTTAATTTTCGTTTGAGCGAAAATTTTTTGAGTGAATACAGCACTTGGGCATTACAAAATAGCAGTGATTTCGGTAAGCAAGAAAAAAGTGAAAGAATTCTTTTGGAATTTGTGAGTGCAAATCCAACGGGACCTCTTCATATAGGACATGCAAGAGGCGCTGTTTACGGCGATACTCTGCTTCGTCTTGGCAGACATCTCGGCTATGATATTACCGCAGAATATTATGTAAATGATGCCGGAAATCAGATAGATTTACTGGGTCTTTCGATTCAGCTTGAAGGTCGCCGTAATATTTTGCATGAGGATGTTGTATATCCTGAGAGTTATTACAGAGGTGAGTACTTAGAAACTTTAGCGCGTGAGGCAGTGGAGAAATTCGGTAATGAGATTTTGCGTGATGTATCTCGCCAAAAAGAGCTTGCACTTTGGGCAAAAGACAGCGTAATGGATATTATCGTCAAAGATTTGGGTGATACGAATATCTTTTTTGACACTTTCGTAAACGAATCTTCCCTCTATGATGATTGGCAAAGAGTTCTTGCAAAGATGGGTGAGGGCGTATATGAAAAAGAGGGCAAAATTTGGATTGCATCAGAGAGCAAGGGCGATGAAAAAGACAGAGTAGTTGTTCGTGAAGACCACCGTCCAACCTATTTAGCCGGAGATATTGTCTATCACAACCAAAAATTTGAGCGCGGATATGATTACTATATTAATATCTGGGGAGCAGACCATCACGGATATATTCCCCGTGTCAAAGCAGCAGTAGAATTTTTGGGTTATGACAGCTCAAAACTCGAAGTACTTCTCTCTCAAATGGTAAGTTTACTCAAAGACGGCGAGCCGTACAAGATGAGTAAACGAGCAGGAAATGTTATTTTGATGAGCGATATTGTTCAAGAGATAGGCTCAGATGCTTTGCGTTTTATTTTTGCCTCCAAAAAAAGTGATACTGCGCTTGAATTTGACTTGGCAGAATTTAAAAAACAAGACAGTTCTAATCCAATCTTCTATATTCAATATGCACATGCCAGAATCAAGACTATTCTTGCAAAAAGTGATATGAGCCAAGAAGAGATTTTAAGAGCTTCTTTAAAGGGTCTCAATGAAAATGCAGATGCTCTTCTTTTTGATGCACTGCTTCTTCCTGAGATTATTGAAGATGCCTTTAGCTCACGTCAGGTTCAAAAGCTGAGCGACTATCTCAAAGCACTTGCAGGCTCATTACATAAGTTTTACTATGATTGTAGAATTTTGGGTAGTGAAGATGAAGCAAAACTTCTCAAACTCTTTATGGTTGTAGCCCTCTCACTCAAAACAGGACTTTCTTTGATGGGTATTGAGGCAAAAGAGAGAATGGTAAAAACAGAGGACTAATGAAGCAGTTCGGAGTTTTTTAGCTCCGGATAGAGTCTTTTAATCTCCTCTTGTAGCAACTTTGGAATCTGGATAAGTAAAGGATTTTTACTCTCATCCAGCCAAGAACTTATCTGCTGCATCTCTTGCAAACTCATAGCCGTACATCCTGCAGTAGCGCTATCATCCGATTTTTTGATATGCATAAAAATACAAGAACCTCTTTTTTTTATTCCATCTTTGTTATGCTCTATGACCACTCCCAATTCGTACTGTCGGTCATCTCTTTTCATATATTCAAAACTTTTTGGCGGCTCTTGGGGCATTTGTACAATTTTATTGTAAAGATTTGAGTCTGAATCATCTACGCATATAAGTTTTTTTGAAGCATGTAAGTGCGGCATGTGGAAAGCTAAATTGTTATCGTAAGAGAATATAGAGGTGAGCTTAAAGATACCCGCGGGTGCTTTTTGATCTCCCTCTTTTTTTATCACGGAAGGATTTTTATCGGGCAGTTCTACCGCTCCAATTCCCATTCCCAAGCCATTTTTACCTATGTTTACTTCCATAGTGCCAAATATTTTTTTGCCCTCTTCGTAGCAGACCAAAGAAGCCTTTGAACTGTTGTAATCCTCAGCGACAACTAAAATTATTTGTTGTGATGAAAATAACAAAATCTGTAAAATTGTAATAATTAAGAAACTTTTTATCATAAAGTATGGTACTATTACTCTTATATGAATCTAATTAATCGACGGAAAAAGTTATGAGTATTAAAATAAGACAAGCTAATGCGGATGATGCACCTTTTTTAGCACAGATGATGTTGCAAGGAAGCAGAGCTGGAAAAAAAGAGGGAATGTTTGATCTCATCTTTAGCACAAACGATAATCAAGAGATACTCAAAAAACTAGAGGCTCTCTGTAAAACACAGGCGAAGAATCGCTGCCATTATACTAATTTTCTTATTGCTGAACTCAGCGGTAAAAGCGTAGGAACTCTTTGTAGTTATGAACCGAGAATCGCTACCAAGCAGGCTTTTGTAGATGCTTTACAAGAGATAGGCTCTGAGCCGAATGTTTCTCAAGGTCTTGAAGTTCTTTACAGCTGCGATTTTGATTTGAACAACAGAACACTCATGTTTGATTTTATGCAAGAGGTTGAAGGTTTTATCGACCTTGGAATTTTAAAAGCATTGATGCAAAAAAGTCTTCTTACTGCCAGACTCAAAGGTTATAGAATTGCGCAAACTATCATCGAGATAGGTGCTCTTGAGACGAAAATGTTTTACAAAAAACTCGGCTTCAAAGAGGTTCAAGAAAAAGAGTGTGAACTTTACAGAGAAAAATTTGGAAGAGCAGGTTTAGAATTGCTCGCTATTGAGTTTTAGGATTCTTTTATAGAGCTCTCAGCCCTCTCTCTTATCCCTTCCTTTTTGGCTATCGTTGTAGCACTTTATTCAAAAAATGTATTTTTATCTCTTTTTGGAGGAATCCTTTTTGGGGTTCTTATCTTAAATGATTTTACGCTCTTAGCCTCATTGAACTCCCTTTTTCTTATTTTTTCCTCTTTGCTCGGCGAGGGTTGGATACTGAAGAGTTTGGGTTTTGTAATTTTGGTGGGAAGTATTATGGCTTTGATAGAAAAAAGCGGCGGAATTGGCGGGTTTGTCGAGTTTGTAATGGAAAAAAAAGCCTATGTGCGTTCAGGGCGTTCTGCTCTTTTACTGAGTTATCTCATAGGTGTAGTGATTTTTGTAGAATCTTCTATCACTTCGCTCATTGCCGGCGCGGTAGGGAAGCCGCTTTGTGATAAATATAATATTCCACATGCCAAGCTTGCTTTTGTTTGCGACTCCACCTCTGCACCTATTTGTTCTTTAATCGTTCTCAACGGGTGGGGTGCACTTTTACTAGGGCTTATCTCTACTCAAATTTCATTAGGAGTGATTGCGGGAAACGCAATAGAAATTCTCCTCGAATCTATCGTATATAATTTTTATGCCATGAGTGCTTTGCTTGTAACGTTTTTAGCCGTTTATTTTGGTATTGATATCGGACCGATGCGATATGCAAAACCTACGCCGACACTCTATCACACAAAAAACTTTAAAGCCGGAAGTATGTATCTGATGCTCTTACCGATTTTTATGATGATATTTTTTACATTTTTATTTTTGTATATTACGGGTGATGGAGATGTTTTAAAAGGAAGCGGTTCGAGTTCTATCTTTTATACGATGCTTGTAAGTTTGTTTTTTACATTTTTTTATTTTGTGGGGACAAAAAATATGAGTATCTCCACATGGAGCTTGAGTGCTTTTAGCGGGGCAAAAAAGCTCATTCCCATTGCTTTGATACTTCTTCTTGCCTTTGCTATGGGAAAGCTTACCGTGGAGCTTCAAGCAGGTTTGTATTTGGCATCCTTAGTCCGTGATGTGCTGAGTATTTACCTTTTAGCGGCGGTTATATTTTTGCTAAGTGCACTTTTGTCTTTTTCTACGGGAACGAGCTGGGGGACATTTAGTATTATGATTCCCGTTGCGGTACCGATGGCTGTGGGGATGGATGCAAGCATAGCCTTATGTATCGGTGCAGTAATTTCCGGCGGGGTGTTTGGCGACCACTGTTCCCCTATCTCGGATACGACGATAATCTCTGCAATGGCAAGCGATTGTGACGTTATAGAGCATACGAAAACACAGCTTCCTTATGCCTTGATAGCGGGCGGCTTTGCCCTTGTGCTTTTTATATTGTTTAGTTTAGTTGCCTAAAACCGTATTGATAGAATAGCGCATATCTTCATCGAGATTTTCCATAGAACTCAGCATCCATCGAAGATAACCTGCATCTGCAGCTGCTACTTCTTCAAGCGTTTTACCCTTGTGTTTTCCAAACTTGAAAATTTTTACCAGAATAGGGGTGTTGGTTAAATCTACCATTTTTTCCACAGGGTTTTCATTTGGGAATTTTGCAGATACGGCATCTTTGAGCTTGCTTAAAAAAAGTTTGAGTACCAAAACATCCCCGATTGCATCATGGGCTTTGACAACTATTCCCAGCGCATCCGCTTCTTTTTGCTCCTGCTTATAAAGCTCCATTTTATAGCGAAAATATTGAAGTCTGTGCGCATCCTCATCCTCAAAAATATGCTTTGCAACTCTAAGCGTGTCAATCACCTTCATTTGCGTATCAAAACCCTCTTTTTCAAGCATTCCCAAGTCAAAGGGCGCATTATGGATGATAATATAGTTTCGGGGAATATTAAGCTCTTGAAGCCTTTTATAGGCGTGTGTTTCTTGGCATGTGGATTTTCCCTCAATCATATCGGGAGTGATTCCGTGCACCTCCATAGCGCCAAAACTAATAGGCACCGCAGATGCACAAAATTCATTATGCACCTCTATTTTCGGCGCACCGAGGACAATGTACCCCAGCTGTATTATTCTGTCGTTTTCTGCTGTACCTGTTGTTTCGGTGTCTAATATTACATATTTTTTTGTCAATTTTTTTCCTTATTTACTTAAAAATGAATCTAACATATATTCACTTTCCATATGCATAAACTCTTCGCTGAGTTCCAACTCAAGAATCTCATCTTTGATAGTGTAGTTGCAAAAAACAATAATTCTCATAGAATATACTTTGTCGTAAAATTTGAAGTTTCTTACCGCAAAAGGTTCGTTGAGTTCTGCAAACAAATATCTGAGATACGAAAGAGAATTTTCATTGTGCTCAAGTCCCAACAAGAAGAGAACTTTTTGAATATGAATATGCAAAAAAAGATTCTTCTCATCGTTAATATAGGTATGATAAATAGCTTTTGCAAGCCTAAGCGCATCATTGCTAAAGGGTCCTCCCAATAACTTTTGTTTGACTATCCGATGTATTGCCATGCAATTATCGCTTGATTTTGAAGTTCACTTTAAAACTTTCACGGGACTCAGCTTGCATTTTAAGTGTAAAAGTAGCCAAATTCCCTTTGGTGAAGATATAAGATTTTGTAGACTCTATGGTGTTTTTCGAATCTTTGGCAAAAGGGATAAGCAAGTCCACTGTTTTTGCCTCGTTGGAACTATTGTGAATACTATAAAGAATATCTGCTTCGTAATAGTTGTTATTATCATCTCTTTTGAGAAGAGTTTGGGTCACTTTAAGATCAAAATTTTGCCCGAGTTTAAGAGTCAGAGGAGTTTCTTTGGGAGTGTGTCCGATGTTGCTCTCCCCTAAAAGTATGTTGGTCTCTTTGATTTGAGAATAGGTTCTGATAACCCCTCTTGGGAGGATAAAATCTGTGGTTTTGAAGTTAATATACTGTGTTACGTCGTGTTCTGTTTCACTCTCTACAAAAGTGGGATTAGAGAGCATGGCACTGTAGGTTCTGTTAATAGAGATATTGTTTTTATTTATAAATTTTATTTGAGTTTTTTCATTGTCGGCAAGGGTGACCTTAAAAGGGATGGTATAAAAATGGTAGCCTTCATGTGCTATCTCGTTTGGCATCGCATCAGACACCATCATCACCCTTGCTTCTTTGTAAAATGTTTGCGGTTTTTGGGCACGGTTAATCTCTCCGGCTAAAACATACAAATCGGTATCGGTAAATTTTTTCCCTGAGCGGTTATCTATCGTAATCCATCCGCTGAGGTTCGCACTTTCCTTGTGTAGTTCTAAAATGTAGTTGCTCTGCCACGAAACATGCTTAATAAGGTAATCTATCTCCATGCTTGTCTTGATATTTTTATCTGTCTTGATATTCCATACCAAAGAGGGTTTTGTTATCAGCTCGCTTGGAATAGCCTCAAAGATAAGGTTTTTACTCTCTACCGTAATAATCTCGTTTTGTGCAGTTTTTACAAGGGAAAAACTCCCGTCGTTTGAGAGCAGATGAGCAGTTATAGTCTCATAACTTTGGGGAGTTTGAAGCATTTTTACTTTCACTTTTTTGTTGATGGACGCATCAAGCAATTTATTGTGTGTCAGCTTGTCAAAACGGTATTGTTGGGAATAAAGAAGCAGAGAATCAGAGAGCTTGACATTGACGGAATCCGTATCTATCGTGCTTGCAACATCCTCGTAGACAATTTGCGTGTCTCCTGTTTGTACGCTGAAGTCTCTTTCTTCATGGACAAGAGCAATGTCGCCGTTATAGACGATGAGTGAATTATCGTGAATCTTGCTGCTAAGTGTTGCTGCTTGAAGAGTACTGAGTGTCAAGAGGTAAAATAGGAGCGTGTGGGCAATTTTTTTCATCTTTCATCCTTAAAATATATGCTACACTATCAAAAAAAAGGATGTTTTTTGATAAGTTCTGCATCTGTTTATCTTTTGACTTTGGCTTTTATTGCAACTCTTTTTGGAATTATAGAACAAAAAACACAAATTAAAGCTTTTAAGCTTATCCCCGGCGTTGTAATGATTTATGCCGTGAGTATGATTTTTGCCGGTTTTGGGATGTTTGGAGATAATGAAGCTATAAAAAATATCTATTTGCTGACAAAAACAAATCTTCTTCCGGCTATGTTATTTTTGATGCTTTTGCAGGTGGATTTGCGCCATTTTTTTAAGCTTGGTAAATCTTTGCTCATCGCATATGTTTTGGCGGTATTTTCTTTGGCATGTGGATTTGTGGCGGTTACTCTGCTTTTTGGTTTCAACCCGAGTGAGGCGGGCGCTTTTGGTGCTTTGTCGGGAAGCTGGATGGGGGGCACGGCAAATATGATTGCGGTAGGTTCTGCCCTTGGAGTTTCTCAAGAAGCCTACGGATATGTGCTGATAGTCGACAGTGTGAATTATACGGTTTGGGTGATGTTTTTGCTTTTTTTGGTTCCCTTTGCAAAATATTTTAACGCTTTTACAAACTCCGCTCAAAAGATGGCGTGCTTGGATGCAATAGGGTGTGCTTGTACAATCGGTGCCAAAAGATACTGGCTTTTGATATTTTTTGCGCTTATTGTTTCTTTTATTTCGCAGTTTATCTCTTGGCATGTGGAAATATTTAATTCGACTACGACCATAGTTTTAATGGCATCTGTTTTTGGGGTTTTGGGCTCTTTTACGAAACTAAGAGATGTTAACGGCTCTAGCGAGGTGGCAACTTCAATGCTTTATCTTCTTGTTGCTCTTATCGGCTCCAAAGCCGTATTTGAGAATTTTTCTTCGGTGGGTGTTTATGTTTTGGCAGGTTTTGTAATTTTAATGATTCACGCTGTTTTGATGGTTGCGGGGGCAAAAATCTTTAAGCTTGATTTGTTTAGTATCGCAGTGGCTAGTTTGGCAAATATCGGTGGAGCGGCATCTGCACCTATTCTTGCCGCCACGTACAACAAATCGCTTGCAAGTGTGGGAGTTTTGATGGCAGTGATGGGTTATATTATCGGTACATTCGGAGGTTTGGCAGTGGGACATCTTTTAATAGGCTTGGCAAAATGAAAATTATAGAAATACAAACGCAAATAGAGCTTATAGAACTGAAAACTCCCTTTATTACTGCTCTAAGAACAGCTCGGCATGTGGAATTCGTACGGGTGCGCATGGCATGTGCAAATGGAACTTTTGCATATGGGGAAGCACCTGCAACAAAGGCGATTACGGGGGAAGATTGTGAGAGTATTCTTGAATCCATCGCCGCATTCAAAGAAAAGCTCATTTCCCGTATCCCCGAAGATGCACTCCGTATTTTACACAAGAGCGCTATGAAAAGCAGTGCAAAGGCGGCTTTGGATATCGCTTTGGTTTCACTTATTGCCCAAGAGCAAGGAAAAAAACCGTATGAGTATTTCGGAGCAGTTACACTTGAGCCTATCCAAACGGCAATAACTATCAGCCTCAACAATCCACATGCCATGCTTGAAGAGGCAAAAAAAGCCTATAAATCGGGCATGTGGATTTTAAAAGTAAAGGTGGGTGCAGATATTGCACATGCCGTAGAAATACTCACAGCGATTGCCAAAGAGGTTCCACATGCCAAGATATTAGTGGATGCCAATCAGGCTTGGGATGTGCAAAGTACTTTCAAATTCATCGATGCAGTGAAAGATTTGAAAATAGAATTAATAGAACAGCCCGTCATTGCAAGCGATTTGACGGGGCTCAAAACCATTACGGAGTATTCTCATATCCCTATTTTAGCCGATGAAGCCGTATTTAGTTTGGAAGATGTCAAGAGAGTCGTAGAATCAAAAAGTGCCGACATGATAAACATCAAACTGATGAAATGCGGCGGTGTGAGCAAGGCGGCGGAGATATTCGAATATGCTAGAAAAAACGGGATAAAATGTATGCTAGGTTCGATGCTTGAGGGACCTTATTCTATCAATATTGCCCTTCATCTGGCAATGGCATACAGAGATGTTCTTTGGCATGTGGATTTGGATAGCCCTTTGTTGTATAAAGAGATGCCCGATACTTTGGATTTCGAGTTTCACGGGTGCGAGATTTCCCCTATAGATTGCTTCGCTTCGCTCGCAAAGACGCAGAGGCTCTGAAATAACTCCTTTTATAGGAAGCGATGGCTCTGCCTTCGCTAGGAGCACGTTTGAGAATTGTAACTTTTGAGCACTCCCCGACCGAAGGCAGAGCCATCGGCTCCAAGAGCGTAAGTATTTCACAGTCTCAAAACTTGAGAGAGAGGGAACTTTTTTTCTTGGCATGTGGAAAGTTTTTATAAAATAGTAATTTTTAGTGTAGAAATTTTTTCGATTTTTAGAAATATAATGAAGTAGTATTTTGAGATTTTCCCCATATCTCAAAGATATGGGAGATTTAGGGAGTTGTGGGAGCAGTTAAAAAGTAAAACTCTCTTTTTTGAACTCATTAAACTGCGTTGCTGTTTTGTCTTTTTCGAGTTGGAGCATAGGAACTGCTTTTGGATTGACCAAAAACCATCCCAGAACTACATCGACTTTGTCCCCTTTTTGGAGCTTGAACGGATACTTCACGGCTCTTTTTTCGTTTGCCTGAATCATCGTATCTTGGAGTGTTTTCTCAGCTAGCCAAGGCATTGTAGGTTTACCCTCTTTTCCGATGATACGTACAAAAATCTCATCTTTGAGCTGCGTAGTTTTTCCCTCTCTTGTGACGCTTACTTTTAAAACAGCCGTTCTTAGCGGGTGTAATAAGAGCGCATGAGACGTGCGATTGTCGATGTTTACTATAAAATCATCTATCTCTCGTAGCAATGAAATATCTACATATCGGGTGAGCATCTCTGCATTGTAATGACTTCCTGCGAATCCGTGAAAAGTGTGTTCTTTACGCTCTTTGAGATTAGAAACCGTGCCGCTCACCTTTGGCATGTGGCAGCTTACACAGTTGGCACCGTCCATCTCGTTGGCAATATTGGTTGAACATACGTTGAGTCCGTGTGCGTTCATTTTGTGGGAGTGACAGCCTATACAGACGTTGCCGTTTTGCATATGCTCGTTCCTCTCAGTTTTTATTGCATGGTACGGAGATTCTATATGCTCTTTGAGTGTACCGAAATACTCTTTTTCATTTTTGCTTATGATGTTTGTATTGCTTTGTTTATGAATCTCTATACTTTGGATGCGGTGACAATAGGCGCAGCTTATAGCTTCGTTGTGGGTGGAGTTGTTCATATCCGGCATTGCCTTACTTCCCTGCGTTAACATCTTGTCGAGATTATTTGCAGCGGGTGTATGGCACTTTCCGCATGCGTAACGTTCTTCTTGGAGTTTAAGCGGGTCTTTTGACCACACGGCATTATGGATAGGGTCTTTTTGCGGCGTAGCATTTGCGTGCATAGAGCCTTCAAACTCATTGTATATCTGCGTATGGCAGGCTTTGCAGTCTTTGCTTGGAGCAAAGCTATGCACTGCGTCGTTGGCTTGGAGTGAAATTGCAAGCAAAATCAAAAGGCTAGAGAGAAGCTTCATAAAGAATCCTTGTATTAAAATTTGTGTGGATTATAACTTAAATAACTTACAGTAATTTTGAGAAATTATTTTAACTACGCATCCCAAAATTCCACTTCCCCTTCATGAAGATTATTATCTCTATAAACGGCTTCCTCATCGAGCATACTATCCATAAGTGCAAAAAGTTCATCAGAAGCTATTTCCATATTTATAAAATTATTAAGTACTGCATCTTCATGTTTGTGCAGGTTTGAATTTTTAATAAGCTCAAAAGTATTTATAATAGACGAGTGTACGACGGAGTGGGGCCGGAGAATTTTCGGATAACTCGGCGAATGTGCAAATTGCGCTTTTGCATCTCCCTCATACCATTTGCCGAATCTGCAGGTTTGGTGTGTAGAAAACTCCTCATATTCCCCTTTTTCCACGACCGAAAGTGCCCTTGCTTTGAAGAGGATATGGTCAATCTTGGCTAAAATGATGAAGTTTTTATCTTTCATATATCTGCTTGAACTCAGAACCGATTCAGAAGTTGTGCCAAAATGAGAAAGTGAGCTGTAAAGTGTTTCTACACTTTGTGTTGAAGCATCTGCAATTATGTTTAGTTCTTGTGAATTTTTGAGCATTTCATTTGATTCTTGTTGGAGAGTGGAGATGGAGATAGCTATTTCATGGGTTGCCTTTGCGGTTCTCTCTGCAAGTTTGCGCACTTCATCCGCTACTACGGCAAATCCGCGTCCATGTTCACCCGCACGGGCAGCTTCTATGGCGGCATTGAGAGCAAGTAGATTTGTCTGATCCGCTATATCTTTAATGAGACTGACAATAGAGGTAATCTCGTTTGTTCTCGCGGTAAAAGAGTCTACGGCATCCTTGTTTTGTGCGATGATTTGCGAAAGTTTTTCAAAGTTTGCACTCATTGCCCGTACTACCTCATTGTTAGAGCGGGAGAGTGAAGCACTTTCTTGTGCTTCTGTGGCAAGAGTTGAGAGTATTTCATTGGTAGAGCTGATTTGATTTTCGATACTCTCAAAGTTCTGAACATACCCTTTTCCTGTTTTTTCAAGCTTCGATATAAATTTATCTTGCTCTTGACCTTTAAACTCCACCTCCATTGCATCGATGCTTCTATTGATGAGCTTTGCTGTTTTTGCAAAAGAAGCGTTGAGCCCTACGGAGCTGATTCTTCTGAAATAGAGGTTTTTGCTTGCATATTCTATTGAGGTGTTAATCTCGCGAATTAAATTCTCCAGTTGGTCGAAAAGGGCATTGATGCTCCAAGCAAGCTCTGCCAGCTCACCGCCGGCTACAATCTTATGTTGACGATTTTCAAAACTCCCAAGGATAGCTTTTTTGATGACATACAAAGAATTTTCTATGCTTGTTTTTGTAATTTGAATCTGTCTGTAAGCATACATAGCGATAATAATATTAAGAATATTAAAGATAAATATCCCTACATGAAATTCAAAAAAAATAAAAGAGACTGTCGTTCCGAGTACAACAACTGCTATATGCGCATAATTTGCGTAATGTATCTTAGAGAGAGAGGATAAATTCGTCATATTCCATACCTTTTTCTTTCATAATATCGTTCAAAATTTTTTCACTAGCATTGATTCCGCCGTTTTTTTCTGCTTGGATAAGTGTTTGATACAGAGGAATGATAGTGCTTTTGAGTGTATTTCTATCGGGATTTCTTCTTGTGGAGTGGTATCCAATCACCTTTGTCTCTTCAAACGAAGGGGTGACATTGGCAAAAACCCAGTAGTAAGAGCCGTCCGCACAGAGATTCTTCACATAGGCATGAATCTCTTTTTGGCTATGAAGATAGTTCCACAAAAGTTTGAAAATAATCCGGGGAGTATCGGGATGACGGATAATATTATGAGGTCTGCCTATAAGCTCCTCTTCATCTACTCCTACTATATGTGCAAAATTTTGGTTAGCATACGTGATAATCCCCTTCGTGTCCGTTTTCGTCACAAGAAGTTGTTCCGTCGGAAAGGTTTTTTCCGTATTGTTTGGAGCTGTTTTCATTGGAGTCCTTTAGTTTTTTATATTCTATACTTTTGTATATGAAAATAAAATATTTTTAACACTTTTAGCTTACTAAAAAATATTTTTTGTAGAAGTTTGTATCTCAGACATTTGAAAGGCGGCGTCTCTTTGACCGTTTTGTCTGGCTTTTTTCCACCAGCGCATCGCATTTTCAAGACTTTGCTCTACGCCGTCCCCTTCTCTATACATTTTACCTATCAAATATTGCGCTTCTGCGTCATTACCGTAAGCAGCGGCATCAAAAAGGATGTCGAATGCCTCTTTGAATTTTCTTTCATTATAGAGTCTGAATCCCTCTTCTACTATTTGTGGCATAATTTTTCCTTAAAATGAGTGAAGCATTATAACGAAGAAGATAAAAATAAAAATATCTTAGTATAATTAAGCTATGAATTTAAAAGAATTAGAAAATAAAACCATCTTGTTGTTTGGAAAAAGCCGTGCATTTACGCAGGATGAATTTGATGCTCAGATGAAGTATCACGATATTTGCGTAGTAAAAAAGTATTCCCAAGAAGTTGTATTGATAGTAGAGGGGAAAATGATGACCCCGTACGAACAAAATATAAGCGATGAGCTTTATGAGCAAAAGTGTGCGGAGTTTATCACCGTAGATGCGCTTGAGCTAGAGCTGGCAAAACACATAGATTCCAATACACTTTTGATGAGTCTCAAGCTCAGCCATGACAAAACAAGGCTTAAAGGTTTTTTGCAAAATACCGCCATAAGCGACGGTTTATTTTTACGCCTTTTGGCGATGTATGAATGGAGAGGGGAAGATTTTTTCGACAATGACGACAACCGCGATGTTAGTGCCGCTATTATCGTGCGGTTTTATCCCAATATAGAAAGAAACCACAACGTACAGTATGCAACACTGGGACTTATGCATCTGATTGTGCAGTGTAGAGATGATGAGCTTATTAAATCTATAGCAGAACTTGAGCCTTTGCAAAGAAGCTTGAATGAGAGCCCAAACGGTGTAAATTACAAAATACTCACAGCCATAGCAACACACCATTACACACCCAAAAATGTACTACGAATGCTTGTGAAAAAATCCGATACCTATATCAAAACGCTTATAGCGATGCGCTCGGACTGTGATGAGGCAATGCAAAATTCTCTCTACATGGACGCAAGTCCGATGGTGCTAGAAGCGCTTTCTTATAATACCAACCTCTGCGAAGGTTTAATCGCAAAGCTTTTTGAACATGAGACCTACGCTAAAAACATTGCGAAATATATTCGCCTTGATGATGCAATGTTTGAGATGTTTATCCAAACAAATGCCCTAGATTTGGCTCAAAATATCTCTTTGGATTCTCATATGCAAGAGAGATT
The DNA here is from genome assembly GCA_022729795.1 of Sulfuricurvum sp. Taxonomy (GTDB): domain Bacteria; phylum Campylobacterota; class Campylobacteria; order Campylobacterales; family Sulfurimonadaceae; genus Sulfurimonas. The sequence goes on along the minus strand of DZBD01000001.1, from coordinate 63,755 downwards.
GCTGAGTTTGGCAAAAGAGGATGTCCAGCTTGCTTTGGCAGCGAATACTCATCTTGGCGAAGATGTTTTGAGCCAACTGCTTTGCGGCGGGAATCAAGAAATTATTTTGGCACTGTATGCCAATGCAAACACTCCTCAGGAATCTCTTGAAGAAGCATATGAAAATGATTTGAATCATATTGCTTTGTCTCATAATCCAAACACTCCTCACGCTATTTTTCGGCTACTGTTTTTGAGTAAAGATGTCAAAGTATTACAAGGTTTGGCACAAAATCATAGTACGCCCGTGGATGTTTTGTACCAGCTTCAGCTTGATAGCCGTTTTGAAAGAGCCGTCAAAGAAAACCCCGCATTCGGGGAACATATACAAAGTGCTAATATCGGTTGGCAGGTTTAAGGAGAGTAGATGAAAGCATCAGATTTGATAAGTACCGTTGCTGCGCTGAGTGAGCAAAAAGTTCCTACTTTTTTGTGGGGTGCGCCGGGAATAGGAAAGTCCTCCATCGTAAAGCAGATAGCTGAGGCAAAAAATATCGGTTTTGTAGATTTAAGGCTCGCATTGATGGACCCCACCGACCTCAAAGGAATCCCTTTTTATGACAAAGAATCCCATACCGCACTTTGGGCGCCTCCCGCATTTTTGCCTCGAGGCGGAGAGGGGATTTTGTTCTTAGATGAGCTCAACTCCGCACCGCCAAGCGTGCAAGCATCGGCATATCAGCTTATCTTGGACAGAAAAGTAGGAGAATATGAACTCCCCGAGGGTTGGGCGATAGTTGCCGCGGGAAACCGTGAGGGCGACCGCGGCGTGACCTACCGTATGCCAAGCCCTCTTGCCAATAGATTTGTCCATTTTGAGATGGAGGTAGATGTGAACGAGTGGCGTTTTTGGGCGTATCAAAAAAAAGTGGATGAGAGAATTATTGCTTATATCGCATACAAAAATGAGCATCTTTTTACCTTTGATGCCAAGAGCGATACCAAAAGTTTTGCAACACCTAGAAGCTGGGAATACGTAGACAGTATCCTCAAAAGTACCCTCAAAGAGAAGCTTCTTTTGGACTGTTTGTCGGGCGCTGTAGGCAAAGATGTTGCCGTAGGCTTTTTAAGTTTTTCAAAAGTGATGCATAAACTGCCTGATATTGCAAATATCTTGGCATGTGGAAATGGGGAATATCCTGATGAGATTGATGTACTGTACGCTCTTTGCACAGGACTCGTAAGTGCTCTTTTGAGAGACGACACAAAAGAAAATCTTGATAATTTGCTGCAATATACCTTGGGATTAAAGAGTGAATTTGCGGTGATGGCGGTACAGGATTTGCAAAGAAACGGAGTCAAAATGGAACATTCCGAGGTTTTTAAAGAGTGGGTGCAAAAGTTTGCTTATCTTTTAAGTTAGGCATGTGGAGATTTCCACATGCCGGAGATAATTTAACTTTTGAGATTTTTTCTGTTTTCCCAAACAGAGTGTAAAAAAGCCGCCAAAATCAGTCCTATTCCTATAGTCCCCGTAACTGCTTCTCCGATATGCGTAGTGATTTTCATCAACATTATAATCGCTAAAATTCCTATGGCATAATGTGCACCGTGCTCCAAATACTGAAACTGTGATAAGGTTTTGTGCTCCACAAAATACAAGGTGATACTCCGCACAAACATAGCTCCTACGCCCAAACCTATCATAATAATAAAGATATTGCTACTAAGTGCAAAAGCCCCGATAACGCCGTCAAAACTAAAACTTGCATCTAAAACTTCAAGGTAAATAAAACCGGCAAGTCCGCTTTTTACGGTATCTGAGGAGAGAAAATGATCTACGATTCCAAGTAAGGCATGGAGTAAAATCCCATACATAAAAGCCAAAACGACATCAAAACTCTCCGTCACATGCCCGAGGGTAATACCGACTATAATAGCAATAATAAGCTCGATACTCGCAATACCGCTGAAACTCTTGACAACTTTTGAATTTTCCAAAAAACGGATCCATGCGATATCGCGTTCCGTAAAAAAGAAGTCCAAAAACACCATAAGCAAAAATGCGCCCCCAAAGGCAAAAATAGTATCTTCCGTTCCTTTTAGAAGGCTCTCATAACGGGCAGGTTCTCCCATTGCAACTTGGAGTGTCTCTAAAAGTCCCATCCCCGTAACAATGGCGACAATCATCAGCGGAAACAATAAACGCATCCCGAATACGGCGATAGGGATACCAAAAACAATAAAACGCTTTTGCCAAACAGGATCCATAGTCTCGAGCACTTTTGCGTTGACTACGGCATTGTCAAAGGAGAGAGAAATCTCAAGAACAATAAGAAGAAAGGCGGTATAAACCGCTGCCAAACCGCCGATAAAAAAAGCGGCCACCAAACCTAGTCCCATAATAATAAATGAAGTGAGAAAATATCGCATACATATCCTTTTGAAAATTGGGTGAATTATATCTAATTGCATTTGAAATATTTCCACATGCCAAGAGTATTTTATAATCTAACATTTGACGCATTAGAGCTTTGCTATAATACTTCAAAAATTACCCAAGGTACAAATCCACATGCCAAGATTAGCAGATAAAATTTCCCAAGCCAAAGCGAAACTTCTTGTGGATTATCCCCTTTTTGGAACTATTGCTTCTCGTCTTACTTTGGTGCAAAACGATGATATACAGGCTTTTAAGAGTGACGGAAACAAAGTGGAGTATAACGGCGATTTTTTTGAAGGATTGAGTATCGGGGAGATGGAGTTTGTTTTTGCCAACGGGGCGATGCATGCTTCTTTAGCCCATGAGATGCGCAAAAACGGACGTAGCGGGTGGCTTTGGCAGATGGCTACGGATTTGGCAGTGAACGATATGCTTGTAGAAAACAAGATGGAACTTCCCTACGGAGCACAGTATCGGGTACGTTTCAAAGGGATGTACGCGGAGGAGATTTATGCCCAGCTTCAAGATGATATTCTCCGTGAGGATGAAGATTTGGAATATGAAGCCGATGATGCGGGTGATGTCCAAAATAATAATAATGAAAAAAAAACACAAGAACAACTTCAAGAGGAGATACTCCAAGAGCAGCTCTTTGGCGAGGAGATGCTTGGAGTTTTGATCTCAAAAGAGAAACAAGGGGATGCACCCAAGGCGATAGAGCGGTTTTTTAAACTTCAAAGAGACTCAAAAATAGACTGGAGAAATGAGCTAAAAGTTGCCATTGAGCGCTTTCATAAAGATGATTATATTCTCATCCCTCCTAATAAAAAGTTCCTTTATACGGGGGTGTATCTTCCTTCTTGCATCAGTAACACCTTGCGCTTAGTCATAGCGGTGGACAGTTCCGGTTCCGTGGATGAGACACTCTTAAATACATTTTTGAGCGAGATAAACTTTTTGATGGAAGTGGTGCCGAACTATCAAATCGATATGCTGGTGTGTGACGATACTATCCGCTCCCACACTGTTTTTTACAGTGGTGAGACTTTGGAATGCAGGCTCAAAGGGGGAGGGGGAACCGACTTTCGACCTGTTTTTGAGTTTATAGAAAATGAGCTGCATGATACAAAACTTCTTTTGTATTTTACGGATTTAGAGGGTATATTTGCACATGCCAAGCCCTCTTATGAAGTAAAGTGGATAAGTCCCAAAGTTGCGGGTGTCCCCTTTGGAGAGCTTGTTCTTTTGCAAGAGTAAAATTTCTAAAATCTGCGCATCACCGAGAGACCAAAATAATATGCGTCATAGTAGTCTCCGAGTCTCTCCTGAGAGTTGTTCATATATCCGGTTTTGGCTTGAATTTTCCAGTCTTTATCTATTTCTGAGCTTAGGATAATATCGATGTTTCCCCCCGGTTTGTATGCATGCATAAAATTGTCTCTGATAGCACCCGCACCCGACATAAAAAAAAGAGTATTATATTTGAATATGCCATAGGTGGCATGAAGCGTTGCCATGTAACTTTCAAAAAGTTTAGGGTCGTAATATCCGTGTTCCAAATCTTTTTTGAACCCTGAGAGCCAAGCCTTGACCCCAAGATCTACAGCCCATTTGTTGTTTCTAACCACACCGTGTCTAGGGGCTAGCACAGCACTCCATCTTCTGTTGGTATCAGAAAAAACGTCATATTCTCCTTGGAGTAAAACAGTGTCGATAAGAGTAGGGCGCAACTCAAAAAGAGTACTGCCGTGGGCTCTTTTGATGCCAAGAGAGGTTGAGAGGGGTGATATCATATAAAATCCGTGTGATGCATCTAAATAAAGAGTGCTTTCGTCGTTTATATCTAGTCGTATGTCGGCACGGCTCCAAAGTGTTTCGTGTTTTTTTTCTTTTGTGTAGCCGAGTAAAAGCCCCGTTTCGAGAGTTTTATGAAAACGATGTCTCATACCCACGCCTCCGCTTTGAACAGAACTCTCATTTGAGCCGTCGCTATTTTTGTACAAGCTTGTGCTATCGGCTGCAAGAATATCCATCTCACCTCCTGCAAAAAGGGAGGTTTGCGAATCAAAGAAATAGTTTGCGTAGGCAGAAGCGATAGTGTGATGAATCGAGTCGCTATCTTTTAAGAATAAGCCCTCTGCCGTGATGCTTGACGTATTTTTTTGTTCAAAATTTTCTTGGGCGCTAAGGGTAAAAAAGAATAAAAAGAGTAGAAGAAAAAGAGTTTTCATTTGCGCCACCCTTTTTTCTTGCCAAGCCATATATCTTTGGCAAACCGAAACATAGTTACAAAATCAAAAAGGATACTTGCATATCGGATTGGCGTGACAAGAATCCCTTTAAAGAGATATTCCAGCCGTTTTGTTTTGTTGATATAAGCTAAAATAGTTACGGAGGCGATGGTTTCAAAGAGTACGGTGAGTAGTAAACCCTCCCATAATTGCAAAATAATCATGGCAAAAAGTGTTGCAGGAAAAAAAGTTTTTTCCAAAAGGGAGACGAAAATAACCCACCCCATCGGTCGACCGTATTGCATTGTTAGCCCCTCTCCGAATGCTTGTCTGTAAGGCTCTGCAATTTTTCTTTTCTTTTGAATCTCTTTATTATGAAGCTTTTGTGCTTTTTTATGGTGGAGATAACTTTTGAACGATTTAAAAGGGCTTCGAACCAAGTCATCAAAATAATAGCAACTCTGAAAAAAGGAGGAGGACCACATATACAACTCATGGGGAATACGTTCTATTTCAGGTTCTTGCGAACGTGCGTAAACGTCCATGAGCTGGATGTTCCTGTATCCCTCTTTGAGAAGTGCAAAACCTATAAATATATCCTCGGAGTTTGTCAAATCATCACCTAAAATCGGTTCGTATTTGTCAAAAAGATTTTTAATATATTCTCTTTTGTAGGCGACGGCGCACCCGACGGGATTGACGATGGAACCAAAAAATACCATTTGCCCGTGATAGATAAATTTTTGTAAAAAAAGATAAAGCACTTCTCTATAAAGATTGCTCACTTTTCTTGCAAAGATATGAAAGGGGTCTTGTTTGAGATACATATCGGCATCTGGAAATTTTTGTGTAAATTTCACAACTTCAGGGCTTTGTATCATCGCTTTTCTGTCTTTGTCGCGTATGGGCAGAATAGTTCCACATGCCGAGGCAATCCCTACCCCTTTGTAAAGTTCTTCCACTACTCTTTGGATGTAGTTTGGAGATTCAAGGATGGTGTCGGAGTCTATGATAAACTCTACATCCGAGGTAAACTCCCGTGCCTGACGTTTGATAGTAGGAGTTTTTCCTATAGGATGGTCTCTGTGGATGATGGTGATATTGAGATGGTTTTCCCGACAAAAAGCAATGGCATGTGCAATGGTTAAATCCTTACTGCCGTCATCCACGAGAATTATATTGTTGGGTTTTAAAGTTTGATGCAGTAAAGAGGCTAAACAAAGGACAATGTTTTTTTCTTCATTAAGTGCGGGTATAACCACGTTTACGGAAGCTTCTCTCCAATCTTGCGGTGGCGTTGCGACTGTTTTATCCTCACCGTGAATTAAGCCGATAACACTCAAAATAAGGTTGGGGCTAAGTATAAAATAGGGTGTTGCCGCCATTACGCATCCTTTAATTGTCGGTTTTTTATGAGAAAATCGACGGTATCTTCCAAGCTCCATTGTGGGTGATAGTTTGTAAGTCTTTGCAATTTAGTCAGGTCAGGTTTGCGGTGGAAATAATCTTCAAATCCAGCTCCGTAAGCATCATTGTAAGAAACATAAACTATCTCGGACGAACTTTGCGCACGTGCTTTTATCATTGTTGCCAAATCCGTAATGTTCCTTTCGTGATCCGTTCCTACATTGACAATTTCCCCTTTTGTTTGCTTGTTTTTTGCGAGTATCTGCAACATACCGATGCAGTCACGAACATCCATAAAAGAGCGTACTTGACTTCCGTCACCGTAAATTGTGATTGGTTCGTTTGCGGTAGCCTGAGCAATAAAACGGGGAACAACCATACCGTATTTCCCGCTTTGGTTTAGACCTATGACATTAAAAAAACGTACTATCGTAATATCTGCTCCGTATTCATGCACGTAGGAAAGGGCAAAGGCTTCATCGGCGAGTTTACTTATTGCATAGTTCCAGCGTGAGTTATGACCGGGAGTAACAAGAAGCTCAATCTCCTCATGCAAAGCAATATTTTCGTGATGGTTTCCATATACTTCGGAAGTAGAAGCAATAATGAGCTTGGGCTTCCAATGACTTTTGTGTAAGGCGCTAAGAAGTTTTTGCGTGCCCATAATATTGGTGCGTAAAACAGAAACAGGTTCTTGCAGGACACGAAAAAGCCCCACAACGGCAGCCATATGGTAAATACGGTCTGCCCAGTTGACAACATTGTCCAGCGCATCCCAAAGAAGTAAATCTGCTTGCTCAAATGTAAAATCGGGATGATTGATAAAAGATGCGATATTCTCAATCCTGCCGGTAGAGAGGTCATCCACAACATGAACCTTATCTCCGCACTCCATATGATAAGCGACCAGATTCGAGCCGATAAAGCCCGCACCACCCGTAATAAGAATATGCATAATACACCTCAAGAAATTATATATAACAATTAAAAATATTGTTACTCTTGGCTTAATTGTACAACTGTTATTCTGTGAGGATACTTAAATTTTATTATGTTTTTATTAATTATTTATAGCTTGTATTCGAGTGTTTCGATTGCGTTATGTATTCGGCATGTGAATACTTCTTTTGAGAAGGGTTTTGTGATGTAGTCGTTGGCACCGTTTTTGAAAAAACGGGCAATAGTCTCATTATCATTTTCGCTAGAGAGGATAATAATTGCAAGGGCATTCTTGGCATGTGCAAATCTAAGCTCTTTGGTGAGTTCTAGCCCGTTCATTACCGGCATATTATAATCACTCAGCACGAGAGTAATCTCCGGATGCACACTCAAAAGTCCCAGTGCTTCCTCTCCGTGCGCAACTGCGAGCACTTGAAAATAAAGATTCTCCAGTATCCCCTTTATTTGCTTTCGAAATACCAGAGAATCATCCACGACTAGGATTTTATGTTTTTGATTTTTGATTACTCTTTGGAGCGTCTGCAAGATGACGCTTATATCCTCTACACCGCTTTTATAAATAAAGTCTATAATATTTTTTTGGAGTATCTTTTGTCTGAGCTCTTTATCCGTATTTGCACTCAAGACAATAACATGCTTGTTTTTTTCCAAGAGGTACTCTACGACCTCGCCGTTTGGCGCATCCGGAAGATTTAAGTCGCTTAGGACTACAAAATAGTTGTATTTGTGTAAAAAAAGTTTTGCTTCAGAGAGTTTATATGCCACATCCACTTCAAGCCCTAGCTGTGTATGTATCGTTTTTGCGATGAGATTTGCGAGTGCTTTGTTATCTTCTATTATTAAAATTCTATTCATATTCGAGTGCCTTAGATAAGGTGAGCTATTTGCAAAATATTTTACAACATTTATCTCTCTTTACAATTGAAATTGCTATTATTTTGGCATGAATACTTTAAAAATAATTATCAATAAATTAACGAATCGGCAGAATATTTTTTTGACAGGCGGTGCCGGGGTAGGTAAGACTACGCTCACAAGAGAAGTGATTGCTTATTTTGAATCAGAAGCAAAAAAAGTAGCCAAACTAGCTTCTACAGGGATGGCGGCAACACTTATAAACGGGCAGACTTTGCATAGTTTTCTTGATCTTGGAATCGCTTCGGGTATGCAAGAGTTGGAGTACAACGGCAAGCTTGAAATAAGTAAAAAAACGAAAAAACTGATTCATTCTATGGATTTGTTGGTGATTGATGAAATCTCTATGGTAAGCGATACTTTGCTAGAGATGATAAGTCTTAGACTCACACAGGCAGATTTTAAGGGTGTTTTGCTTGTTGTAGGGGATTTTTTGCAGCTTCCTCCCGTAGTTCGCGGTTATGGGGAGGTGCGATTTGCCTTTGAATCACGCTCTTGGGATGATTTTGATTTTGAAAAAATAGAACTCACGCATATTTATAGAACAGAGGATGAGAAATTTATAGAGCTTTTAAACAAGGTTCGCTTCGGTCACATAGACGCATCTACGCATGAACATCTCAATGAATTTATTAAGCCTCTTGCGGAGGATTTGAGCGAATATACTTTTTTGTTCGGCAAAAACGAATCGGCTTCTTTACACAACAAATTGCAGCTCTCTTTTATAGATAATGAGCTTTTTATCAAAGAGGCGCAAATCGTAAAACATCTCAAAAGTGCAAAAGATATCGAGATAGAGCGGTTTATGAATGATGCAAGGATAGAAAAAGAGCTTTTTCTTAAAGTAGGCGCTCCCGTGCTTTTTACAAGAAACTCATGGAACTATTTTAACGGCGAACGGGGAGTGGTGGTTGCTATCGATGCCGCCAACGTGTATGTGCAAAAAAACGATGCCAAAGTGCTCAAACTCGAAGCTGTAGGGCAGAGCAAAAGCATGTGGAAAGAAAAAACGATAGAGGGAAAAAAAGAGATGGTGGAGGAGGATATTTTTACTGTTTATCAGTTTCCTATTAAACTCGGCTTTGCTATAACCATCCATAAATCCCAAGGGATGAGCATAGAAGATTTGATTATAGAGACCAACGAGATTTTTGCCCCTTCACAGTTTTATGTAGCGCTCTCCCGAAGTTCTCATCCGGCGAGATTGAATCTGATAGCTCCAAAAAAACAGTGGTATCAGCTTGCTTTTGTCAATGAAAAAGCATTAAATTTTGTAAAAGAAAGATAAAATATACCGAAGATATAAATTTTCGCAAAGAAGGTAGAGCCGACGTGAGTAAAAAAATACCAAATAACCTTTTGGCAGGAACGGGTATAGGCACTATATTTGTAGACCACAAGTTTTGTATATTACGATTTACTCCCGCTGCGAGTAAAATTATCAACCTTATTTTGAGTGATATCGGACGACCCGTCAATCATATCGTCTCCAATATGATTGGATACGACAGTATGCGAGAGGATTTACAAGAGGTTCTAGGTACTCTTGTTCCAAAAGAGATTGAGGTACAAACTTTAGACCAAAAATACTACAAATGCGCGAAGAACTCAGCCTTGCTAATAAGCAACTCTTACGTATGGTCGTGGTTATTCAAGATGCAAACGATGCGATTATTTTGCAGGATTTACAAGGTAAAATCTTGGCGTGGAATCCTGCGGCTACAAGAATATTCGGCTGGAGCGAGGAGGAAGCTTTGCGTATGAATATAGAGATGATAATTCCACATGCCGAGATACAAGAGGCACTTGCAAAAATAACCGAGCTCAGCAAGAGCGAATTTCTTCGACCTTACATTGCAAAAAGACTCATGAAAAGCGGGGAAATAGTCGAGGTTTCTATAACGGCAACAGTCTTGGTCGATGAAAAAAACAAGATATATGCAGTAGCAACAACACAAAGAAAAATACAGGGGAATCGAAATGCTTGATAAAAAAACAATATTAAACAGGGCAGAAAAAATAGTCAAAGACAAGCTTGTGCAGCTACGTGATTATTCTCCCCAAAAGCTCCAAAAGGTGTTGCATGAATTAGAAGTGCATCAGATTGAATTGGAGATGCAAAATGAAGAGTTGCGTCAGACGTACATCCAATTACAAGAGGCAAAAGAGCGCTATATTGATCTCTACGATATGGCTCCCGTATGCTATTGCACTCTTGATGAAAAAGGTTTTATCACGGATGCTAATTTAAAAACCTTACTGACTTTAGGCTTGGGAAAAGAAAAAGTATTAGGTCATGCAATAACGAATTTTATTTATTCTGAGGATCAGGATATTTATTATATAAATCAAAAAAGCAGCCATTATTCCGTAAATCCCCCTTCTTGCGAGTTACGGGTAAAGTCAAGTAACGGAGCGCTTATCTGGATGCATCTTTTGATGACCCAAGGCAGAGACCACGACGGAAAAAGAATATCCCGATTAGTCTTGAGTGACGTCAGCGAGCAAAAAAGGGTGGAAGAGGAGCTGAAAAACAAAGATAAAATGATGATTGTTCAGTCACGCTACGCCGCTATGGGGGAGATGATTTCTATGATAGCTCACCAATGGAGACAACCTCTCAATATTATCGGCATAGCCATAGCAAATATCCAAACAAAACAGGCTTTAGAGATGCTGGATGAGAAATCTATTGATGAGAATTTAGAAATTATTTCAGGCAATATACTCTATATGTCCGATACTATAGATGATTTTAGAAACTTTTTCAAACCCGATTCTCAAAAAGAGTTTGCAATAATTGAAGATATTTTGAGAGTTACTTTAAAAGTAATCGGTACGAGTTTACTCTCTAACAGTATAGAAGTAAATATTCAAAACCACAGCAAAACAGCTCTTTTTATACATAAAAATTCTTTGGTGCAAGTGCTTCTCAATATACTGGCAAATGCAAAAGATGCGCTTCTTTCTAAACATGTAAAATTGGCACTTATCACAATAACCGTGAATGAAACAGAGGATAAAATAATTTTGAGTATATGCGATAACGCAGGCGGAATACCGCACGAGATAATGAATACAATCAATCAACCCTATTTTACAACCAAAAAACTCAACGGCACGGGCTTAGGAATATATATATCTCAAACAATTATAGAAAAATATTTTTTCGGTGCTTTGACGTGGTATAACAACTCAGCCGGAGCATGTTTTGTAATTACTTTAAATAAGAGTGAAAAAAAAGGGAAAAATTAAGGAATATGTGTGAAGTTCCACATGCCAAGATATTCTTGGCATGTGCAAAAGAAAGATTATAACTCTTCTGCGTGAGAAGCTAAATACTCGGCAACACCCTCTGTAGAAGGTTTCATCCCCTCGTCGCCTTTTACCCAACCCGCAGGACAAACTTCACCGTGTTCATTTGTGAAAATCATAGTATCTACCATACGAATCATCTCGTCGATGTTTCGTCCAAGCGGTAAATCATTGACGACTGCGTGACGTACAGTGCCGTCTGCATCAATCAAAAATGAACCGCGAAGTGCAACTGCATCACCGAATAAAACATCATAATCTCTTGAGATTTGTTTTGTAAGGTCAGCAACTAAAGGAAATTTTACTCTCCCGATTCCACCTTGGTTTACCGGAGTTTCTCTCCATGCAAAGTGTGAAAATTGGCTATCAACAGAAACACCGATAACATTTACGCCGCGGCTAGTAAAATCATCGATTCTATGAGAAAAAGCGATAATTTCTGATGGGCACACGAATGTGAAATCGAGTGGATAAAAGAATAAAACAGCACCTTTTTCACCTAAATTACTATAAAGATTGAAATCATCAACGATTGAACCGTCTGCTAAAACCGTAGTTGCCGTAAAGTCCGGAGCTTTGTTTGTTACTAACATATATTTATCCTTGTGTTGTTTTTTTGTTGCGGGCATTTTAACAAAATAAAAGTAATTATTCTCTGATTAAGTAAACAAATATTATTATTTAAGGAAAATTTTTATCTTCTTGTTTTTTTGTTATTCTTAGGGATTTTACATACTTGATTATGCAAATAAAATTTTATATTTATTAGATATAATTCTTACGATTTACGGAGCAAGACTCTGTACTTCAATAAGGAAAAATCGATGACAAAAGAAGCTAATACTTTAAAAGAGTATATATTTACTTCGGAGTCTGTAACAGAAGGGCACCCTGATAAGATGGCAGATCAAATCAGCGATGCAATTTTGGATTATATTATTGAGCATGACCCCAAAGCGCACGTAGCGTGCGAAACTTTGGTATCAAATGGTTTTTGTGTAATTGCAGGCGAACTGAAAACAACAGCTTATGCTCCTATGCAGGAGATTGCTCGTAAAGTCGTTCAAGAGATAGGCTATACGGACGCAACCTATGGCTTTGACTACCGTTCATGTGCCGTTTTAAACGGAATCGGTGAGCAATCACCCGATATTAATCAAGGCGTTTCTCAGCTAGACGGTGAAATCGGTGCTGGAGATCAGGGCTTAATGTTTGGTTATGCATGTAGGGAAACAGAGGTACTTATGCCTTTGCCGATATATTTAGCACACCGTTTAACGCAAAGACTGGCACAGGTTCGTAAAGATGGAATTATCCCTTATCTTCGTCCCGACGGAAAAGCGCAAATAAGCGTGAAATATATCGGCGATAAGCCGGTTTCCGTAGAGACGGTTGTTGTGTCAACGCAACATGCTCCCGATGTTTCTCAGGAAAAAATTCACGAAGATATTATTAATGAAGTTATTAATAAAGTAATTCCTCATGAACTTATGAGCAAAGATATTGTTTTTCATATAAATCCGACAGGAAAATTTGTAGTCGGCGGTCCGCAAGGTGATGCCGGACTTACGGGTAGAAAAATTATCGTAGATACTTACGGTGGAAGTTGCCCTCACGGCGGCGGTGCTTTTAGCGGTAAAGACCCGACCAAAGTAGATAGAAGTGCGGCTTATGCGGCAAGATGGGTTGCAAAAAACCTTGTAGCAGCCGGCGCATGTGATAGAGTGACTATTCAGGTGGCATATGCAATCGGTGTAGTACAACCGGTTTCTATTATGGTTGACGCACACGGAACAGGCAAGGTAGAAGAGGCAAAAATAGAAGAATGTGTCAAAGAACTTTTTGATCTTTCACCTAAGGGAATTATAGTTGCTCTTGATTTATTACGTCCTATTTATAAAAAAACAGCTGCTTATGGACATTTCGGAAGAGAAGAGGAAACTTTTACTTGGGAAAAAACAGATAGAGTGGATGCGATAAAAGAGTATTTAGGTCTTTAGTCTGCAAAGTATTTTGCAGTGAACTTTCACTGCAAAATACTTTTAATATCCATTCTCAAAACACCCTCCAACCCTTACCAAATATTACTTTTTAGTCGGAAAATGTAACTCTTTTGCCTTTTTATTTTTTTACCAAAGAAGTTTTAGCTACATTTAAAAATCTTTCGTTATAGTTATCTAAATTAAATTATAGGAGAAAATAAATGTCAGTATATATTAATGACACATGTATCAATTGTGGTGCTTGTATTGATGAATGTCCGGTTGAAGCAATCGTAGATGAAGATGATAACCCAACGGGTGAAGAAATTTATTACGTATATAGTAACAAATGTGTAGAATGCGTTGGTTATCATGACGAACCTGCATGTGCAACTGCATGTCCTACCGATGGTTGTATTACATGGGATGCTATTGGTGAAAGCCCGTCACACCGTGATGAAATTACAGAAGAGCAACGCTCTAATAAAGCTCCTGTAGTAGAATAATTTAAATAGAAACAAAGTAAAGTACTAAACGCTTTACTTTGTTTTGTGAGTAAAAATGCTACTTAAATCCACTAATCTTCTTCGCTTAAACTAAAATCAATTATTTTTTAGGTATAATTCCATCTTAATTTTTATATTCTAAGGAGATATGATGGAACGTACACTATCGATTATCAAGCCAGATGCAGTAGCTAAAGGTGTTATAGGTAAAATTTTAGACCGTTTTGAGAGCAATGGTCTTAAAATAGCAGCAACAAGAAAAATGCAACTTTCACGTGCTGATGCAGAAGCATTTTATGCAGCACACTCTGAAAGATCTTTTTTTAACGATTTAGTTGACTTTATGGTAAGTGGTCCAGTAGTTGTTTCAGTTTTAGAAGGTGAAAATGCTATGAAAATTAATCGTGATCTTATGGGCGCGACTAATCCTAAAGAAGCAGAAGCAGGTACTATTCGTGCTGATTTTGCTGAAAATATAGATGCAAATGCAGTTCATGGAAGTGATTCTCTTGAAAGCGCAGCTATAGAAATTGCATTCTTTTTCTCACAAAGAGAAATTTCTTAAAGATATATGAAAGTTACACTAAGAAAAATAAGTAAAATCCCATTAGATTTTGAAGTACAATCTAATGAAATAACTTTTAAAGGTTATTTAGAGTACCATGCCGGCAAATTAATTTTGCTTAAAGCAAAACTTCAAGGCTCGCTTGATATTGAGTGTAGCTTGTGTGCAGAAGAATTCAAACTGCCTGTAGATGATGAAGTCGAATTTTTCATTTCTGACGGTGTGTATGAAAACAATGACGGCATTGAACTTGATGTAGTCGAATCTTTCAACTCTTTTGTAGATTTGGAAGAGATTTTAGACTCTGAAATTGAACTCATCAAAAGCGACTACCATAGTTGTGGTAATTGTAAAAGTTCTACAATATAGAATGACCGTAAAGGTCTAATAGAATCCAAAAGAGCAGCTGTTCTTTTTGCGTATAAATTAAATAGAAAGGAATTAACTATGGCAGTACCTAAAAGAAGAGTATCCCATTCTCGTTCAGCGAAAAGAAGAACTCACTACAAAATTTCTTTGGCTCGTCCAATCAAAGATAAAGACGGGACTTACAAATTACCACACCATATTAACCAAACTACTGGTGAGTATAAATAGTCAATGGTAAAGATTGCTATTGATGCAATGGGCGGGGACTTCGGTCCTGAGCCAATTGTTATGGGGTGTATCCGCGCACTTAAGAAAAAATCATTTGAACCTATTTTAGTCGGTAAAAAATCAGAAATTTTACCTTTGTTACCTATTCGTTATAAAGGTAAGATTTTAATTGTTGAAGCCGATGATGTGATTTCTATGGATGAAGCAGCCACAGAGGCTATTAAAAGAAAAGAAAGTACAATTTACAAAGCGATTGAGCTTGTTAAAAATGGTGAAGCACAAGGTGTAGTGTCAGCAGGACACAGCGGCGCTACAATGGCATTAGCCACCCTCAGACTCGGCAGACTTAAGGGCGTTTCTCGTCCGGCACTTGTCACTTTGATGCCAACGAAAACAGGGAGAAGATCAATTGTCTTGGATGTTGGGGCTAATGTAGATTCCAAGCCGGAACATTTAGTAGAATTTGCCGTTATGGGTGGATGCTATGCTGAAGATTTGTTAAAAATCAAAAATCCAAGTATTGGACTTTTAGCAAACGGTGAAGAAGATTCAAAAGGTAATGAAGTGACGAAAGCGGCATTTAAAATGCTCAAAGGTTACAAAGGTTTTAAAGGCAATGTTGAGGGTAGCGATATCTTTAACGGTAGTTGTGATGTAATAACTTGTGACGGTTTTGTAGGAAATCTTGTTCTTAAAGCAAGCGAAGGGGTTGCATCGACTATAAGCTTTTTAATCAAAGAATATATTAGACAATCTCCCGTAGCAATCACCGGTGCCCTTTTAATGAGAAAGGTTTTTAAGCTTCTCAAAAAGCAGATAGATTATGCTGAAATCGGTGGTGCGCCGCTGATAGGAATTAAAGGATGTGTCATTGTAAGCCACGGAAAAAGTAATGCCGTAGCTATAGAAAATGCCATCTATCAGGCTATTAGCTATGTAGATACGGGCGTTAATGAACATATTATATCAAGACTAGAGAAGTTAAAAGAAAAGGAAAGCTAATGGCTTATGCAGCTCTTCGTTCTATCGGTGCTTATGCCCCCGATAAAATTTTAACAAATGATGAACTAGCTCAAATGGTTGATACGTCAGATGAATGGATTACAAAGCGTACTGGAATAAAAGAGCGTCATATTGCGGCTCAAGATGAAACAACCAGCGACATGGGCGTGGAAGCTGCAAAAAAAGCTATTCAAAGAAGCGGAATCAAAAAAGAGGATATTGATATGGTGGTATGTGCTACCATATCTCCTGATTATTTTTGTATGCCCTCTACAGCTACAATTATCTCTAATAAATTAGGTCTTGGCAATGTTACGGCATTTGATATATCTGCTGCTTGTACAGGATTTGTGTATATCCTTTCTATTGCAAAAGCATTTATAGAGTCCGGTATGAAAAAAAATATTCTTATTATCGGTGCAGAAAAACTCTCTGCAATTACCGACTATACGGATAGAGGCACATGCATATTGTTCGGTGACGGTGCCGGGGCTGCCGTAATTAGCGCTACAGACAAAAAAGAGGAAGCAATTATTGATGTGCATACAGGCGCTGACGGTGCTTATGCAGATCTTTTGATGTCTCCAAACGGCGGAACAGGTTCTCCTCATGATTCATTAGACCAAGAAGCAAGCTCTTGTTTTATGCAGATGAAAGGGAATGAGACTTTTAAAGTAGCAGTGAGAACATTAACAAAAGATGTCGTAGATATTTTACAAGCAAATAATATTCAAAGTGAAGCAATAAATCATTTTGTACCGCATCAGGCAAACTATAGAATTATTAAAGCTGTCGGCGATGCACTGAATATGAAAGAGAGCCAAGTGGTGATTACAGTTGAAAAATTCGGTAATACTTCAGGCGCTTCTATCCCTATGGCTATCAATGAGATATATGAAAACGGCACTCTTAAAAAAGGGGAGCTTTTGCTTTTGGATGCTTTTGGAGGCGGATTGACATGGGGAAGCGCATTGGTGCCATTTTCCCCATTGGAATAAATTATTTCAAATGTTTTACATATAAACTGAGTGCATTAAAAACTCTTTTATAAAATTCATCTTCGTTTGGGAGATGAAGCGTAGCTTCTCTAAGTTTTTCACCCCATGCGGGATTTGGGAACCAACTGTCATTTTCAAATCTTGCCATAACATGTATATGCACTCTAGGTAGGATATTGGCAAAGGATGCCATGTTGATTTTTTTAGGGTTATAGTAGTGTTTCATCTCGTATTCAACGATATCATAAACTTCCCACAGTTTCAATCTTAACTCTTTTGGCAAATCGCCCAGCTCTTTATAAGGCTCTTTTGTAAAGATTTTCACCCAAGGTATTTCACTTTCTTCTGTTTCTATTGAGATATCAATATCTTCGTAAATTAGCATAACAACCTCTTTTTGACAATTATAACAAATTTTCGTGTGTTGTAGAAATCGGCATGTGGAAATAAAGAAATATTTCCACATGCCACTGTAGCGAGGAAGTGTTTTATTTAACTTTTGTGACTTCTACTAGAAGGGCTTCTGCTAGAATTTCTATCTCCGCCGCTGCGGTTACGGTCTCTGCTTGTGCCTGTACTCTCACGGCTTGAGCCTTTGTAATTGCTTCTGCCGCGGGAAGGTCCTTTCCCTCTGCTGTCATTTCTTCTTCCTGCACGCTCTAGTATAGCTTCGAGTCTATCAGCGGGAATTCCAATATTGTTTGGTCCTTTAATCTCTTGGTTGTCTAAAAGCATAGAGATTAGTTTGAAAGCCATTTGTTCTTCATCTATATCTTGACGAAGAAGGTCAAGAACCTTATGTGCTTCATCATAAATATACTGATCTTCTACTTTTTTTACAAGCGAAGTTATCGTGCTGTTTCTTAAGTCGTTTTTGCTTGGAACAAAAGCATGACCCATAGAAGTTCCCACTTTTTGTTTGATACGTTGTAGCTCTTTAAACTCTAGGGGAGTTAAAAGCGTAATAGCTTTTCCTTTTGTTCCCGCACGACCTGTTCTTCCGATGCGGTGAACATAAGACTCAGGATCAAAAGGAATATGGTAGTTAAATACATGTGAAATGTTGTTCACATGGATACCGCGTGCTGCAACATCTGTTGCAACCAGAACTTGTACCTCGTTGTTTTTAAAGCCTCTAATTACGTTTTCACGTTGACGTTGCTCCATGTCGCCATGAAGGCCGTTTGCCAAATAGCCTGCTTTTGATAAAACGTTTGAGAGTCTATCTACTTCACTTTTTGTTCTACAAAACACAATCGATTTTTCTGTCTCTTCTGAATCCATCAAACGAATAATTGCATCATCTCTTTCACTTTCTTCGATTACATAATACAGTTGTTCGATGTCAGAGTTTGTTGTTTCACCTTTTGTAATCGAGATAAACTCAGGATTGTGAAGGATTCTGCTTGCCAAAGTCTTAATCGGCTGAGGCATAGTAGCTGAGAAAAGAAGTGTCTGACGGTTGGTCGGAAGATAAGAAAATATTTCATTTATATCATCCAAAAATCCCATATCAAGCATCTCATCTGCTTCATCAAGCACAACCATGCTTGGGATAAAATCTTTAATCATCCCTTTTTTTAAGATATCTAAGAGTCTTCCCGGAGTTGCAATAACTATGCTTGCACCTTTTTTGATAAGGTCAAGTTGACGAGTATAAGAACTTCCGCCGTAGACCGTAACTGTTTTAACACCTAAGTTTCTTCCGTATTTAAAAAGTTCATCACTTACCTGTGTAGCAAGTTCACGCGTAGGTGTAATTACTAAAACTTCGATGCCGCCTTTATTGTGCATATTATTAATCGCCGGAAGACCAAAAGCTGCTGTTTTACCTGTTCCCGTATGTGCTTGACCGACAATGTCGCGACCTGCTAAAATAAACGGGATTGCCTGTGCCTGAATAGGGCTTGGAATTGTGAAGCCTGCATCTTTTATGCTGCGAAGCACCTCATTTTTTAATCCTAAGTCATCAAATGTGATTGTTTGTTCTACGTTTTCTTGTGCATTTTCTTGCATCATTTTCCTTTGTACAAGGAGATGATACAAGATTGCCCGGGGCAATAATACCTTCCCCTTGAAAATATTTGTCGAATTATACACACTATTACCTGTATTTTAGTTAAAGTGTAAGAAATTTAATATTGTTTAAGTTTAAATTGTTACTAATGTGTGTATATGCAGAAAAAGTGACTACAAAAAAATGGCATTTTGCAATATTAAATAATTCCAATATTTGAATGTTGTATAATTTTTTTACTTTTGGCTATGAGGATTGGCATGTGGATTTATATTTTCTACTTTTTTTATTAAGCGGTATTGTTATTTTTACTTTGGTTGCGTATATTTGGATACAAAAAGATGCACTTTTCAAGAGTGAATCTGATAAGAATGAGCTAATTACACGGCATGTGGAATTACAAAAATATATAAATGATTTAGAACTAAAGCATGCCGTATTAAACACTCGTTACGAAGAAGAGATAAAATCATCTTTAGAAAAACTCAGCGTTCTTCAGGGCGCAAAAGATGAGCTTTCAAGGGAATTTAAAATCTTGGCAAATCAGATATTTGAAGACAAGTCAAAGCAATTTAATGCGACTCATAAAGAACAGTTTGAGATGTTGTTGAAGCCGTTTCGAGAACAGATAAATAATTTTTCTACGCAGTCCAAAGAGCAGTTTTATACAGAATCTATAGAGAGACATCTTTTAAAAGAGGAACTCCAAAGACTCAAAGAGATGAACCGACAGCTCTCAGACGATGCGATTAATCTTACAAATGCACTTAAAGGGGAAAACAAAACGCAGGGGAATTGGGGCGAAATCGTTTTAGAGAGAATACTTGAACAATCAGGTTTGAGAGGAGGGATTGAATACGAAACACAGGTTACGCTTAAATCGAGCGAGGGGAAAATTTACCGTCCAGATGTAATAATCCACATGCCATCACACAGAGATATTATTATCGATTCCAAGGTTTCGCTGGTGGCATATGAGAAATTTATGAGTGAAGAGAATCCACATGCCAAGACACAAGCGCTCAAAGAACACTTGTTAAGTATTGCTGGGCATATTAAAGATTTGAGTTTGAAAAATTATGAGAAACTTCTTGGCGTGAACACTTTGGATTATGTACTTTTATTTATGCCTATTGAAGGTGCATTTTTACTGGCACTGCAAGAGGACGGAGAATTTTTTAAACGTGCGTATGAAAGTAACATTTTGGTTGTTTCTCCTTCAACTTTGCTTGTTACTTTACGAACGATAGAACATATCTGGCGCACTCAAAAACAGCAAGAACACGCAAAACGTATAGCGCAAGAAGCAGAAGCGATGTATGAAAAACTTGTATTATTTATAGAAGATATGCAAGCCATCGGCACACATCTGCAAAAAACCCAAAGCACGTATGAAGGGGCAATGAAAAAGCTTAGTACCGGCAGAGGGAATGTGATAAAAAGAGCAAAAAATATGAAGGATTTAGGATTAAATCCCAAAAAAATACTAACGCTTACTAGTGAAGATGATGAATGAAGTTACATGCAGGCATAGCAAAGTAATAATATTTAAGTATAATGATTTGAAATAAATAAAGGATACAAATAATGGGTAAGCTCTCACTAAAAATACAAGTAATTTTACTTGTTGTCCTCTCACTAATTACTTTGTCGCTTGTAACAAGTGCGATTTCTACTTCAAAGAGCAAAGATGCACTTATGAATAAAAGTTACGCAAATTTAACAACCATGAGAGATATGAAAAAAAATCAAATCTCTAATTTTTTTGAAGAACGTATAGGGGATATAAAAGTATTAGCCGAGGTACAAAACCTTAAAACTCTGGTGAAAGACTTAAACGGACTTGATAATAGAATGGTTGTAGATGGTAAAAAACCTTTTCCGATTGAACATCCTCTTGTCAAAGAAGTAACGGCTCCTCATGAAAAGTTTTTTCAAAACTATGTAAAAGTGTATGGCTACAATGACGTTTTTGTTATTGACAAAAAAGACGGTCATGTTATTTATACTGCTGTAAAAGAGCTTGATTATGGAGCGAATCTTGACACTGGACCTCTTAAAAATAGTGGTTTGGGGGAAGTGTATCACAAAGTCAAAAAACTCAAAAGAGCAGTTTATACAGATATGAAACCTTATGGTCCGAGCAATAATGCTCCCGCCATGTTTATAGGCGTACCTATCATGATAGACGGCAATTTTGAAGCGATTTTAGCCTTTCAAATCAGTGATGCGGCTATTAGTAAAATTATGCATTCCAGAAGCGGGTACGGTGCTTCGCAAGAAGACTATCTCGTGGGAGCCGATAAACTCATGAGAAGCGATAGTTTCTTGGACCCTAAAGGACACTCTTTGCGGGCATCTTTTGCAAATCCTAAAACAGGCTCAGTGGACACACAAGCTTCAAGAGAGGCACTTGAGGGCAAAACAGGTACTAAAATCCTTACCGACTATAACGGAAATCCTGTACTCTCTTCCTATACAACGATTGCTATAGGTGAAGATTTTACCTGGGCAATACTCTCTGAGATTGACGAAGCCGAAGTGCTAAGTATTCCAAATAAAATCCGAAACTCTATCCTTATTGCCTCAGTTATCACACTTACTATAATTATATTAATTGCTCTTTTTGTGATAAATGTAAGTTTAATAAGACCGATAGAAAAGTTCAAAAGTACTCTTTTGACTATTGGAAGCAACAACGACCTTAGTATAAAGGTTGATGAAAATGCTCCGGAAGAAATTTCACTTATGGCAAAGAGTTTTAATGCTCTTTTATTTACGCTCAGAGACCTTATCCAAGCTTCTAAGCAAAGTGCTTCAGAAAACGCCTCTATCTCTCATGAGCTTTCTACTACCGCTCTTGGTGTAGGAAGCAATGTCGAAAAATCTGTCATCGTTATTCATGATGCAAGTACAAAAGCAAAAGAGATTCAAGGAAAGATTATTGCAGCCATAAGAGATGCACAAGATAGTAAAAAAGATATTATCGAAGCAAATAACAATCTCAATACTGCAAGAAACGATATTGTCTCCATGACGGCTAGAGTACAGCAAAGTGCCCAGCTTGAGATAGAATTAGCCCGTAGAATGGACGCACTCTCAGGTGAAGCAAATGCGGTAAAGAGTGTTCTTGAAGTTATCTCCGATATAGCCGACCAAACAAATCTACTTGCCCTTAATGCCGCAATTGAAGCCGCACGTGCAGGAGAGCATGGAAGAGGTTTTGCGGTTGTTGCCGATGAAGTAAGAAAACTTGCAGAGAGAACTCAAAAATCACTCACTGAGATAAATGCGACCATTAATGTAATCGTCCAGTCTATCGGAGATGTCAGTACTCAAATGAATTCCAACTCTGCAGAAGTTCAAAAACTTGCAAATGTGTCGAGCGATGTGGAGAAAAAAATTAATTCTAGTGTCGGCATAGTAAACAGTGCCGTAATTGCAAGCGACAAAACGGTAACTGACTTTGAAAAAACAGGTGAAAATGTTGAATTAATCGTATCTCAAGTGACTGAGATAAATAAAATATCTGCACAAAATGCCAGAAATGTAGAAGAGATTGCAGCTGCGGCTGATCATCTTAATTCTATGACTAATGCCCTTCACGCTAAACTTGAAGTTTTTAGAACATAAAAATGTTGTCCTCATAGGTGCCTCCTCAGGAGGTCTGGGGCAAATACTAAAAATCATCTTAGCGCTTCCTCTCCTTCAAAATACAAATATCATAATAGCACAGCATATGGTGGATTTTTTTTAAAAAAGCATCCTTTAAAGAGGCTGAAAAAAAAGTGTTGGAGCAAGAAGACTTTACGGACGTAACTCCAATTGCCGAGTTTTTTAAAAAACAAACCGGAGTTACTTTTGATGCGCAGATGAGTATTTTAACAAGCAAGGTTAAAATATTTTGCACTCTTGGAAATATACCTTGTAAAAAAAATCCCTTGGCATGTGGAAATTCTTTGCGCTCCTTGTGCGACAGGGGAAGAGCCTTATAGCATAGCCATTGCCTTGTTGGAAGCGGGTGTTTTGCCTAGCCGCTTTTGCATACTTGGTATAGATATTAATGCCGATGCTCTCAAAAAAGCCAAATTAGCCACTTATAACCAAAAAAGTGTAAGAAACTTGCCACCGGAAACCCTCAGTAAATATTTTACAAAAATAGATGAATCTTATGCTTTAAAAGAGTGTGTTCAGATACTTGTACATTTTAAGTTAGCCAACATCTTTGATAACTCTTTTAAAAAAATAGGAAAATTTGACTTTATAATGTCAAGAAATATGCTTATTTATTTCGATAAAGAGACAAAGTTCAAAGCCAAAATTATTTTAGAGAGTTTGCGTAAAGATACTAAATATGAAGTTTTTTTTGATCATGCCGACTTGTTTTAAAACTTGTTTTATTTTTTTAGTTTTAAAGTATATTGTTTATTGTAGCATTGCGCAAGATGAAAAGATTCCCAAATAAAATACGATTGTTTTTACTGTTTACCTTTGCATTTTTTGTGATGCATGATTACGTCATTTTAGGCGTAGATGCAGATACTCAAAACGAGCTTTGCTATAACAAGCAAGGTGTTTCTTTTGAAAATAGCTTAGATTTTGCATCCCAAATTCATGAACAGATACATGTGCTTTTGAATGCTCCCCTTGCAGAGACTATAACGGTTTCTCTGGAGTTTGCGGAGATACATCCTTTTGCAATACAAGCTTGTTTTACTTCTCATATTCATTTTGTTCTTCAGCGTCCCCCTTTAAGCTAAAAATTCTTTTTTTCTTTTATATGCTATATTTTTGCAGTTAGTACTGTTTTATTATTTGAACATTTCGGTGTTCTACAAAAAAGGTTATTTATGAAAGTAATACTGATATTTTTCTTTTTTTCTTTTCTATATTTACAGGCTCAAACAGTTTCACTTGGAGACTTTTTGGAATCTGTAAAATCGTCCGAAGGTGCAAAGGCACTTGAGACGCAAAGTGTCTCAAAAATTTCTACTGCAAAAAATGAGGTTCTCTCAGGCGGATTTATTCTCAATGCGCAAACGGGATATGCTTCTACGAGGTATGATAACCGCAATGCTCATGAATCCCATGTAACGGTTGAAAAAAACATTCTTTTAGGTGATAGTGATGCCTACTTAAAGGCGCTTAACCTCTCTTTGACCGAAGTGAATGCGCTTGAGCTAAATAGACTCAAAGCTCTTATCTTTGAGCATTATATTAACGCTTGTTCGTATAAAGAAAAAATTAGTTTGCTGATGGATGCGAAAGAGCGTGAGAGCGAACTTGCATCCCTTATTAAAGAGGGTGTAGAGGGAGGTGAGTTTGATCAGAGTTCTTTGCTTCAAAGCGAACTTGCGGTAGAAGAATTGCAGCTGAGTATTGATGCTCTTGAGAGTAATTACAATGATGTTCTCTCTGGGCTTTATGCTTATACGCAAAATAATTCGGGTGAGCCTCTTTGTAAAGATTTGCCTTATGAGATTGCTATTGAAGAAGATATACAAGAACATTCTACTTTGTTTACACAGATGCAAAGTGAGATTACAGCGGCGGCTGCTCTAAATAAATTTCGCTCTGGCAGTGTGCAGGATATAACTCTCGGCGCAGGCTACGATAACGAGATGGATGTAACAAGATCTATAGTTTTTTTAAGAATTCCGCTGAGCTCAGGAGATAGTCTTGATAATGAACGCGAATCCGCAAGACTTGAACAAATAAACGCACGGCAGCAACTACTTTTTATGCAAAGAAAGACACAAATGCAAATCCAAGCCTACAAAACAGCACAAAAAATGAGAAATGCTACACTCGAACGTCTCAATAACGTACTCATACTCAAGGCATATCAAACAACTGTTTTACTCAAAGAACAATTTATGGGCTCAGAGGGAAGTTATCTTGAATACATTGATAGTGAAAAAACACTTTTTAACCTTTTGATTAGAAGTGTAGACACCGTGACTGAATCTTTGCTTGCAAAAGCTAAACTTTATTATATGCTGGGGATAGACCCGCAAAAGGATTTTTGATGAAATTATTTATAGTTATACTTATACTGTTACGAACACTTAGCGGAGATACTCTTGTAGATGCAGGTTCACTCAATGTAAAACTTGCCACTCCTCAGCAAACTACTACTATACCTATGGGAAGTTACCTTGGCACATATGCATATCTCCCTTCACACCGTTATGTTATCAGTGCGAATGTGGAGGGATTTATTACTGAAGTCTCCGTAAAGCCTTATGCATCCGTCAAAAAAGGGCAAAAACTTTTTGTAATAAATAGTCCAAAATTACTTGACTTAGAGTCCAACTATGTAGATACACTCTTGGAGTTGCAGTTTTATCAAAAAGAGATACAACGCCTTGAGCCCTTGGCAGCAAAAGGTGTTGTAGCATCTAAACGTTATTTGGAAAGTAAAAATCAATTTGATAAATTACTGTTGTCTGCAAATTTTAAGCGTGATGTACTGCGAGCATACGGCTTGTCAGAGATACAATTAAATAAAATTTCTGCACAGCATAAGCCCTATCCGACACTTACTATTACTGCGTCAGCGGATACGGCGGTATCAGAAATATCCGTTGAAGTTGGCAGTTTTGTGAAGCAAGGAGAAACAATGGCAAAGCTTGTGGACACTTCGGAATGCCATTTTGAGGTGGATATGCCATGGAAATTAGCAGAGACTTTGAAAAAAGGGGATAATCTTTATTCGGATACAAGCGTTTTTACAATTGCAGCAATGGCACCGCAAATTGACCCTGTTTCTCAGACAAGAGGGCTTGACCTACATGAAAATAAAGGGTGTGACGGGCGCGCGGGTGCGAGCATAAACGTGAGTTTTTACAAAAAATATGGCGCATGGAAAATACCGTCCACAGCTGTTGTAGGATTTGAAGAGGGTTATGGAGTTTTCGTATTCTCCAAAGAGGGTTATAAGTTCTTAAAAATAGAACTTTTGGCACAGCTTGAAGGGTATAGCTATGTCAGTGCTCCTTTAAAAGGGGATGAACAAATAGCTATTTCATCCGTGCTTGCTCTTAAAAGTGCCATGAAAGGCAGTTCTGAATGATTGAAAATATTCTTCGTTATGCTTTAGCCCAAAAATTTATCGTTCTTTTAGCCGCGCTAGCAATAGCAGTGAGCGGAGTTCTTTCTTATGGAAAACTTGTGATTGATGCATTTCCGGATGTTTCTTCTACTCAGGTTAAAATTATTATTAAAGCTCCCGGAATGACACCGTCTGAAGTGGAGCAACAAATTACTATCCCTGTAGAGCTTGAGATGCAGGGGATTCCGCACCAGACTATTGTACGTTCTATTTCGAAATATGCCTTAGCAGATATTACTATCGATTTTGAAGAAAAAACGGATCTTTATTGGGCGCGAGATCGTGTATATCAGCAGTTTAGCGCAATAAAAAATGAGTTGCCAAAAGATATCAGCGGAGGAATAGCGCCCATTACCACGCCTCTGGGTGAAATTTTGATGTTTACTATCGAGTCTGATACACTCAGTCTGATGGAAAAACGAACCCTTCTTGACTGGGTTATCCGTCCGGCACTTCGCAGCGTCTCGGGGGTTGCAGATGTCAATGCCCTTGGTGGAGAGGTTCGAAGTTTTGTAATAAAACCAGACTTTGCAAAATTATCGACTTTTGGAATTTCCGTGGATACTTTGCAAAAAGTGTTAGAACAAAATAATGCCAATTATGGTGCCGGACGTGTTGAAAAAGGTGATGAAGCACTGATTGTCCGTATTTTAGGAAAGCTCACGGGAATTGAAGATATTAAAGAACTTGTTTTGGCACAACGCTCCGGAAGTACTATTTATGTCAAAGATGTTGCAGATGTCTCAATAGAAGCTGCTGCACGTTATGGATATGTAACCAAAGACGCTAAAGGGGAAGCTGTTCAAGGTTTGGTGCTTGGTCTGAAGGGTTCCGATGCTTCTCGTACTGTAGACGCTGTAAAAACAAAACTCACGGAACTTGAGAAAAGTTTGCCGCAGGGGGTAAAATTATCTGTATTTTATGACAGAAGCGATTTAGTGAGTAAAGCTGTAGGCACGGTGCAAAAAGCTCTCATCGAAGCAGTTTTTTTAATAATTATCATTTTATTACTGATGTTGGGCGGACTTATCTCTGCACTTACGGTTGCGCTTATTTTGCCTATGGCAATTTTAAGCACTTTTATTTTAATGGATTTCTTTGGAATCAGTGCGAATTTGATGAGTCTTGGAGGTATCGCTATAGCCATCGGGATGATTGTAGACTCCGCCGTTGTAATGGTAGAGAATATTGTTGCATGGCTTGCGCATCCGAAATACAAACATGAAACACAAACAAAACTTGTTTTTTTGGCAGCCAAAGAGGTGAGTATGCCTATTGTCTCAGGCGTTGTTATTATTATTACGATATTTGCTCCATTATTGATGCTTGAAGGTTTAGAAGGGAAACTTTTTGCACCTGTTGCATTGAGTATTGTTTTTACCCTTGGCGCTTCGATTGTTTTTGCTTTGTTTTTTATCCCCGTGATAGCAGATTGGTTTATAAAAAATCCTTCAGAAGAGCCGACTTGGCTTGTGCGGCAAATAGAAAAAATATATTTGCCTACACTCAAAAAGGCTTTTGCGTATGAGAAGTGGATATATTTGTTTTTAATATTATTAATCCCTTTTACCTTTGTTATGTTTGAGCGTGTTGGAAAAACATTTATGCCGACAATGGATGAGGGAAATATAGTCATCGGGATTGAATCGGCTCCTTCCATTAATATCCCTGCCGGTATTGCACTCAATACGCAGATACAGCAGCAACTGATGGCAAATGTACCTGAAATAACATCTATAATATCTCGAAGCGGGTCGGATGAGATTGGGCTTGATCCAATGGGATTGAATGACACGGACACATTTTTAGTACTTGCACCGAAATCGCAGTGGAGAGAACAAAATACAGATTGGTTACATGAGCAGATGCGTCAGGTCTTGGAAAAGATTTCGGGGATAGAATACGGCTTTACACAGCCCATAGAGATGCGAACTTCAGAGATGCTTACAGGCTCACGCGGGGATGTTGTAGTGAAATTATTTGGAGAAGATACAGAGGAACTTAATTCCATCGGTCTTGCTATTTCAGATATTCTTCGTAAGACGCAGGGGAGCGAAGATGTTTATATGCGTCAAAATGAGGGTGTCGCATATAGTCAGGTTGTTTTTGATAAAAAGCAGTTGGCAAAGTACGGGATGAGCCTTGATGAGGCTGCAAAAATTCTCAAAATAGCAATGATGGGATTGCAAAGCGGAAAAATGTATGAAGGGATGAAACAGTTCGATATTCTTATTAGAGGAGAGTACGCACAGGGTAGTATGCCCCTTGAAGAGATATATTTGACCACTCCCGAGGGTGTGAGAATTACTATGGCAAATATAGCCTCAATAGAGCGTGTGGATGGAAGTGTTGAGATAAAACACGAGCATGCACAACGTTTCGTATCTATACAAAGCAATGTTCGCGGAACAGACTTGACAACTTTTGTAAGTGCTATAGAAGAGCAGATAAATAGCGAAATAAAACTTCCCGTCGGATATAAAATTGAATACGGAGGAGCATTTAAAAATCAGCAACGAACCATGGCGCGCCTCTCTGTTGTCGTACCGATAGCTTTGAGTGTTATTTTTATGATTCTCTTTTTTACTTTTGGCTCCATCGCTCAGGCAGTTGCCGTCTTTGCGATGATTCCGCTGGCTCTTACCGGGGGTATTCTCGGACTGTATTTTAGCGGGAATTATTTATCGGTTCCGGCATCTGTGGGTTTTATTGCTTTGCTGGGCATCGCCGTTCTTAATGGGGTGGTGATGGTGAGTTATTTTAATGAACTTATCAAAACTATGTCGCTAGAAGATGCTGTAAACGAAGGAGCAAAGAGACGTTTAAGACCCGTTCTTATGACGGCGCTTATTGCTGCTTTTGGTCTTGTGCCGATGTTATTTGCAAGCGGACCGGGTTCTGAGATACAAAAACCTCTTGCTATTGTCGTGATAACAGGACTAGTGAGCTCTACTTTGCTGACACTTTTGATTTTGCCGATTCTTTATAAAAGAGTGGAATCCCGAAAAAAGAACTAAACCATGGCATGTGGAATTCCACATGCCGAAGTAAAAGAGAGATTTTGCTATGATGTTTTTATGAAAATACAAACACAATACACCTATGAAAAAAAATGGACGGATACGAAAGAGGATGATCTTTTAAAGATTATTGAAGAAGAGGTCGGTGATGCTGATCCAAAAGGGACACTCTCTTATGTAAAAGAGGCTATCCAAAAAGGGAAAGTGATTACTGTGGGAAACTGTAGATTCAGAGAAAAACATGTGGAGGGTCAATAATGTTTTCGAGCGTAGATATATCCAAGTTGCTTTTGAGACTTCTTGTGGGAGCGATGATGCTTTTTCACGGCATAGATAAGATGTTGCATGGTATAAGCGGGGTGCAACAACTCACCGTAAATGCCGGATTGCCAGCTTTTGTGGCGTATGGGGTGTTTATTGGGGAGGTGATTGTTCCCGTCTTTATTATTTTGGGAATATATGCGAGAATCGCTTCTTTATTTCTAGCACTCAATATGGCGATGGCAATCTTTTTGGCATACGGGAACACGTTTTTGAGCTTGGGCAAACATGGCGCGCCTCTGATAGAGTTGCCATTATTTTATTTTGTACTGGCAATTGTTATCTTTTTGCTTGGAAGCGGAAAATACGCAGTTAACAGCAAATAATAGTAGTCTTACAATTTTTTATAGAGCAAAAACAAAGCAAACAAAATCGGTTGATGCACTAAATAAATAACTAAGGAATTTTTGCCAAGGAGGGTGAAAAAACCGTTTATTTTTGTAGGTGCATTGAAAAATTCTCTCTCAAAAACTTTTTTGTGAAGCTGTAATCCTCCAAAAGATATCCCAAGAAGCATCACTCCAAACCAAGGGAAAAATTTCACCATATCTTCGGTATATTTCACAGGCAAATGAAGCGGTGCTTGGAGTATAGAATAGAGCCAATGCATATGAAACCAGCCCATAAATGAGCCTAAAAAAATAAGTAAGGCGGTAAAAAGTGCCAAAAGAGGAACTTTTAGAAACGCCAGAGCCAAAAGAGAACTTACAAACATAAAATGCAATACTCCAAAATAAATCCATGTGTTTGGAAACTGCACGTAACTGCCGATACTCACCGCTAAAGAAGCAATACCCAAGAGAAGCACTCTTTTTTTTATTTTTTGCAAGGAGATTGTATCTTGGTGGGCGAGTTTGAGGCTTATTCCTGCGCTAAAGACAAACAATATAACTATAAAATATCGAGAAGTAACCCAAAAAATATCATGATGCATATCTATGTGAATCATTTTAAAATAGTTTAAATCAAAACAAAAATGAAATAGCACCATTAACACAATGGCATAGCCTCTGAAAATATCTAGTCCGGATAATCTTTTGTTTTGCATGCTAAAGCCTAGGGATGGGGAACTTTAAGAGTAGAGTTCAAGCTCCATCCGATACCAATCATGAGAACCAAAACTACGTACGCAGGAATAAATCCATATGCATGAGAAAGATAAACCAACCAGAGTAAAATCGCACCAAGCGGAGTCGGCACACCTGTGAAAAATTTTGCAACTTCTCCCACATCTGCATGAATATTAAAACTGATAAGCCGTCTCAGACCTGAAATAACATAGTATATACTAATGATGGAAGCTGCAAGAATCCACATGCCAGAGAGTGAGGTGAAATAGACGGCTTGAAAAATTAAAAATACAGGCACCAAAACAAAACTTAAAAAATCTGCAAAGCTATCGAGTTGAATACCAAACTCGTTGGAAAGTTTGTATTTTCTAGCAATTTTTCCATCAAAAATATCAAAAGCACCACCAATCCAAGCCAAAACAATAGCTAGGAAGAAGTTATTTTGTGTAATAAAATAGGTTGCACTCAGACCAGCGGTAATATTCACGAATGTAAAAAGATTTGCTAAGTTAAAGTGGGATGTAGGATTGAATAAAAATTTCATCTCTTGCCTTTTCGTGAAATTATATCCAACAAAAGGGATAAAAAACAAAACTCACAAATGCGTCAAAAGATGATTAATGCTATTATCTCTTTAAGATTATATTTTGGATGGAAGTAATACCATGCATAAATGAAGCTGAAATAAAAATTGGCTAAAAAGAAGTAATACGAAGGAAAAAGATGATTGATATGATGTACATAGCGCTTGGAGATGAAGCGATACCTCAGATAATAGAAAAAAAAGCAGAGCCATTAGAACAGGGCGGTTTAATCCATTCAAAAATGCCGGGAAGATTTGAAGAAGAAACGCTGAAACTCCCCAAAGAAGCAAAAAACTTTGATGAGATGTTTGAATATGCAGATGCTTACGGGACAGTACGATTGGCATATATTAGAGGTGCGCACAAAATTAGTAATATTCTAAAAGAAGAAAAATCTGCAAGTGTCATTGGCGGACAATTTGGAATACGAACCGCCGCTTATAAAGGCTTCGGGCTTCATATTGCGACTTATATTTCTCAAAATTTAGGCTTTGTCAATCAAGATAAAAATACTTTAAACGAGGATTTTTTTAATATAGACAAAGATTCCTTTGCTTATCTTGCAGAAGCTGATGTGAGTTATTCCGATGAGCGTGTAGATGCAAAGATAGGGCGTATAAAAATTGATACACCCTATGCAAATAGTGATGATATTCGTATGGCACCCAATACTTTTGAAGGGGCTTGGGCGAATATAAAATATACCGAGTCACTGGCAACACAACTTGTACATATAAAAAAATGGGCGGGTTATGATTCCCAAGACGATATCGTATTCTCACAAGATAAATTTAAAAATTTGGTCAATGAAGAGAGTAATGGGATGACGAGCGCATCGTTGATATATAAGTACGACACAGAGGGAGAATTCTCTTTTTGGTACAACTATATTGATAAAATGAGCGCTATCTCTTATGCTGAAATTTCTGGCAGATATTTTCTTGATAGTGATTCTTTCCACATCGACTATGGGGTTCAGGCAAGTAATCTTCAAGAGTTGGAGAATTCTGCAATAGCGGGAAATGTTTTGGGTGTCATGACTCTTATAGATTATAATGGATTGTATTTTGGAGGGTCTTACAACAAAGCTTTTGTGAAAGAGGGAAATTTTATTAGCAACGGATTTGGAGGAGGACCTTATTTTACTTCTTTGGATGAAGCCACCATAGAAGCTATCTCCGAAATATCGCGTAAAGACAGTGAAGCTTTTAGAATCGGTGCCGGATATGATTTTGTGAATGCGGGACTCGATGGGCTTGTAGCGGAGTTAGTCTACGG
This sequence comes from Sulfuricurvum sp., assembly GCA_022729795.1. GTDB lineage: Bacteria > Campylobacterota > Campylobacteria > Campylobacterales > Sulfurimonadaceae > Sulfurimonas. Next base: position 31,451 of record DZBD01000001.1, on the reverse strand, counting down.
AGAGCTCTATCAAGGTGAAAATAAAATAATAGAAAAAGATGTGATTGCTGCTTATGAACCGGATGATAAACTCAAAGTAGAAGTAATATATACTCGCTACTGTTCAACGGATACTATTAATGATTTTGATAGAGTTCATATGAGAATGGATTATTCTTTTTAATTCAACAAGCATTAATATGATATTTATTATCATTATAAAAAATAAAGAGACTTAAAGAAGATGGTATGAAAAAATTATCAACAGCCAAAAGAGGCGAAAAGTTACAAGTGGTGAAACTGAATGCATCTTCAGAATTAAAGCAAAGACTTATCTCTTTTGGAATTATGAAAGAAGCACTCGTAGAAGTATTAGAACATTCACCTGCAAAAAGTACCATAGAGATAAAAGTGGGAAAAATGAGAATTGCTCTAAGAGCTAAAGAAGCAGACTTGATTGAGGTGCAAGAGATATGAAAGATACGATTGGAAAGTTTTGCCCTGTAATTGCAAAGCATATAAAAATAGCTCTAGTCGGTCAGCCAAACGTTGGAAAGAGTATGCTTATCAACTCTATATCCAACGCACATTTGCATGTAGGAAATTTTACCGGTGTGACGGTGGAAAAATCGGAGGTCTTATTTGATTATAAAGATTACCATTTTACGGTTGTAGATTTGCCGGGAACATATGCTTTTACAGATTACACTATAGAAGAGCGGGTGACACATGATTACCTCTGCGCTGAGAGTTATGACTTAATTATTAATGTAGTTGACTCTACAAATTTAGAAAAAAATCTTCAGCTAAGCTCAGAACTGATGAGTATGAGCAAGCCTATCGTTATTGCTTTAAATATGAGTGACGAGGCAGACAAAGAGGGGGTCCTGATTGATGCCGAGTATATGTCGACTCTTCTTGGAATCCCTTGCGTAAAGGTGTCTGCTGCTACAAAAATGGGGATAAAAGAGCTTATCGAAGCTGTGATACGCCAATCCGAGACAAGCAGAGATGAGTCAAAACTTATCTTTAGCGAAGCCGTTGAGGAGGAAATTGCCATCATCGTGGATTACTTAACGAAACATAAGTACGATGCTGTGAACTCTTACAGAAATGTTGCCATTAATCTTCTCAAAAACAATAAAAAAACATATACTAGAATTCATGACAACCCTATTTGGACGGAGTTGCAGCCTATTCTTATAGATGCATCTCGGCATGTGGAATTGCATCACGACAGCGATGATATCAAAGAAGCTTTTGCCGAAGAATATGCTTCATTTAACAGAGGTGTAGTTGCTGAGGTTTTAAAACAGGAAAAACTTGATGAAAGAAAAACCTTAACAGAAAAGATAGATAGTATTTTAATCCATCCGATACTAGGAATTCCGATTTTTCTCTTTTTTATGTGGTTTCTTTTTCAGATTACCTTTGAAATAGGCTCTATCCCTATGGAATGGATTGACGGTTTTTTTGCTTGGTTTGGCAATACCATCGGAACAACCATACCAAATGATGATGTCCGTTCCTTAATTGTAGACGGAATTATAGGGGGAGTGGGCGCTGTTGTACTTTTTGTTCCCAATATTATTATTTTGTTTATCGGTATAGCACTTCTTGAGAGCACGGGATATATGTCAAGAGTTGCCTTTTTATTAGATGGATTTTTTCATAAGTTTGGACTTCACGGACAGTCTTTTATTCCGCTTGTGACGGGGTTTGGATGTTCCATTCCTGCTTATATGAGTGCGAGAATTTTAAAAAATGACAGAGATAGGCTTTTGACTCTTTTTATTATAGGGTTTATGAGTTGCGGTGCAAGACTTCCTGTATACGTGCTTTTTGCAGGTGCATTTTTTTCTCCCGAGAAGGCGGGAACGGTTCTCTTTATAATTTATATCTCAGGCGCACTTTTGGGTCTTGTAGCTGCAAAAATACTCAAACTCACGGCATTCAAAGGGGTAGATGAACCTTTTGTTATGGAGATGCCCAAATACAGACTTCCCTCTGCAAAACTTATTTGGCATACGGTTGTTACGAAAACTTGGATGTATCTGAAAAAAGCGGGAACTTTTATCGCAGCGGCATCGTTGCTTGTTTGGTTTTTGAGCAATTATCCTCACAATGCACAGCTTCAAAAAGAGTTTACCCTTAAGATAGAAAATATCCAAAATGAAAAAGAAAAAACAGCACTTGTAAATAAACTCGCAGAAGAAAATCTGCAACAAAGCTATTTAGGTCAAATCGGAAAATTTTCTGAACCTCTTTTTGAACCTCTTGGATTTGATTGGAAAATGAGTATTGCACTTCAGGCAGGGCTTGCCGCCAAAGAGGTTGTTGTTTCTACTTTGGGAGTTTTATATTCTCTAGGAGAGGATGCAAACGAGCAAAACGGCTCTTTGATTGCCGCTATTTCCAAAAATATCCCTTTTGCATCCGCTGTTTCATTTATCGTTGTGATTATGGTTTATCTGCCGTGTCTTGCCGCTTCTATTGTTTTTACCCGTGAAGCAGGCGGAATAAAGTACTTTTTCTACCTTTTGGCGTTTACCTCTATAGTGGCGTATAGCTTAGCATTTATTGCGTATAACACGGTAAAAATTATTTTATAAAATTATATTTTTAGGTATACTCTGTTTATAAAGGGGAATTGCGTGGGAAAATTACTTATTGTAGAAGATTCTCAAATGCTTTGTAGAGTTTTTGAGGATCTCTTGAAGAAATATACAAATTTTACTTTTGATATTGCCACCACGTACCAAGAAGCAGAAACGTTTTTGCATAATACACGGTATGAATTTGCCGTTGCCGATATGCACCTCCCCGATGCGCATAGCGGTGAAATTATTTCACTTTTAAACAAGCACAATATCGCTCCGATTGTTTTTACGGGAATATTTGATGAAGATTTTAGAGATGGCTTTGAGAGTGCGAATATTGTAGATTATGTTCTTAAAGAGAGATATGAGAATATTATTTATGTTATTGAAAAACTTCGCCAGTTAGAGTCCAATAAAAATAAACTTATTTTAGTCGTGGATGATTCCTCTTTGTATGCAAATTACGTAAAACAAAATCTTGTGATTCACCGTTTTAAAGTTCTCACCGCTTCCAACGGGATAGAAGCTCTGAAAAAGTTGGAGATGCATCCAGAAATAGAGCTTATAATTACCGATTTCCACATGCCGTTAATGGATGGATTGGAATTGGTTCGACAAGTGCGCAAGAAAAGAACAAAAAAAGATTTGAGCATTGTTGTTTTAACATCTGAGACAAACTCCTACACTACTAGCCGTTTTCTCAAAGACGGTGCAAACGATTATATAACAAAGCCGTTTTCTCGCGATGAATTTTACGCTAGAATTTATCATAATATAGAAACAATTGAGCTTTTTGATACTATCCGTTCAGGTTTTGATGAAGATATTATTATGCTTTTATCTGATATAACCGAGTTTCGAAGTGCAGAAACAGGCTCTCATGTAAAGCGAATTAGTGAATATAGTTATATCTTGGCAAAACTTTTAGGAATCTATGAAGATGAGGCAAAAATTATAGCAAAAATGTCTGTTTTGCATGATATAGGTAAAATTACGGTTGCCGACCGTATCCTCTGTAAGCCGGGCAAGCTTACAGAGGCTGAATTTAGTGAGATGAAACTCCATACTACCAAGGGTGAACAGCTTATCCAACGAGCTTTTCATAGTGACCCAAAGATTGGGAAGATAGCTACAGATATAGCACTTTATCATCATGAAAAATATGACGGGAGCGGCTACCCTCACGAACTCTCCGGTGAAGCAATCCCGTTATCTGCACGAATAGTCTCTTTGGTGGATGTTTTTGATGCCCTTATCAATAAAAGAGTATATAAGGATTCATGGCATATCAATGATGTGCTCCATTATATAAAAGAGCATTCCGGTACGCAATTTGATCCAAAAATAGTGCAATTGTTTTTAAACAATAGTGATTGCTTTTTAAACGTTCTAAATAAATACAGCGAAGATAAAGTGCAAGAAAGACCCTGTTCTATAAGAATCGGAGAGTAAAATTTTGCCTATTAACTCCTTATTAGTTCGCATGCGTTAAAATTTGCTCATGAATAAAATATTAATGATTGAAGATGACTTGGAATTAGCAGAGATTTTAACAGAATATCTTGAGCAATTCGGGTTTGAGGTTGTTACAGAAGACGACCCTTTTAAGGCAGTAAGTATATTGAAGTTGGAGCCATTTGATTTGGTGATTTTAGACCTGACACTTCCGGGAATGGACGGCTTGGAAGTTTGTGAGGCTATCCGTGAGAGACAGGATATTCCTATTATTATCTCCTCGGCAAGAAGTGACGTGACGGATAAGGTTAAGGCTCTTGAACTCGGTGCGGATGATTATCTTCCTAAGCCTTATGACCCAAGAGAGTTAGAAGCTCGTATACATTCAGTTTTGCGTAGATATGCGGCAAAAACAGAAGCAAAAGAAGAATCTAAAAGTGATTTTAAGTGTGATAAGTCAACAATGGTTATTACGTACAAAGGGAGAAATATAGATCTTACGAATGCGGAATTCGGAATACTTTCGTATATGATTCAAAAACAGGGGCTCGTTGTCTCACGTGAAGATTTGATTCATAACGTCAATGCGATTAATGAAGATTCTTCCAACAAAAGTATTGATGTTATGGTAGGTCGTATTCGAAATAAACTAGGGGACAAGGCTCTTATAGAATCCGTCAGGGGAGTTGGATACAAACTGCTTAAATGAAAAAACACGCTGTCTTAATCACTGTGCTCTTTGCTTTTGTGGTGACACTCACCAGTGTCAGCGCAGTGTTTTTGGAGTTTTATAAACTCAATAAACAACAGTATATAGACCACATTTTTACCAAATATTCCATTATTACACAAATATACCGCGAACATCAGCAAGTACGAAATCCCGATATTATGCTCGAAGCCAACTTGGCTGTTTACAAACTTTTAATAGAAAAAGATGAACACAATAAAAAAGCAGTAATAAAAAAAGGCAGTGTTCTCAAGCGTGAAGGCTTTAAAAGTGTGGATGCTTCATTGATGTTGAGTGAACAAGGCTTTTATACGCAACAAGTAGTGAGTGATTTGAGAGCTACTATGATTGAGAATAAGAATACTATCTATTTTTATATTGAAACACCTAAGGGTTCTATTCTTATAAAAGATGAAGAGCTTAAAGGATACAGCAATTGGAATGTGCTTTATACGTACACAGTGATTATTACGGTAATTACTGTCTCTTTTTTCCTGATTTTACAAAAATTAAAACCCTTGATAAGACTTCGAAGAAAAATTGTTTTATTTGGAAACGGCAATATGAACATCTCTTTTAAGGCAAGAGGCAATGATGAAATCGCATCTGTATCCAACGAACTTGAATCTGCAAGGGTGAAGATAAGAACTATCTTGGATTCTCGTACACTTTTTTTGCGAAATCTTATGCATGAATTAAAAACGCCTATAGCAAAGGGCACAATAGTCACTCAGATGCTGGATTCTCAAAAGCATAAAGATAGATTTATCTCTATTTTTGGAAGGTTGGAAAGCCTCATTACCGAATTTGCATTAATAGAAGAGGTGACAAGTATTGATGATAAAAGTGATTTTAAAGAGTACCGCCTCGTAGATATAATAGACGGTGCAATAGATATGGCTATGGTCGATAGAAGCGGCGTCAGCGTAGACGTCAAAGCTAATGTTAAAATATTTGCAAGCTATAGACTCTACACTACGGCAATTAAAAATATGATAGATAACGGAATCAAGTATTCGCGGGATGCACATGTTAAAATATTACTTAGTAAGGGTGAACTTTGTTTTGAAAGCAAAGGGGAATGTATCTCACATCCCCTCCAATACTATATAGAACCGTTTACGAAAGATAATCCGGCTAAAAATAGTTTTGGACTTGGACTCTATTTGGTGGACTCTATCCTCAAGGCACATGGACAGGTTTTAGCTCATGAATATGATAACGGCGTGAACCGTTTTATTTTTGCATAAGTTTATATATGTAAACTACTAAAATGAATAAATATATAAAGCATTTATTACTGTTATCTTTTGCGATATCTTTTTTTGCCTTTGGATGGATGAGTAGAACATCATACAGTTCGGTTCATACTACAAAAACCTATTTAGATACTATAAAAAGAAAAAAGCAACTCAATGTCGTACTTCTGAACGCCCCGTCTGCATATTATATAGGGACAGACGGTCCTCAGGGTTTTGAGTATGATTTATTGAATGCATATGCACAGCATTTGGGAGTTGATTTAAATATAACTACGGCAAATACTATTAAAGAAGCGATTGAGCTTAGTAAAAATCCAAACATTCATATCACATCGGCAGCTCTGGCAAAAACAAAAGAGAGAGAGAAAACTTTTAACTTTGGACCTTCCTATTTTGAAGTACAAGAACAAGTTATCTGCAACCGTGGAATGCTAGGTAAAAATAATTTTCCAAGGGATATTGAAAGCTTGGCAAGTCTTCGAATAAGCGTTGGAGACGATACTAGTTATAGCGAAACTATCCATTCTCTTCAAAGCCAAGGATACGATATAAACGTCACATTCACATCGGAATATTCTACTGAAGAGTTACTTGCACAAGTAGCAACAAATGAGATAGATTGTACGATAGCCGATTCAAATATATATGCACTTAATTTAAGGTATTATCCGGAGATAGTTTCAGCATTTACTATTAGTGAGAGAGAGCAGTTGGCATGGGTTCTAGCACCTGATTCAAAAGAACTTGCAGCCGATATGTATGCATGGTTTAACGGCTTTAACCAAGACGGTTCCATGGCACAGTTAAAAGACCATTATTATAGTGATATGCAATTTTTTGATTATTATGACACTACGGTATTTTATAAAAGAATTGAAGTGAGGTTACCAAAATATCAACACTTATTTGTTGAAGCCGGAGAAAAACATTCTCTTCCTTGGACGCTTCTTGCCGCTATCTCTTATCAAGAATCGTATTGGAATCCAAACTCTATAAGTTTTACAGGGGTGAAAGGGCTTATGATGCTTACTTTGCAGACTGCAAAAATATTAGAAATTGAGAATAGAACAGATCCAAAACAGAGCATATTAGGTGGAACAAGGCATTTGAAAAAGATGTTGGAGCTCTTACCAAAAGAAGTGGAAGGGGAGAATCGTCTTAAATTTGCTCTTGCAGCCTATAATATCGGGTTGGGACATGTGACTGATGCGCAGGCTTTGGCAAAGAGATTAGGACTAAATGAAAATATTTGGACTGATTTGAAGCGTGCTTTGCCTTTATTGTCTAAGAAAAAATACAATCAAACATTAAAATACGGGTATGCAAGAGGAGAGGAACCTGTAAAATATGTAGATTCTATTTATGTGCTCAAAGATATACTTGAGAACCATATTGAAGATAAAAAAATAGAAAATAATTCTACACTAGAGAAAATACATTAATGATTTCCACATGCCATGGCATGTGGAAATAGTGGAGTCTTTATTCTAAAGACTCTCTCCCTCTTTCCCTTCGGCTAACTTGCTTAAAAAAGTTTCCATATCATATTTGACTCTATATTCCGGAGTCATGATATGGATGAGTATATCTCCCAAATCTATCACAATCCAGTCTCCGCTCTCATCTATATTGATAAAAGTTTCCTCAGGTTTTAAGGCAGTTTTTAAGTGATTAAGAAGTGCTACCGTATGTTTAGTCCCGAGTGATGAAGCAATAATTGCATAACTTACAAAGTAATTTTTATTTCTTAAATCAAAAACCTCAATCGCCTCAGCTTTGTTTGTATCAAGAACCGATACGATTTTTTCTATTCTATTTTGCATTGTTTTCCTTGTAAAATTTATTTATTTCTAACGCACATTTTTGTGAGAGTTTTGATAAATCTATATGCTCTCTTAGAGCAGTTGAAGAAATATCTACGTCTATATCCAGCTTTATAAAGCTTTGGGGTATAGTTATGTTTTGTCGTGATGCCACTATAAATGTCACTAACTTTTTTAGCTCATCGTATCGGTCCCATTTATCAAGTGAACGGAGGTTGTCGGCACCGATCACTAAATATATCTTTTTGTATGTTTTTAAAAGATATTTTACACTCTCTATACTCGAAACAGGTCTATTTTGATCTATTTCGTAGCTTTGTATTTCCACATTTTTATAAGAAGAAAAAATCTCTTTCAGCCATTTTAATCTGAGATCTGCCGAGGCATGAAATTGAGATTTAAACGGATTCAAAAAAGTTGGCATCAGAACTACGGCATCAATATATTCGAGTTTCAATAAAGATTTAACAATAGCCTCGTGACCGATATGCGGCGGGTCGAAGGAGCCGCCAAAAAGCGCAATAGTTTTCATTTTAATTAAAATTATAACTAAGTTTGGATAAAATAACCGAATATAATTTTTATCAGGGGAAATAATGGCGCTAAAAATAGCAATTAACGGGTTTGGGCGAATCGGTCGCTGTGTCGCCCGAATAGCAGCAACAAGGGATGATATCGAAGTTGTTGCTATAAATGATCTGGCAAGTATAGATACGATGCTATATCTTTTTAAGAATGACTCGGTACACGGAACTTTTCAAAGTAGCGTTGAACAAATTGATGAAAAAAATATATTAGTTAACGGAAAGAAAATCAGAGTATTTAATGATAGTGAACCTAAAAATCTTAGCTTTGCAGATTGCGGCGCTGAAATGGTTTTAGAATGTACGGGTGTTTTTTTAACGCAAGAAGCTGCACAGATTCACATTAATAACGGTATTTCCAAGGTTCTTTTTTCTGCGCCTTCAAATGATCTACTAACTCCTACTTTTGTAATGGGTGTGAATGAAAAACTGTATGAGGGTCAAAAAATAGTTTCCAATGCTTCTTGTACTACAAACTGTCTTGCCCCCATCGCCAAAGCATTGGATGAAGCCTTTGGGATTGAAAAAGGTCTCATGACAACGATTCACTCCTACACGAATGATCAAAATATTTTAGATGTTAAACATTCAAAAGACAAACGTAGATCACGTGCCGGTGCAATCAATATGATACCCACTTCAACCGGTGCCGCAAAAGCTATTAATTTGGTTCTTCCACAACTCGCAGGCAAGCTTCATGGACAAAGCGTGCGTGTTCCGACGCCCGATGTTTCGATGCTTGATTTAAATGTTCTTGTGAGTAGAAAAACATCAAAAGAGGAAGTGAATGCGGTATTAAATAAAATGGCAGAGACTGAACTCAAAGGCATCATTCTCATAGATAAAGAGATGCGTGTATCTCAAGATTTTGTGGGGTGTGAATACAGTGCAATAATAGCAGAGGATTTGACGCAAGTGGTGGATGGCAATATGGTGAAAATCATGGCTTGGTATGACAATGAATGGGGCTATTCTACAAGATTGTTAGATATGGCTCTTCATATTAGTAAATAAGGGAGATTATTATGGAACTTTTAAATATAAAAAATTTGGATTTAGCGGGTAAAAAAGTTTTTATCAGATGTGATTTTAACGTTCCTATGGATGAATTCGGAAATATCTCAGATGACAGACGTATACGTTCGGCATTGGCAACTATCAACTATTGTATTGACCAAGATTGTGCCGTAATCCTTGCATCGCACTCAGGCAGACCCGATGGCAAAGTTATTGAAAAATATTCACTGGCACCTGTTGCAAAAAGATTACAGCAACTTTTAAAAAGAGATGTTATTCTTGCTAAAGACGTAGTGGGTGAAGATGCTATATCAAAAGCCAAAGCTCTTAAAGAGACTGAAATTTTACTTTTAGAAAATCTTCGTTACGAACCGGGTGAAACGGAAAATGAACTAGAATTGTCTGAAAAATTAGCTTCAATGGCAGAATTTTATGTTAACGATGCTTTTGGAGTAAGCCATAGAGCACACTCTTCAGTGGAAGGAATTACTCATCTTTTTGATGAAGAGCATAAAGCAGCAGGATTTTTACTTCAAAAAGAGATTCAGTTTTTTGGAAAACTTATTCAACAGCCGGTACGCCCTTTTGCCGCCATTGTAGGAGGTTCGAAAGTCTCAGGAAAATTAGAAGCACTCGTGAACTTGCTTCCAAAAGTGGATAAAGTTCTTATTGGCGGAGGGATGGCATTTACATTTTTAAAGCAGATGGGTTACAATATCGGCGCTTCCCTAGTTGAAGATGATCTTTTACAAGATGCGCAGCATATTATGGATGAAGCAAGACGTCTTGGAGTGAAATTTTATCTTCCGGTGGATGTGGTCGCGGCAGAAAGATTTGCGGAAGATTCTGTGAGTAAACTTGTCTCGGCACAGGAAATTCCGGATAACTGGATGGGCTTAGATATTGGACCAGCAACGGTACGACTTTATAGAGAGGTTCTCAATGATGTGCAAACTGTTCTTTGGAATGGACCTATGGGTGTGTACGAAATGGAAAAATTTGCTCGCGGTTCAAACAAAATAGCACACTTTGTTGCGGATAGTTATGCTACAACTGTTGTAGGCGGCGGGGATACGGCAGACTTGGTACAAAGAATCGGACTCGATGAAGAGATGACATTTATCTCTACGGGAGGCGGTGCTTCTCTTGAATTATTGGAGGGTAAAATTTTACCCGGAGTTTTGCCGTTGATTAAAAAAGAAGAGGCATAGTCTAATGATTATTGCCGCAAATTTAAAAACAAATCTAACGAGAAAGCAGACGCAGGAATATATGGATGCGTTAGAGAGTTTTTTAAATGCACATGATATTTCACAAAAAGTTGTTGTTTTTCCTACTGCTTCGAGTTTAAATCCACATGCCGGAAAGTTGACTGTGGGTGCTCAAAATGCATACGCTACCGTTAACGGCGCATATACGGGAGAGATAGGGCTTGAGCAGTTAGAAGAGTTTGGAATAAAAACTATTTTAATAGGTCACAGTGAACGCCGTCATATTCTAGGTGAATCTCAAGAACAAATCATGAAAAAATTTGATTTTTATAAAGCACTTGGCTTCACTATAGTGTATTGTATCGGCGAGCCGCTAGAAGTGAGAGAATCAGGTGATGAAAAAATGGCAGAGTACCTTGATGCTCAATACATCGGTATAGATGTTCATTATGCCAATCTCATCGTAGCTTACGAGCCGGTTTGGGCAATTGGAACAGGTCTTACTCCCACTTTGGAAGATATTTCATCTTTACATTTAAAATTAAAAGAGAAATGTTCTGCTCCGCTTCTTTATGGAGGAAGTGTAAAAGTAACAAATGCCAAGGATGTTTTAGCTCTTGATGGGGTGGATGGAATTTTGGTAGGCAGTGCTGCTTTAAACGTGCATGATATGTGTACGATGATAGGATATGCACAAGAGCTAGAAAATATAAAAAAATAAGGAAAATATAGATGATAATGAAAGGCAAAAAAGGTCTTATCGTAGGACTTGCGAATGATAAGTCGATTGCGTACGGCATAGCAAAAGCTTGTCACGAGCAAGGAGCAGAACTTGCATTTACATACCTCAATGATGCACTTAAAAAAAGAGTAGTGCCCTTGGCAGACTCATTTGGCAGCGATAAAGTCTATGAACTGGACGTTTCTAATGAAGAACATATGGCTGGGATTGCAGAGTTGATAGCAAAAGACTTTGGCAAAATAGATTTTCTCGTTCATTCTGTTGCATTTGCTCCAAAAGAAGCACTTAGCGAGCCTTTTTTAAAGACTACAAAACAGGCATTTCAAATTGCTATGGATATCTCTGTTTTTTCACTTATTGATTTAACGAATCGCTTAGAGAGCGTATTAGCCGATGATGCTTCGATTTTGACACTCTCCTATCTTGGGGGACCAAAATATATAGTAAACTACAATGTAATGGGTGTAGCAAAAGCTGCTCTTGAATCAACTGTCCGTTATATGGCGGTAGATTTAGGTGCAAAAGGGCAAAGAGTCAATGCAATTTCTGCCGGTCCAATCCGAACGCTTGCAGCTGCAGGAATAGGTGATTTTAAACAAATTCTCAATTGGAATGAAGTAAATTCTCCACTTAAAAGAAATGTAACAATCGAGCAAGTGGGTAATTCTGCTATGTATTTGCTAAGCAACTTGGCTTCGGGTGTTACGGGTGAAATCCACTATGTAGATGCAGGGTACAATATAATGGGCATGGCAGCAGCCGCAAAAACTGCAGATGGAAAAACAGGGCTTGCTTGGGATCTAAGAGAAGATAAATAATAAATTT
>DZBD01000001.1:0-19123 GCA_022729795.1 Sulfuricurvum sp. | reverse complement strand
GTAGTTGCTGCATTTGTAGGCACAGGCAATGGTACTGAAGCTTTTGGTCAAAATGCACAAAGCAATGTTCAAGCATTAGACTTGGCAATGGGTCCAATAGTAAATGCTGACGGTAACTTCGCTACTTACGGTGAAAACGGTGCATATGCATTAGGTGTTGTGAACAATTCAGTTGAGCCATTAACTGCACAAGCTTGGTACTATGACGTATCTAAATTAGCTCAGGCATATTGGTTGCAAGCTGATTTAAGTATGGAAGGAATGATGGCAGGTGCTCAATATTCTAACATTACAATTGAAAAAAGTAGTGCTACATTAGAAAATGTTGCATTGGTTCTTGGTGATGTAGATTCTAGTGTATATGCTGTAATGTTAGGTTATGAAATGAAAGATATGTTTACTGCAAAAGTTGCTTATTCTGCTGTTGATAAAGATCACTCAGCCGGTTTTAACACTGCAACAGCTATGGACACTGCACAAACTAAGCTTTATACTGAAGCATGGTGGAACTACGGACGTGTTACACAAGCCGATACAGTTGCATACAATTTAACAGTTGAAGTTCCTGTACAAGATGTTGCTGACTTCGGTGTTTATTATACTTACGCAGATCAAGCAAAAAACACAGGTCCTAATGATTTAACAGAGTTTACTTTAACTGCTGGTCAATCTTTTGGTCCATTAGATGCTACATTGGCAATTATTAATGCTAAGGTAGCTAAAGCAGACGCTACAAATACAGTTCAAGCATACGTAACGCTAAACTTCTAATTTCTATAATACTCTAGTATTATCCATTTTCCCTTTTTATGTAGGGGAAAATGGAGTTTTAAACTTTACTTTCGATATAATCCCTTCATGTTAGAACTAAGCAAAAAACTTTTTTATTTACTTTTTATGTTACTTCTTATCTCTCTTATATCATTTGTAGCTATACACTCTGCACCTAATAGTTTCTTTGGCGCCGGTGAACTTAATCCGAATATGACAAAAGAAGCCATAGCACAGTTAAAAGCAGTGTATGGGCTAGATAAGTCGTTAGTACAGCAATATACCGATTGGGTTTTAAATATGCTTACTTTAAATTTCGGTATCTCTTTTGTGAGCGGTCAGGATGTAGGCGAAGAGATATTAAAAAGACTCCCCGTTACCCTTGCTATGAATGTTGCGGCACTTATTGTCGTATTTGTCATCTCTTTGTATCTTGGAATTCAATCTGCTTTGCACTATGAAAAAAAAGTAGATTATCTCATCCGACAAATATCACTCATCTCTTTTTCTATGCCCTCTTTTTATTTGGCACTTCTTTTTATCCTTTTGTTTAGCGTAAATTTAGAACTGCTCCCAATTTCGGGTTTACATTCTTTGGAAGAAAAAACCGGTTTTAAAAATTATCTTGATATGTTGTGGCATTTGGTGTCGCCTGTGGGTGTTATGGTATTTGTAAGTCTTGGAAGCATGATTATTTATATCCGTTCATTGACCTTGGAGATACTTAAAAGTGATTATTACTATTTTGCGCTATCGCGTGGAATAAGTAAAAAAGATATGCTTCGTTATTACATATTGCCGAATTTATTTCCGCCACTCATTACCTTGCTTGGTTTGTCGCTTCCGGGTTTGATTGGAGGGAGTGTTATTTTGGAATCTATTTTTGGGATAGAGGGGATGGGACAGCTCTTTTTTTTGAGTGCTATGAGCCGTGATTATCCGGTTATTATGGGAACTTTAATGATAACCGCATTTTTAACACTTTTAGGAAATATGCTTGCGGATTTAATACTTTTAAGATTAAATCCACATGCCAAGAGGGCTAATTAAATAAAGCCTTTAATGCATCCACTCCATCTTTTTGCTCTTGCGGCTCTTCACCGATAGCATCAGTTTTTGCATTATTTTCTACTAGTTCAATATTCATTCCCGTGAGCATAGAAGCTAGGCGGATATTAATACCGCTTTTTCCGATAGCTTTTGATTTTTGATCACTTGGAAGTGTAATAATTGCTTTTTCATTTTCACCTGCTGCATTTTTAATTATTTGTACATGAGAAATAATTGCAGGGCTCATTGTGCGTGAAACAAAAAGCTCAGGTATATTAGTGTATTCAATACAATCGATATTCTCACCGATAAGTTCTTGAGAAACAGCGTTAATACGAACTCCTTTTACCCCGACAGTTGCTCCAACTGCATCAATTTGCGGATGCATACTGATAAGTGCAATTTTTGCGCGCTCCCCGGGAATACGGGCACATTTTTCTATTATTACGGCTCCATCAGCGATTTCGGGAACCTCTAAAGCTAAAAGTTCTTCCAAAAACTTCGGAGAAGTACGGGAGAGCTCAATTTGTATCCCGTTGTCTTTATCCATGCCGACCCGTCTTACAACGGCTTTTATATGATCACCTACGCGGAAAATTTCCCCCTTGATACGGCTTTTCATAGGAAGAACAGCACGTATTTCATCCACTTCTACATAGGTGTTATTTTGAGAATCTACTCGTGTAACACGACCCGAAACTAGATTGCCGATTTTTGATTTATACTTGTTGAAAAGTTCATCTTCTACAAGTCTTTGAACGTGGTATTCTATTTCACGGTGCAAAGAAGCCGCAGCAGTTCTTCCGTAATCTTCTAAGTTATGCTCTATTTGGAGTTGGTCATCGAGTTCAACCTGATCATCATATTCTCTGGCATCGCTTATGGAGATATAGGCAGGAGCTGTTTCTTCATTTTTAAGTCTTTTGTCATCGTCTTCTACTACAGTGATGATTTGAATTACTTTTATACTTTTTGTAGCTTGATCTATTTGTGCTTCAAAGTTGAATTTATTGTTTATAACTCTTTTTGCAGTTTGAATAAAAGCTGTTTTAAGCGCTTCAATAACTAGTTTTGGTTGAAGCCCTTTTTCATGTGCGATTGCTTCGGCAATATCTAAAATTTTTTCCATATGTGTATCCTCTTGATGGGTAGTTTCACAAAAAATAAATGTAATAGTTTGGGGTTTCTTTATGAAGTAACGAAATTATATCCAAAATCTCTAAAAACATCTTTAATACACTTTTTAGTAGAGTTTATATATAATGCAAGACTTTTATATTAAGAATAATAATAGTTAAACATTAAAGGAAATACAGTGGAATTAAAATTTGCAAGAACAGACATAGAAGCAAAACCTAAAAAAGTCGAGTTGTCAAAGATAGAACAAATGGTCGAAAAAAACGATAGTATAATTTTTTATTTCGACAGAGAAAATTCTCATAAAGATTTGCTTGAACTTCAAGATTATTTTGAAGCAAAAGGAAAAAGTTTTTATATGAGCGAAGTAAAATTTGGACTTTCAGATAACGAATATATGTACCAAGTTCATATTGTAAGCTAAGAAAAAAATGAGTAAAAAGTTATTTGTCGAGACTCTTGGTTGTGCTATGAACTCTCGTGATAGTGAGCATATGATTGCTGAACTCCGAGAAAAAGAGGGTTATGAAATAATCGACAATTTTGAAGATGCCGACTTGATTTTAATAAACACTTGTTCTGTGAGAGAAAGACCCGTACATAAACTTTTTTCAGAACTTGGCGGGTTTCAAAAAAAGAAAAAAGCGGGTGCAAAAATAGGCGTTTGCGGATGTACTGCATCTCATTTGGGTGATGAGATTATTAAGCGTGCACCTTATGTTAATTTTGTTTTGGGAGCGAGAAATGTCTCAAAAATCACCGAAGTTTTACACAAAGACAAGGCAGTCGAGATTGCCATCAATTATGATGAGTCAGAATTTGCTTTTAAAGATTTTCGCTCATCCCCGTACAAAGCTTACATCAATATTTCTATCGGCTGCGACAAATCCTGCACTTTTTGTATTGTACCTCAAACGCGCGGAGAAGAGATTTCTATTCCTGAGTATCTGATTGTCAATGAAGCAAAAAAAGCTGTGAGTACGGGTGCAAAAGAGATCTTTCTTTTGGGACAAAATGTCAATAATTACGGTCGCCGTTTTTCCGGTACACAAGAAAAAATAAATTTTACTGAATTGTTGAGACGGCTCAGTCAAATTGAAGGCCTAGAACGTATCCGTTTCACCTCTCCGCACCCCTTTCACATGGACGACGAATTTATAGAAGAATTTGCCAAAAATCCTAAAATATGCAAATCTATGCACATGCCGCTTCAAAGCGGTTCCACAAAAGTTCTCAAAGATATGAAAAGAGGGTATTCAAAAGAATGGTTTTTAAATCGTGTGGAGAAACTGAGAAGTATGTGTCCCGACGTAACGATAAGCACTGATATTATTGTTGCCTTTCCCAGTGAAAGTGCTGAGGATTTTGAAGAGACTTTAGCTGTGATGAGAGAGGTTAAATTTGATCAAATTTTTTCTTTCAAATATTCTCCTCGTCCCCATACGGAAGCTGAATCCTTTACAAATCTTGTTGATGAAGAGCTCGGTTCTGAGCGCCTAAGCACACTTCAGCTACTTCATAACGAGCTTTTGGATGAAAAAAATGCTACATTGCTCGGGAATATTTATACGGTTTATTTTGAAGATTTAAACAGAGATAATTTTGTTGCAGGTAGAAGCGATAATAATATAGTGATAAAAGTCAAAGGCTCAGAAGAACTCTTAGGTGAAATAAGAGATGTTAAAATTACCTCCATAGGTCGGACTATTTTAACAGGTGAGATTCTTGCTTAAAAAAGTTTTTCGAACTTTATCTTTACTTTTTTTCCCTTTTATAGGCTCACTTCTTATTAGATTTTTGTATCTTACAAATAAAAAAATATTTCATGCTCCTCAAGCTTTGCCCGAGGAAACATTTATCATGGCTTTTTGGCATGGTGAACTTCTTATGGCGCCTTATGCCTACCGAAAATACAGAAAAAATAAAGAAGCAAAAATAGTTATTTCTGAGCATTTTGATGGAACTTTGATTGCAAAAACACTCAGCTATTTTGGTTTTAGTGCGATTCGCGGCTCAAGTACCCGTGGCGGAGCAAAAGCTTTGATAGAATCCATTAAAGAGCTCAAAAACGGATGTGACTTGGGCATAACTCCTGATGGTCCAAAAGGTCCAAGACATGAAGTGGCAGAGGGTGTGATTATTATGGCACAAAAAGCGAAGGTGAAAATAGTGCTGGTTTCGATGAAGCCTACAAAGTTTTGGCAGCTCAATAGTTGGGATAAATTTATCATTCCAAAGCCTTTCGGGACGATAAACTACTATATCACTGATTTCATAGACATAAGTAATATGCATGTTGCAGAGTGCAGAACTTACATAAAAGAGAGGTTGCTTGATCATGACGAATAAATTGCTACTCATATCTTTGGCACTATTTTTTTCCTTTTTGACTTTTATTTATTTTTTAGGAAACCCTTCTTATGAAAAATCTTTACAGGCAAAATATTATTATGAAATGGGTGATTACAAAGAAGCATTGGTTTTAGCCAAAGAAGCTTTTAGTTTGGATGTTTATAATCGTATGGCATCAACCGTTATGGCGCAATCTATCACTTCCATGAAGTATGCCTCCTATGTAGAAGACGCGAAAACATACATGAATCAAATTAACGATATAGCAAATCATGAGATTATTTCAGATGCCGACAAAGCCAAAATAAGAATAATTTGCCAAATTATGATAAGCGGGTATATTAAACTTGCTCCTAGTGTTATTACAGACAATGATTTAGTAGAGGATGCCGCAAAATATCATAACGGGTTTGAGAAGCTTCTTGAAAAAGTTAATAGATAAGTACAAAAAAGAGTTTTTGCAATATCTTGAAGAGATAAGAGGCTACTCTGATTTGACGATAAAAACTTATGCCGATGCTTTAAATGAAGCTCTTTGGCATGTGGAAATGGTACAAGAACAGGATGAGATTATTTTTAACTTAATGCCGTATAGGCTAAAAATTTCTCATTTGAATGCAAAAACAATCTCCAAAAAACTAAGTGCGCTTCGGTCATTTGCACAGTACCTCAATGATCAAGGTGTACGAATAGTTTTCAAAGCCGATGAAAGTGTAAAAGTAGCCAAAACATTACCGAAGCCTGTTTCTCACAAAAATATTTTAGAAGCACTTACATACGCAAAACCTGAGGAAAAACTTGTGGTTCTTATGCTTTATACTTTGGGGTTAAGAATCTCAGAATTGTCATCATTAAAAATAAGTGATATTACTACGCAATGGGTGAGAGTTTTAGGCAAAGGGGATAAACAAAGGGATGTACCTCTCCTTGCTTCAACAAAAGAGTTGCTCGATGAGTATTTGGCAACATCATCTGCTAAAAAATTTGTTTTTGAACAAAATAGCGAAAAATTAAGCGAAAATAGTCTAAGATATATCGTTACTAAAGTCTTTAAGAGGGTTGCCTTAAAAGTAACTCCGCATCAATTGCGTCATTCGTATGCAACTGCGCTGCTAAACAACGGTGCTCCCATAGCAGATGTGAGTGAGCTGCTTGGTCACGCATCTATGGCAACGACACAAATATATACTAAATTAGGCAGTGCATTGAAACAGCAAAATTATAACAAAGCACATCCACTTTGCGGCGCGGATAAGTGATGTTTGGTAGACTTTTTGAGAATTTATATCTTAAAGTATTTGTGAATATTGTTGTTGAGCGCGAAAGAAGCGTGGTATATATTGAATTATGTAATAAAAACAGTGTTATAGACAGCGCAAAAGAAATTTTTGAGACAACGACTATTAATTCTGCGATGAATAATTTTATAGCTTCCTACACCCTTGAATCCCCTTATAGTTATGTTAGCATATTGGATAAATCACTTATGCAAGGGGCAGCACCTACATGCGTAAATAAAAACATGCAGCTTTATTTTGATGTCAATAATTCGAAAGTAAAATGTTATAAAGATAAATGGTCCTACTTTACATCAAAATATGATTTGAATGGTTTAGAAAAAGAGTATCATCAGATTGGGATAGATTTTGTTTTTTCTTCATTTGTAATATTGGCAAAATTTTTTCAGGATAAAATAGATACACATATGGCGATGTTTATTCTTATTGAGGAAAAGTATATCTCTTTAAGTGTATTTGATTATTCAGAGTTACTTTATGCGCATCATATTTATATGGAAAAACATATGGATACAGAAGAGCTTGTAATGGATGAGGGCAATGTAGAAGATGCAGAACTTCATTTAGAAAAAAGCATTGACTTGGATGATGTAGATGTGGATGATGAGATGGACAGCCTTGATGATTTCGGCAATATTGAAGACTTGGACAGCATTGAGGATATTCATGAATTTTCAGAAGCCAAAGATATAGAAGAGGAATTTTATCAAGAAGATAATCAAAAACCACTCGAGCAGAAAGTTGAGAGCTTCAATACGGATTATCAAAGATTTTTACTTATTCAGAACTCTATTCATCATTTTTATAAGGATGAAAAATTTAAAAGTAAATTTGTCGAAACAGTTTATATTGCCGATGCAGTGGGTTTTAGTCCGGATTTAAAAAAATATCTTGAAGAGGAGATGTTTTTGAGTGTATATGTACGGCATATAGATTTGAATATGGAGCTTTGCGAGATGGCAAAGGCGGAATTGCAGTAATGAAATACAGCTACACGAACGCTCGGAAAAAAAGTGTAATCTCGGGTGAAATGCAATTGCTCTTCACGTTTTTCGGGATTACGCTGATAATGCTAGTTACGACTTATTCTTTTTTACGGTATAAAGATCACAAATTTTTGCAAGACAAAGAGGCAATTCAAAAAGAACGTATCGATTTAAATAGTACGATTTTTACTATGAAAAAACAAATTGCTTTTATAGAGAAGGAAAACTTACTTTCAGAGAGAATTTATACTAAAAATACTGTCTTAAAAGACTCTATTGCCAATATGTTTGATCTTGTTCCGCAAAGAATTACTCTATCTGAAGCTTCTCTACTAGAAAATGGACTGATACTTTATGGCATTACTCCCAATAAAGATACCTATAACTTTATGCTTCAAGCTCCGCTTCGTTCTATTTTTCACAGGACATACAGTAGTTTTTACCCCGCTGAGAATGGATGGCTTCGATTTGTGTCTACAAACTATATTGATGCAAGCGCTCTGCAGACAGATGAGCCGCAAACGGTAGAAGAACCAAAGGAGGCGAGTGATGAAGATTAATATTTCCCGTCAATACCTTTATTTACTGGCTTTATCTTTGCTTTTACTTATTTTTGTCCTTGTGTTTTCTTTTGTTGTTTTGATTCCTGAGGGTAAAGATTACAGGATACAAAGAACAGATTTACGTAAAGAGAGCAGAGAACTCAAAAGATATCAAGATTTTCATGATGAAACTTTGGAACGTCTCAAAAAACTTCAAGGTGACAAGAGACATATTATTACTGCGTTTGATACTGCTTTTAATCCCCGAAGATTCGAAAAACAAAATAAAGAATATTTCCATTCTTTGTCGCTTTCAAAACAAAAAATCATAGGCAAAGAAGATGAGTTCACGATTTATGAGGTCAACACGACATCCCAAATGAATTCTCCAAAAAGTTTCTATGACTTCTTGGATGCAATCAATAAAAGCGACTGGATTATTAGTGTCAATTTTCCGATAAACTTTAAAAGAGAAGCCGATATGATAAAATCTTCTTTTACGATGAAAGTTTATACTATAAAAAATAGTGAGTTAAACAGTAGCGAGTAGCTCTTTGATTTTTATAAAAGCGTCTTCGTTTTTATAAAGGTAGCTGCGAAGCTTAGGTTCTATTTTTAAGATTCTCGTTTGCTCTTTAAATTCATGAGGCATTTGTAGTTTTTCGTCCGTATAGGGAATGATAAACACAAAACCTCTCTTTTGATTGACAATAAATTTTCTCCCCAAAACAACAGTGGTTTCACTTTTTAAGAGTTCCCGTTCACTAGCGCTTGGCATGTGGTTTTTAGATTTGAGGTATTTATCTATGGCAAAAATATCTGCCCGTTTATTTTGAGAACTTTTAAAGTAGGCAAATTCTCCTATATTTTTTACTTCGATAATAGGAATTAAATCTTTCCTATCTTCGTCTATATAATCAAAACTTTTTTTAATCCCTTCTAGGTATTTTTCTAAAAGCGGGGTGGAATAGTTGTGTCTGAATGCATTTCTTTTTATATCTTCATCGAAATTGCTCTCATCCTGGAAATAGGTGATATTATTGGCGTGAAGATAAGTTAAAAGCTCTTTCTTGTCGAGGTGAAGAAGAGGGCGGATAAGCTTGTAAGTACCTCTGTCTTGCTCTGACTGCATCCCAGCAATCTCAGCACATCCTGCACCTTTGCAAAACTGCATAAGCATCCATTCAAACCTGTCCCCAAGATGATGTGCTGTTATGAGGTTTTGATAGCCGTAGGTAGTTATGAGCTCTTCAAAAAAGTTATACCGTATCTCTCTTGCTTTTGCTTCAAAGTTGTTGCTAATTTTTGGAGCATTAAAAACATGGCATGTGCAATTGTGCAAGGAGGCAAGCTCTTTTGCATACTTAACTTCCTCTTGGCTTTGGGCTCTTATGTTGTAATTTACGATAGCTATATCAAAGTGTATTTGGTGCCGAATGAGCAAAAAAAATAAAGCAGAGGAGTCAACTCCGCCTGAAAAAGCAAGAAGATTTTTCTTGCCTAGAAGTGTTTGAAGAGATTGTTTTTCAAGCATTGTCAACTGTGGCGGTCAAGATATTTCCTACGAGTTCAGTAACTTTTGCTTTATAGATAAGGCCAAACTCCAGTTCTTCATCTCTCGTTTTGTCATTGACGTAGATTTCACCGTCTATCTCAGGTGCCCAGAGAAGTTTTCTTGCACTTAAAAGATACTCATGCTCATCACTTTCGCCATCAATGATAAGCTTGATTGTTTGTCCAATTTCATTTTTTAAAGATCTTTGCATCACTTCGTTCGTAATAGCACCAAGCATCTCTGCTCGTAGAGCAATCACATCAGCAGGAATTTTTTCAATCATCTCATATGCGGGCGTTGTTTCTTCATCAGAGTAGGAAAAGACATTGATTCTATCAAAGCCAAACTGCTCAGCAAACTCGCACATCTCTTCAAACATTGCAGGTGTTTCACTGGGGTGCCCAACGATGAAGCTGGTTCTTACAAATGAGTTTGGCAAGCTTCTCATGAAATCAAGGAGTTCGATAGTTTTTTCTTTGCCGAAGCCTCTTTTCATTATGCGAAGCATATCATCGTTGATGTGTTGAATAGGCATATCAAAATAGTTGTGAAAAATTTCACTTTTGGCTATGTTTTTAAGCAGTGAAAGAGTTGTTGTAGAAGGGTAAAGATAAAGAATTCTCGCACTTTGTACACCTTCAATAAGCTCTATTCTTTGTATCAGTAAACTTAAACCGTCTTTGATGTTTTGGTCTCTCAGGTAGGAACTGCTGTCTTGTGAGACAAAACTAAAATCATAATAGCCTTTACTTACTAAACCTTCTACTTCTTTGGCAATTGAATCGAGATTTCTTGAGTTTAACTTCCCTTTAAAAGAGGGAATAGCACAAAAACTGCAGGTCTGATTGCACCCTTCTGAGAGTTTTATGTAGGCGTGGTATGTTGAGCCTGTTACGATTCTTTCGCTCCCGTCTATAAGGAACACTTTATCGCTGAAACGGCTTTTTTTCTCGGCTAGGAGTTCGTCAATATGGTCGTAGTCGCCCACGCCCGTGAAGATATCTACTTCCGGTATATCGGCAGCTAACTCTTCTTTGTATCTTTCGCTTAAACAGCCCGCCATAACCAAAAGAGAATCCTCTTTTCTGGTATCGTGCAGGCTTAAAACCGTATTGATAGATTCTTGTTTTGCAGCATCGATAAATCCGCAGGTATTAACAATGATGACATCCGCTTCTTCTTGGATGTCTGTCAATTCAAAGTGTTGGAGCTTGCCTAACATTACTTCCGTGTCGACAAGATTTTTAGTGCACCCTAGAGAAACTATATGAAGTTTATTACTCATTTTACTACTTTTATATTTGAAATTATTATCCGCATTATATCGAATATATTAAGTATAATTTCTTTATGAAAATATATGATGTTTTGATTTTAGGTGCAGGTGCAAGCGGTTTGATGTGTGCAGCACATCTTAATAAAAAGTTGCAAACGGCGATTGTAGAAGGAAATGACAGAGTCTGTAAAAAACTCAAAATCTCTGGTGGCGGAAAATGCAATATTACCAATA
Source organism: Sulfuricurvum sp. (assembly GCA_022729795.1). GTDB lineage: Bacteria > Campylobacterota > Campylobacteria > Campylobacterales > Sulfurimonadaceae > Sulfurimonas. The sequence continues at coordinate 7,922 of DZBD01000001.1, read as the reverse complement.
TTGAGGTTAGTGAAAACAATTTTGATGGTGATGCTGCGTATGTTTCTTATGCTCTGAGTATTTTTTCTAAGGAAGATTTGCTGCAGTTTTTAGATGATAACGGGGTGAAACCGGTTCTCAGAAAAGAGCGATACTATTTTTGTAAAGAAAGTTCCGATGAGATTATAGATATTTTAAAGAGTAAGTCTCGGCATGTGGAAATGCTTTTAAATAGAAGTGTTGTGGATGTCAAAAAAAATGGTTCAATATTTGAGATAAGCACCTCAAAAGGAATTATAAAAGCGAAAAAACTTGTTGTTGCAACGGGTGGAAAAAGCTTTTCTACATTAGGTGCAAGTGATATAGGACTAAAAATAGCAAAGGATTTTGGACTTAAAGTAAAAGAGTTTTCTCCTGCGCTTGTAGGGATGACACTTCAAAAAGATCAGTTTTGGATGAAAGAGCTTAGCGGTCTTAGCTGTTATGTCCATATCAAAGTGAATGATAAAATTTTAAAAGAGGAGATGCTTTTTGCTCACAAAGGGATAAGCGGACCCGCTGTTTTATCCGCATCGCTTTATTGGCAAAAAGGAAATATTAGTATAGATTTTTTGCCAAATCAAAATATCTTTGATTTGATTTTAGGGAGTAAAAAGCTTTTAAGCTCGCTAATCCCATTGCCAAAAAGATTGTCAAAGGCAATATTGGAGGCTCTTAATGTAGAAGATGTTATGTGCCAAAAGATAAATCCACATGCCAAGAAAGAGCTTGCAAAAATCCATAATTATGAATTTGCTCCAGCAGGAAATTTTGGTTTTACTAAGGCAGAAGTGAGTCGCGGAGGCGTTCTTTGTGAAGAGTTAAGCCAGTATACTTTGGAATCTCGGCATGTGGAAAATCTTTATTATATAGGTGAAGTTGTAGATGTTACCGGTGAGCTGGGGGGATATAACTTTCAGTGGGCGTTTAGTAGCAGTATTGTTTGTGCTAACAGCATTAATTACTAAATAATATTAAAATAATTTTGTAGGATGCCGATTTAAGGCGCAGAGATTTAATTTTTGCTTCATATAGTCTGCTGTATAATTGAGACTTGTGCATTTTGCAGTATATGCAAATAGCTTGTTTATCTTTATTTTAACAACATTGAAGGTCTGTTATGAGTATATATAAAAGTTTTTTATCCGGCATGTTTTTAGCATTATTGCTGGTTTTGAGTGGCTGTCAGGGGAATAACAGTGAGTCTACGGATGCAAATGGAAGTTCGTCTGTCACTCCTCCTATTGATATTAACGCAACAACAGCTGCGAAATATCTCTCTGTTGTAAATGGAAATAAAATAACCGTAACAGGTAGCGGTGAGGAAAGAGATGTCTATATTATGGCTTTTAACTCCAGTGGCTCAACGAACACTGCCGGAAATGTAACTTTTCAGTATCCAATTGAATTTATTCAAAATGGTACCGATGTAGGTACGGTTTCTCCGGGAACAGCAACTATCACCGATGGAATAGTGCACTTTGTTTATAAAGCGCCGGCGGATTTAAAAGCCAGACAAGATGCAGGTGCTACCGGTACACAGTTTGTTTTTTATAGTACAACTTCGGCTGCCGTAAACGTAACTCTCTATGTAGACTACAATGCATCGGGCTCTATTATATCGGGTGAGAGTACACTAGAAAACCTTGTTTTGTCCGATTCGAGTCTTGAAGTGAGCGCTTCAAGCCAGATAGTTAATTTAAGTTTATTTGCCTACAACAAAAATGGAACTAATAACATTAATACAACTTTGCTTGTAAAATATGCTGATGATGTCAGAAAGAATGGCTTAGATGTCGGATATCTTCCTTCGGAGATAAATGTAGTAAACGGAAGAGCTAATTTTGAGTATACGGGACCTGTTGATTTGCTTTCAACTATCACAAAGATTAATGCCACAGGTTCTGCAACGCCGATTACTTTGACCTTATATGACAAAGTAAATACGGGCGTGAGCGTAGATTTGAATCTTTCATTTACGACTACGCCTATTGATCTTAGTACATATACTCTCTCAGCCGTGCAAAAGACACTGACAATTTCAGAGGGTTCCCAAAATAAAGTAGTTGATTTATATCTTGTAGATAATAAATCAAGACCGGTAGCAGGGGAATTGATTCTTTTAGATTTCTTTGATGCAGCAAAGGGGACAGTAAATAGTTATAGCGCAACAACCGATACAAACGGGCATGTGGCATTTAACTATACGGCACCCGAATCGGTAACTACGGGAGCACTCGTAACAATGACATTCAGAGGTGCAAATAGCACCCTCAATACCGCTACAACCGTAGTAACCGTGGACACGACACCGGCAATCGATCCAAAATATAATAACTACGTGCTAACAGTATTTCCGGATAATAATCTAAGAATTACTGCTAATTCGCAAGCTCAGGCAATAGATGTTTACTTAGAAGATAATAGCACTAAAAAACCTGTAGCAAATGAGATAGTTAATCTAAACTTCTTTGATGGAAGCAAAGGTACAATGAATAGCTTTAGCGCATTAACAGATGTCAACGGACATGTTACATTTAACTATACGGCACCGGCTAACATTACAGGACTAGCTGACCAAAACTTAACATTCACATTGAATGCAGATATTAGCGTGACAGATTTTACGACGGTTAAATTTGATGAAGTGACCGGTAATCCAAAATATGTAAACTATGATATTGTGACGGTTGTTGCTAATAAAACAATTAGAGTTGGCTCACAAGAGAAGGTAATAGATATTTATCTTAAAGATGGCAGTGGAAAACTGGCTTCAAATGAAAGAATTTTATTAGACTTTTTTGACGGCACTAATGGAACTATGGATGCTTTTAGTGCTATTACAGATGTCAATGGCCATGCGGTGTTTAACTATACGTCACCAATTACAGTACGAGAAGCAGACAAATATAATCTTAGATTTAAGCTTGAAAATAGTCCAAATATCGATGAAAATCTAACATTTACCGTTGGCTCGAATGTAGGAGGAGCTGATTATAGTGATTATAATTTGAGCGTATTGGCACCTAAAACCAAAATTATATCAAGTCCAAATCAAACAGTTGTCATTGACCTGTATTTAGAAGATATGAATAAACGTCCAGCTGCAAATGAACTAATACTTTTAGATTTCTTCAATGGGAACAAAGGTACAGTAAGTGAGCATAATGATACGCTCAGTGGTTTTAGTACATATACAGATGCAAACGGACATGTATCGTTCAACTATATAGCACCATCAGACTTAACAGACTTAAATGGCACGATACTTACGTTTAGAATGGATAGCAATACTTCAATTAAACAGACTGTTACATTAAATGTAATCGCTGTCAATCCTTTGCAAGCAAAAATCCATGTGGAAAATAGTGATATTACTTTGACTACAAATGCACAAGCAGAGGTTGTAAGAGTTTTAGCATTTGATGAGAATAATCAAAGTTTGAATAGTGGCACGATTATTGTTCGATACCCTGCCGAGATTGTAGACCAAAATATAAACGGAGGTAGATTTTTGGAGAGTGAAGTTGCTATTGCCAACGGTGAGGCTATATTTAATTTTATTGGACCAAATCCTCTGAAAAAAATTAGCACACCTCTTGTTTTTACATTTGTGTATAAACAAAATGAGACAATACAAGCATCACTAAATGTTACTTATTCACCGGCTATTGCAAAGGTTATCCCTTTGCATGATGTAAACATTACTTTAAACAATCAGGTAGTAAATATAGATGTGTTAGTATTGGATGGAGATAACAATCCATATCCAGACGGAAGTGTTAAAATTATTTATCCAAGTGATATTTTAAAAGGAAGAGACATAGGAAACTTCGATAATTCTACTGTTAATCTTGTCAATGGAAAAGCTACATTCGTGTACACTGCTCCAACATTATTGGATGCAAATACATCAGATATCGTGTTTTCTTTTTATCACGATTCGCAGCCGGCTTTTCCGGAAAAATTAACAATTTCTATAAACCCGGATCCGAATCAAGTAGTTTTAACTACATATTATGTAAAAAGCTCATTAGTTGATACAGACGTATCCGTTGGGCTTGAAAGCAATAAATTTATTTCTTTTAGGGTTGAAGATAAAAATGGGATTGTTGTGCCGGATATCAATATGACTTCTATGACGGTCACATTGCTCAATACCGCTTTGGGTACATTAGAAGATACGGCAAGTAGAACAGGTAGTAGCTTGGTCTTTAATGCTACCAATAATGTTACCGTGAATCTAAAAACAAATACAATTTCAGGTGTTATCCCTGTAAAAGTGGTTGCGAACTTCATAGATGTGAATAATCAGCTACAGACTTTGACAAAAATATTTAATGTTCTTGTTTTTTCCGGTCCGCCAAGTGCAATTAGTTTTTCTTACGCGGGAACAATAAGTAGCGATACCAATGAAACGCTTTATACTGAACTACAAAACCGTGGAAAATTTGCAGAAAATTGGGTAGTAACAGTGACTGATAAATACAATAATCTGATAAATACAAACCCTGCCGTATCAATGGGGATGATGGCAGGATATGCACAAAGCTCGGCGAATGACGTTAATAATACCCGAGGATATCTTTACTATAAACCAAGTGATGGAAATGGAACTATTGATAGAAATGGAACTATTGATGCGCCCAATTTTACGACAAAGCCCGAGATTAAATCTTCGAGCGTCTTTGGTAAAGTAGATCTAACAAATGATTATCTTGTTACCTTCGGTAATGGCTATACTTATAACGCTTCAGGAAAATGGGATATAGGTGACATTTTTAGTGAAAATAATACTAGTGATTCACTTCGCTTAGTTGATCAGTTTGAAGGAAATACTACTTCAAACTTAGGTTTTGCCGTCGGGAAAAATTATAGACAAGATATATGTGAAGAGGGTGTAGAGTGGGTTGGTAATGTATATTCTAGAGATAATAACTATACGATAGGTCAAACCGGAAGTATGAAAATGACAGTGGAGTATGATTATTATATGGTTGGTAAAGATGTAATGCTATGGGCTAATATGATAGGAAATCAAAATAGTATAGATAAAACTGTACGTATCGGTGAGGCGCAAAAAGTTACTTTGCGAGGTCTTGGGCTGGGGGATGTCGATGGAAAAACAAGTGTTGTTTCTGTACCTAGAGATACAAATGAGACAACTCACCCTGACGGTTTTACAATTTATATTCCTGTTACAGAAACGCCAACATACTATAGAAATGCTAGATTTACATACAACATACAGCTAAGTGATAATCTAAGTCTAATTTCTAAGTCTGATTCAAATAGTAATTTAGGTATTTGCTCATCTTATGTGAACGTTAAAGTTAGAGAACTTGAAGGCAAGTCAGGTACTATTACAATTACTAATTTGGTAATTGCAAATGAATTTTAAAGGAAATTAAATAATGAAAAAACTCTTCAGTACGATTATTGTAGTGAGTCTTATAACTGTTTCGTCTCTTGTAGCGGAAGTGTCTGAGTATCAAGTCGATACATATTCTCTCGTAGGATTTGAAGGTGGTATGAGTAGCCTTGATGTTGAAAAGGATGATACGGTAAATCCAGCAATTATACAAAAGCATAATTTTGCCCATGGCGGTGTCAAGATAGGTGCTCAGAGCGAGAACTATAGACTCTTTTTGAGTGGGCGCTATTATAACGCAGCAGATTTTGATTATGTCACTACTTTTGGCGCAGAGCTACAGTATATGTTTCATTTTTCATCTCTTGCAAATTTTTATCTTGGAGCAAATACCGGTTTGGCAAATATGCACTTTACGGATGGGGGAACAACTTCTCGCACCATTTCAGATCCTTATGTAGGAGGAGATGCAGGATTTAATATCCATTTAGGGGAGAGTACGGATTTTGAAATCGGTACAAGAATTATGAGTATTCAGGCTCAAAATAAAATAGGGTCTGTGACTTATAAATTTGATTCGATTGTGACTGCTTATGCAAGTATTATTTTTAAATATAAGATGGATTAATATAAGGTAATATAATGGTGGTCACGAACAGATTTGAACTGTTGACCTCCACCTTGTCGAGGTGGCACTCTACCGCTGAGTTACGCGACCATTTGTAAGTGAAATTTTACCCAAAAATTCTTAAACTAATTTTTCCCCCGCATATTCCAAAAACAAGTAACTTTTTATATTTAATTTAGGTGTACTAAGTGTATAATTTGAGTATAAAAGGTGTTTTATACGCATTTAAAAAGTACCAAAAAGGTAAATTATGAAATTGACAGAATTAGAAGAAATAGGAGTAAGAAATGTTGGTGAGGTTTATCATAATTTAAGTTATGATGAACTTATTCAGCATGAACTTGTAAGTGGTGAGTGCACCATGACAAATAATGGTGCAACTTCTGTTGACACCGGTATTTTTACCGGTCGTAGCCCAAAAGATAAGTATTTTGTAGATGCTGATCCTTCCAATAAATATATCGCTTGGGGTGATGTAAATAGAAAGATAGATGCTAAGATTTTTGCAGAACTTTTGGAAGTAGCTCAGAATCAACTCTCGGAAAAAGATTTATATGTAACTGATGTTTTTTGCGGATCAAGTGCTGCTTCAAAAAGATCAGTACGCTTTATTTCAGAAGTAGCTTGGCAGTCACATTTTGTAAAGAATATGTTTATCCGCCCAACTGCTTCAGAATTAGAAAGCTTTAAGCCGCAGTTTACTGTTTTGAATGCTTGTAAGGCGGTGAATCATAAGTGGAAAGAGCAGGGCTTGCATTCTGAAGTATTTGTACTTTTCGATATTGAAAATAATTTAGCAATTATAGGCGGTACATGGTACGGCGGTGAAATGAAAAAAGGAATTTTTTCTATGATGAATTACTGGTTGCCGTTGGAAGGTAAATTGGCAATGCATTGTTCAGCTAATGTTGGACCCAAAGGTGACACAGCGCTTTTCTTTGGACTAAGCGGAACAGGAAAAACAACTCTTTCTACAGATCCTTTGAGAAAACTTATAGGAGATGATGAACATGGCTGGGATGATGACGGTGTCTTCAATTTTGAAGGTGGATGTTACGCAAAAGTAATCAATCTTGACCCAAGCAGTGAGCCTGAAATTTATAGTGCAATTAGAAAAGGCGCTCTTCTTGAAAATGTGGTTATTCATGATGGAGGCGAAGTCGATTATTCAGATGGTAGTAAAACGGAAAATACCCGCGTTTCTTACCCAATAGAACATATTGAAAATCATGAGCCTTCATTAAGTGCGGGACATCCGAAAAATATTATATTTTTATCAGCAGATGCTTTTGGTGTTCTTCCTCCTGTTTCTAAGTTGACAAAAGAGCAGGCGATGTATTATTTTTTAAGTGGATATACTGCAAAAGTTGCCGGAACGGAGAGAGGCATTACTGAGCCTGTTGCAACATTTAGCGCATGTTTCGGTGAGGCTTTTTTACCGCTTCACCCAACTGTATATGCTAAACTTCTAGGTGATAAAATAGATGAATATGGGGTAAATGTTTATCTTGTTAATACTGGCTGGACAGGCGGTGCTTATGGTGTCGGTAAACGTATGAGTATTAAAAATACACGAGCTTGTATTAATGCCGTGCTTGATGGAACTATAAATCAAAGTGAATTTAGAACTACAAAAACATTTGGTATGAGTGTTCCAAATACACTAGGAGACATTGACCCTAAAGTACTTTTCCCAAGAGAAGCATGGGCAGATGAGATGGCTTTTGAGCGAGCACGAGATGGCTTAGCTCAGATGTTTATTAATAACTTCAAAAAATACCAAACTGAAGATAGTGAATTTGATTATTCTGCTGCGGGACCGAAAATAGGAAGTTAATTCTAGATTTTTCGTAACCACTCACCTACCCACTAAAAAGCGGGAATTTTACCGACAAGTGGTATAAA
>DZBD01000104.1 GCA_022729795.1 Sulfuricurvum sp. | reverse complement strand
ATTATACCCATTCATTTTTGTGTTGTATAATCCGACTCTCAAATCAAAGGAAAACAATGGGAAATATAATACTATTCGCGATACTCGGAGCTGTTTTTTACTGGATATATAAAAGCTACTCAAAATACACGGTGTATTCAAAAGAGGCATTTCAAAACATGACTATCACAAAAGAGTCTTTACAACACACTGATTTAGGGCTTTTTGTAGCACTTGCGGCAAAAGTTGCAAAAGCAGATGGAAAAGTAGATGCCCTTGAAGCACAACTTGTGGGGATAATGTTCGATGACATAGCAGCCGTTTTTCCTCAACCTGAAAAAACAAAAGATATACTCAAAGAGATTTTCAGCCAAGAAAAAGAGCGATATGACAATCTACAAGAAACTGCCTCAGCCTTAGGTCAGTCCATCAAAAGAGACAAATCAAAACAACAGCAATTTATGGGATTTTTGATTCAGCTTGCATTTATAGACGGAGAAGTGAGTAAAAGTGAAGAGGAAATTCTTGTTATCATTGCGGAAGCTTTTGAGATTGACCCGCAAATGTACCACGCAATATTTGACCAGTTTGAACAAATTATTAAAAATATCAAACCAAAAGAAAATATCCAAGATGCGTACAAAATCCTAGGAGTTAGCCAAAACGACGACATGGATACGATTAAAAAAGCGTACAGAAATCTTGTAAAACAGTATCACCCCGATATTATTAAATCTCAGGGAAAAGATGAGTCATATATGAAAAAAGCAACCGAAAAAACTCAAGAGATTAATCAAGCCTACGAGATGATAAAAGAAAAAAGAAAATAACTACTTTCTTTTAAAATCTCTTTCCCAAAAAAAATCTATCCAGTCATCTGCCTCATTTATCCAAAAGTGGGGCTCATAAATAGATGTTTTTTTGTAAAAAAGGGTACATGAGAGAAACTCTATCTCCCCAAATCCACATGCCAAGTGCTGCATCACGGCTTCGAGTGTTTCTCCGCTATCTGCAATATCATCTACTACCAACACCTTTTTTATCTCATTGCTAAAACCACAATCTCCAAAAATAGTGAGCGTATCTCTTTTGTTGTCTGCGTCATATAATTCAGTTCGGATACTTTGAACTTTTCGTATGTTAAGTCCCTCTGCAAGGGCATGAGAAAGAGTAAGTCCGCCCCTTGCAATGGCTACGATAGCATCGGGACTAAAACTTTTGGATACTTTTTCAAGTAAGGCATCGGTGTCATTTTTAAAATTTTCATAAGCATAATATTTCATAAATAAAATTATATCCGCAAACTTTTGTTTTTAAGATTATGCGTGTATAATTTTTGCCATAAAACTCAAGGAGATTCAACTATGAATAAAATTCTTTCTTCAATTGTATTGGCAGGTTTAGCGGCAGCTATCATGACGGGATGTAGCAGCAAAACGCCGGCACCCGAAGATGAGGGCGTAGACAGACGTTGTAAACAAGAAAACGTATTGGCTCCGAAATGGACATGCGTTCCTCAGGCTGAGGGCGCATATGCAGGTCTCGGCATAGCACAAAAAAGTGCCGCAGGTATTGGTCATATGAGAAAAATCGCCTTAGCAGATGGCCGCTCCGACTTAGCACAACAAATTCAGTCTCAAGTAAAAGATAAAGTGGAAGCCTTTACTCGCACCACCGGAGTTGCGCAGGCTGAAACAGTAGATACCGTAGCAACTGCCGTAACCAAGCAAGTAGCAAAAGTAGATTTACAAGGTTCAAAAGCCGTAGATCAGTGGGTTGCACCTTCAGGCGCTTTGTATCTCCTTGTAACCGTTTCTGAATCAGGCGTAAACAGCGTTGTGAAAGATGCTATAAAAACAAGCTTCAAAAATGATCAGGCTTTATGGCAACAATTTCAATCTCAACAAGCCTTAGAGAGTCTTGACAAAGAATTTCCAAGCAACTAAATTTTACACTTCGTCATGAGCGCCACCCTTTTAGGGTTGCGGCATACTCCCTCTTTCAAAGAAGATTTTTCATCTGCACTTATAATTTGGATATAATTCCAAAAAATTTAGTTAGATTATACTGAGATACACCCTCACACGATACTCTCATACTACAAGGCAACTCATGAAAAAAATAGCCATTATTGGTCGTCCGAATGTTGGAAAAAGCTCACTTTTTAATCGTATAGTCAAAAAAAGAGATGCTATTACATCCGACATTGCAGGAACCACAAGGGATGTAAAAAGACGCAATGCGATTATTATAGACAAACAAGTAGAACTCCTCGATACAGGCGGACTTGATCAAGGCTGCGAACTGTTTGACAAAATTAAAGAGAAGTCCTTAGAAGCCGCTCACAAAGCAGATATTATTTTGTATATGGTCGACGGCAAAGGGATACCCGAAGAAGAGGATAAAAAACTTTTTTATGAACTTCAAAATATGGGTAAAGATATTGCCCTCGTAGTCAACAAAATAGACAATGATAAAATGAAAGAGAGCCTTTGGGATTTCTATGAATTCGGTACGGATGCAATTTTTGGAATTTCCGTAGCCCATAATCGAAATACCTTAGAACTCATGGATTGGCTCTACGAACGTATTCCCGAAAGTGACAGAATCAAAGATGAAGAAGAGCAAGAGGAAGAAGATTACGGGATGCAAATCATAGAACCTGAACTTGACGACGATGAATTTTTCTCAAAATATGAATACAGCGAAGAAGAGGAAGACGGCTTTTTTTATACGGATGAAGAGAGCGAAGAAGATATTGATGATGATTCGATATATTCTCAAAACGACAGAATAAAAGAATTTGACGAAAATGATATCAACCATATCAAAATAGCTATTATCGGACGTACAAATGTTGGTAAAAGCTCGCTTCTCAATGCTTTGCTAGGGGAAGAACGCTCCGTAGTCAGCAGCGTAGCAGGAACAACGATTGACCCTATTGATGAAACGATTGAATACAAGGGTAAACAACTTACTTTTGTCGATACGGCGGGTCTTAGAAGAAGAGGAAAAATCATCGGAATAGAAAAATTCGCACTTATGCGAACAACGGAGATGCTTGAAAATTCCAATATGGCACTCATTGTTTTGGATGCAAGCGAGCCCTTTATGGATTTGGACGAAAAAATAGCCGGTCTGGTTGATAGCAATAGACTTGCTTCAATTATCGTTCTCAATAAATGGGATATTTCAAAAAGAGACGAACACGACAAAATCATACGAGAAGTAAGAGACAGATTCAAATTTTTAGCGTATGCACCTATCATTACAATCTCCGCAAAGTCACACCAAAGAGTAGATAAACTCCACGATATGATTTTAGAGATTAATGAAAATTATTCTCAGAGAATTACAACTTCAAGATTAAATGAAGTGATGGAGCGAGCACTCAGCCGCCATCAGCTTCCAAGTATGAGCGGTCAAGTTATCCGCATCTATTATGCAACACAGTACGAAACAAGACCGCCGAAAATTGCTATTGTTATGAATAAACCAAGGGGTCTTCACTTTACTTATAGAAGATACTTGACCAATAAACTCAGAGAAGCGTTTAACTTTACGGGAACACCGGTATTGTTTAAAGCCAAAAAACGGGGCGAGAAGTAGAACTTATCTTGGCATGTGGAAATATTCCACATGCCAAGATAAGGCTTTTTTAAAACGGTCGAATAATAATCATTGCGACTATTACAAGAAGCAGTAAAGTCGGCACTTCATTGTAATAACGAAAAAATTTCCCGCTTTTATCGCATTTGTCCTCTAGTAATTTTTTTCTTATGCTTCCAAGCGAAAAGAAATAAGCCATTAAAATAACTACGAAAAATATTTTGGCATGAAGCCATCCGCCCGTAGATAAAAGATTTACTCCGCCGTAATGTGAGGTAGATAAATAAATAAGAACTCCTCCGCTCACAACAGTAGCCCACATGGCAGGAACACCGATATACTGGAAAATCTTAAATTCCATCACCTTCACTACTGCAACAAACCCTTCATTTTTGGCATTTTCTACATGGTAAACAAAAAGTCTCGGCATATAAAACAAGACCGCAAACCAAGATGTAAATGAGAGTATATGAAACCAAAGTATCCAATCGTACATATTCTATTCCTTTTTAAAAAGTTGCTTCTATATAAAACGTATTGTAGTTTCCACCGCCGCGGCGAACATTATTGATAAGTCCGAATATGCCCGAACGATGCTTCAATGCCCAGCCGATATTAGTATTGTTAAGTGTTTCATAAGAAAGAAGGCTTCCCACATTCACGTCAAGACTTACATCAAGATAATTTAAAAACGCAGAGTTAAAGTCATGCTCATCTCTGGCTTCTATAAACTCCGTATAAAGAATTGCACTCGTATAAGAAAATCCCTCTCCTATACCAAATCTCATTTTCTTGCCTAAAACATCGAATTTCCAGTATGCTTTAATGTAAGTATTAGCCTCATACACATTATTTCTGATACCGTCTTCATCAAAGTAACTGAGTCCGCCTTTTAAATAAATATCCAGCGGCAGATTCCGATAATTAGAGACCAAAAGATATCCTCCATCCACGGCATACACCCTTAAATCATTCGGATGCCCTTTCCAGTTTGCGACTATTATTTCACTAAAATCACTAATCGTCGCCTTACCGTGTGCAACTCTTAAAGAATACTTATCCTGTGCCATTACGTTTATACACAATAAAAAGAATATAAAAAATCTCAGAATGAACCCCTAAATAGAAATATGCAGATTAATCATCTAATGCGTCTAAATCTTTTACGGACACAGCTTGCTTATCCACAACCTTGTCATGCAAACGGCGAAGTGCTTTTGAAGCACGTTCTATAGCCAAATCAATAGCAGTTTCCAGATCATCGTCACTTTGATTAATTACAACCGGCTGAGAATGCGCTATATGAATATCAAACTCTACGGATATCCCTTTTTTTTCTGTTTTGGCACTAATATTTACAGTTGTTATCTCCAACTGGAATTTTTTAAAACTCTCCACTGCATTTTCAATATGCGCTTTCGCATTCGCATTGAGTGTTAAATCTTTTGCGCGAATTTTGACGTTCATTATAAATCCTTTTTTGTGCGGTATCCCCGCTTTATATCTGCCCTAATGCTAACACAAAAAAGCTGAAATCGTAATATAATAGCTCCCTAAACACAGCAAATAAGCTCATTTTGGTATAATACCACCAAAAATCTTAGGAAATTTATATGAGACTTTTAACAGGTATTCAGCCCTCCGGCGATTTACACATCGGAAACTATTTTGGTTCCATCAAGCCAATGATTGAAGCGCAAAAAACGGGTGAGACTTTTGCTTTTATAGCAAACTATCATGCAATGACAAGTGTTGGAGAGGGGAAAAAATTAGCTGAACTTACTATGCAATCTGCAACGGACTTCTTGGCGCTTGGAATCAACCCTGAGAGTTCCACTTTTTGGGTGCAATCCGATGTCAAAGAAGTTTTGGAACTCTACTGGATCCTCTCCTCATTTACGCCTATGGGATTACTAGAGCGCGCGCACAGCTACAAAGATAAAACTGCGCGCGGTTTTGGGACAAACCATTCTCTATTCTCCTATCCTGTGCTTATGGCAGCCGATATTTTGCTTTTTTCACCAGATATAGTTCCTGTGGGAAAAGATCAGATTCAGCATGTGGAGATTGCAAGAGATATTGCAATAAAGTTTAATAACCAATACGGCGATATTTTAAAAATTCCTGAATTTAGAGTAGAAGAACATGTAGCAACCGTTCCCGGTATAGATGGGCAAAAAATGTCTAAAAGTTACGGTAATACCGTAAATATCTTCGGTGAAAAGAAAAGTCAGCTCAAAACAATCAAAAAAATAGTTACAGAAAATATAGCCCTCGAAGATTCTAAAGAGTTTGAAGGATGCAATGTTTATAACATGGCTAAACTTTTTTTAGATAATGATGCGCTTCTTGAACTTCAAAACAGATACAAAAAAGGCGGTGAAGGGCACGGTCATTTTAAACTTTATTTGGCAGAGGTAATTTGGGAGTATTTCAAAGAGTATCGAGTAAAAAGAGAATATTACCAAGCAAATCAAAACGAAGTAAGAGAGATTTTAGCCATGGGAGCGAATAAAGCAAAAATACTTGCACAACCTATGATTGAAAAATTAAGAAGCGTGAGCGGAATACAATATTAACTTTAATTCTTCTACATTCCGGGCTTGACCCGGAATTTCGCCTATTTCAGCTTCAATATTTGAGATGTAATAAAACTTTTTTGTGACCAAATATCATCTTTAAGCTCTAATAACGAACGTACCTCGTCATTCACCAATCGGTAATAAAGTTTCGCTTCAACACTCGTAGCACCTGCTTCTGTAGGCACTTTTAGGATTTTTGTGCCATTAGCAGGAATACTTGCATCTTTTGTAGATGCAACAGCCAAATGAGGAATAGTCGGTTTATTTCTTTTACTAGTATAATGGTTTGTTAATGAAATAGACTGATTTTTGAGCTCTTTGAGTCCGCTTTTATATGATATTTCCAAAATAAGCTCGCGTGCTCCAAAACCGCTTGGAATATTATGCGGCTGTGGATTTGCTATGGTAACCACTACGCTATCGCCCGACTGTGAGAGCTCAATATTTAAAGCATCTTTCCACATGCCGGCAACATGCCCGCCCGCAAATTTATGGGTTCTAATTTTTCTTTCTTTTGCCTTGCCGTTATCGATTTTAAGTGTTGTTGCAACGCCCATTTTTTGAGATCCCATATGGCAATCCGTACACCCTTTTTCACTTTTTTTGTATTCACCTTGCATGTTTGTAAAAACCAAACCTTTGTGTGATTTATCATTTGCATGGCACACAAAACACAGCTGATCAGAATCTTTTTCCATAAAATCACGGTGTTCTACCTTATGATACGGAGACTTTGCGTCATCGTAAGGACCTGTCATCGTTCCCGATTTTGTCCATTCTATTCTATGAATGCCTCTTACGCTTTCATCTCTTTCTTCATGAATTGAATCTATATTATGGCAAACCACACAATTTATCCCTTCATTAATAGCATCACTTTGAATAGCATTGCTCACTTCAGAACCCTTGTCAAGCTCCATCACAGACATAATCTCATAATCAATGTCAGTGCTTGTCACAGATATTCTGGGATTATGGCATGTTGCACATTCCACTTTCACTCCGTTCAAGCTTTTTCTTGTTTTTCTACTTACATAGTCTATGGTGGCTCTGAAATATTCATCATTTGCATAATGTGATTTTGCGTGCCATGACTGTTCCCACTCTTTGACTATCGGCAAATGGCACGACTTACATTTTTGCGATTGCAAAAACTGCTCAGAAACTTTTACGACATCTGCCCCAAATAAAGTACCTACAACCAACAAACCTATTAAAATAATTTTCATTTATATTCCCCTTTGTTTATCCAACCAAACCATGAGCCCTTTTTGAGCATGGAGTCTATTTTCAGCCTCATCAAACACGATATCGGCATGCCCTTCCAGAACGGATTCGCTTACCTCTTGTTCACGATATGCAGGGAGACAATGTAAAAATTTCGCTCCCTTTGCTGCTAGACACATCATCAAATCATCTACCATATAACCCTTGAATGCGTTGATTCTTTCCTCTTTTTCCTCTTCTTGCCCCATAGAAGCCCAAGTATCCGTCGTAACAATGGTCGCACCGCGCACTGCTTCTTTTGGATCATTTGTCACTGTAATTTTTGCACCGCTTTCTTTTGCAAACTTCATAGATTCTGCCAAAATATCGCTGTTAACTTCATATCCCCTTGGAGTTGCGATTCTAAGCTCAAAGCCAATTTTAGCACACAGCATCATCCACGAATGAGTCATATTATTTCCATCCCCGACATAAGCAACAATAGCATTTTCATGGATATCATATTCAACCATCGTCATATAATCAGCCAAAAGCTGAACAGGATGGTAAGAATCTGTGAGTCCATTGATAACTGGCACCTTCGAATATGCTGCAAATTCTTCTATCATAGAGTGGCTAAACGTCCGTATCATTACCATATCGCACATGCCGGAAATTACTCTTGCCGTATCTTTGACAGGTTCTCCCCGACCAAGATGAATATCACGGTTAGACAAAAACAAAGCATGCCCCCCAAGCTGAAACATCCCTGTTTCAAAACTGACTCTCGTTCTCGTGGAACTTTTTTCAAATATCATAGCCAAAGTCTGTTTTTTTAGCTCTTCTTTATAGATGCCCGCTCTTAAATCCTTTTTGATTTGCAAGCCCAAATCTACAATCTCTAAAATTTCTTTTTTAGAGAAATCTCTCAGTGTTAAAAAATGTCTCAATTTTTTTTCCTAAAATTTAATTATTAGATATTTTATTATAGTTTTCTTTAATCTAGCAAAAATTACTTTGAGTTTAGCATTTTCGCAACTTCTTTTGCGTGATATGAGATGATAATATCCGCTCCTGCACGTTTAAAAGCAATCATAGTTTCCATCACAACTCTCTCATAATCAATTAAATCATGTTTTTGTGCCAATTTGAGCATTGCATATTCTCCGCTTACATTATACACAGCTAAAGGAAGAGAAGTATTTTCCTTAATATCACGAACAATATCCAAATAGGCAAGCGCAGGTTTTACCATCAAAATATCAGCGCCTTGCATCTCATCGGATATACTCTCGTTAATAGCCTCTCTTCTGTTTGCAGGATCCATCTGATAAGAAGATCTATCACCAAAAGAGGGTGCAGACTCTGCTACATCACGAAACGGTCCGTAATATCCGCTGGCAAATTTCGTAGAATAGCTCATAATAGGAAGATTTTCATATCCACCCTCATCAAGCGCATTTCGGAGAGTTTCTATAATTCCGTCCATCATCCCCGAAGGGGCAATCATATCCACTCCCGCTTTTGCATGGATAAGTGCCTGTTTTGCTGAAATTTTTAAAGTAGCATCATTCTCTACGGTCTCATTTTTACGGTCAATAATTCCGCAATGCCCGTGATCCGTATATTCGCAAAAACACAAGTCACTTACAATAAACATATCGGGATGGGCTGCTTTAATAGCGCGTATGGAAGAAGCGATAATTCCATGATCACACAAAGA
>DZBD01000103.1 GCA_022729795.1 Sulfuricurvum sp. | reverse complement strand
GCGTACTTTGCCTACTTCGTCTTTTCGTACTTCGTCAAAATCAACAAGCCACACCGCAGAGCGTTTAGGTTTATTCGATGCCATCAGCTATAGTTCCCCGTGCTTGAGTTATGTTGTTATAAAAGAGTGCCTGACACCCTTTTTTTACTCTTGCGATGTTTTATAAATAGAATAAAAAATAGAAGCCAGAAATGCAGCACAAGCGCATAGCAAAGGACAAGACAAATACGACGCATATACCAGCTAAAATACAATATCAACTTTTGCATTATCATAACGACTGATTAAACCTCCGATTAATACCACAATAGTGGTAAAGGCAAGAGTAAGCCAAACTCTCAGCATTGTCAATATCTCTTTTACTTCGTCTAATTTCCCAATATTGTAATTATATCGGAATGTAAGATAAAAAAAATATAAAAGTTAGAGAGAATCTGCATTATGTGAAGTGAGAGTTAGGTTCAGAAATAAATAAGAAAACTTCCTGTTTTGAAAGTTTCAAAAAGGTGCCTGACACCCTTTTTTCTTTTCTAAGATTAAAAGTAGTCTGCAATTTTCCAATGATTTTTTACTGCCAAATATCCAATAATGGCAGCAAATATAATACTAATCGGAATTATCATAACAGGTTCAAACATTTTCAATCTCCTCTATTTTCTTTTCAATTTTATTTAATTTATTATAGTTTATAAAAATACCAATTATGCTTATGGCAAAGACTGCGCCAAATAGATAGCCTAATAAAGAATTATTTGTATCAAATAGAAATTTAACGGCATAAGCCCCAACTCCACCGCTAACAGCCAACAATATAATAGCCTTTTTATTAATAATATCTGATTTTTTAGACAGTAAATCTAAATACTCTTTTTTTTCTTCTAATGTCATGCTGTAGTTATATCAAATGTTGCAATAAAAGAAGTATGAGATTTTAGAGAGTCAAAAAGGCGCCTGACACCCTTTTCCCTTTTGTTTTATGGAAGTCAAGACATCTGTCATCCCACTCAATAATGGGGTCTGACCCCTATGTTAATGTTGATGTTTATTTTGAAACACACTACCCATATAAACTATCATACCTAGAATACCGAAAAGCATAAGCCACCCTAAAATCATTTCAAGCATCTCTTATTTCCTCCGCCAAAGTTTCCAATTCACGCCACTGCTTTACAACAAGAATAAATAAAAAGATAGTTGCAACAAACCCAAAAACTGCAATCCAAATCATATATGGAGGAAAAGTCTTTGCCAGTACAGCAACTATAACAGTGCCTGTTCCAGATAAAACCGCTAGCAACAAAAAAGATATTAGTCTAAACGCCTCTCTTTTATTGGCGCTAAGTTCTTTTAGTTCATCTATTTTACCCATAGAGCGATTATATCAAAAGCTACACAGTAAAAGCAATGGCTAATAATTTATGAGAATGGGCATTATGTGAAGTGAGAGTTAGGTTCAGAAATAAATAAGAAAAGTTTCAAAAAGGAAGGCACCTGACACCCTTTTCTTTTCTAAGATTAAAAGTAGTCTGCAATTTTCCAATGATTTTTTACTGCCAAATATCCAATAATGGCAGCAAATATAATACTAATCGGAATTATCATAACAGGTTCAAACATTTTCAATCTCCTCTATTAGTTTTTCAATTTTGTTTAACTTATTATAGTTTATAAAAATACCGATTGCGCTTATGGTAAAGACTGCTCCGAATAGATAACCCGATAAAGAGTTGTTTGTGTCAAATAAAAATTTAATAGCATAAGCCCCAACCCCGCCGCTAACGGCTAGCAATATGATGGCTTTCTTATTAATAATATCTGATTTTTTAGACAGTAAATCTAAATACTCTTTCTTTTCTTCTGATGTCATACGGGGATTATATCAAATATTGTGAAAAAAGCAATTTTGGGGTCTGACCCCTATTATTATCTATATTTACTTTGTATGCGTAAACTCTTCTTTCCATGGCTGGGCAACCCACATCAAAACAGCTATGCCAAAAGCTGCCAATACTATCGCTATGGTTTCCATGTTACAAATCCTCCATCTCTTCGATAATTTTTTTAATCTCTCGTTCAAGAGATTTTATTTTGTATCCTACTCCGGCTATTGCAATCAAACCAAAAACAAGTAACCATAAAACAACAATAGGCTTCTCTCCGGCAACTACAGCATACACCAAAGCAGCAACTCCAGTCAGCAATGCCAACAATGCTGTAAAATACCTATCTTGCAAAGTCTTTAAATAACTAAATTCATAGTCAAGCTTGTCTTTTTTACTCATACATGGATTATAACAGATATTAAAAGATAAAACAATAATAAGGTTTTGAGAGAAGCAGTATTATGTGAGGCGGGGAGGAGTTAAGCAAGAGATAAGAAAAATGCAATTTTGGGGTCTAATAATGGGGTCTGACCCCTATTTTTCATTTTTCGCAATACCCTGATTATTCCTCACCTACTTTGACAATACTGTAAAAGAATGCAGTCATAAACAAAACAAGAGCAAGCGCAAGAGCAATTGATAGACTCATCATAAATCCTTTATTTCTTTTGTCCGTTTAGACAAAAGTCTGGCTACGAAAATAAGAGCGACTGACAACAAAACAATCGAAACAACACCGCACCAAGACCAAAAATCATATTTACCTGCATCAATGCGTGATATTACACTACCTGCTATAACAGTAACGAGACCGACAATAATCGTCAGAGCAACCCGCAATGTATTTAATATCTCTTTGATTTCATCTATTTTTGCCATAAAGCGATTATATCAAAAGCTGAATAGCAAAAGCAATAGTTGAAATTTCACATGCATAAAATAGCGCCTGACACCCTTTGCCTATTTATTGTTGAAGCGATAGCGAATAGTATTTTGGGGTCTGACCCCTATTTTATTTATATCAACACCCTCTTTACTCGCTGATATGTGTAGCCCTCCAAGAGCTAAATAGCAGGGAACCAAAAAAAACAATAATAACAATAAATAACGCTATTTCAATATTCACTTTAACTTCCTCATCTCTTTAATTTTATTAATTGCTTTGCCGTTTATTATCGCAATAGCAAAGCTAAACAAAATTACTATAATTAGAGCCGTATAAACAATCCATGGCTTTTGAGTTTCATAGTTTAAGACAAGCCAGCCGATTAAAGCAAATGTCGCAACAATCAACACATTAAGCCAACGACCCAGCCAGTCTATCTCGCCTTTTATTTCGTCTAATCTTCCCATATTGAGATTATATCAAACATCGTGGAAAAAGAAGTTTTAAATTTTTAAGAGAAATTCGCATTATGTGAAGCGGTGTTTTGGGGTCTGACCCGAATGACAATTCTCTATTATTGAGTTGAAGTCAAATAAAATTTGCACCATAGGAGGCAGGAGATTTACTCATAAAGCTCCAACAGCCCCATCAAAGGCTCCACAAACTTCTCATAATTTCTCCATCTCTCTTTGGAGCTTTTGTAGATTGGTTGTTTGACTTGCCAGTTGCTAGCGGTGCCTACTTTTCTTTCGGTTTTATGGAAGTCAAGGCATCTATCATCCCACTCTAGCCCTATATGCTCTATGATTTTTCTACTCCACCACTCTTGGTCTTCTACTATATCCTCATATCTTACATCTAGCATCACACCCTCAGGCAAGACACTATGCCAATGCTCCATCAATCTGTGGTACTGCCTATAATAATGAGCCAAATCATATAGGTCGTTAGCATAGCTATGCGCAGTATTAAAGTTTTGAAAATAGATGGAGAGGCAAGCGTCAATAGGATTTCGCACCGTATGAATAAATTTGGCATTTGGGAATATCTTGTGAATAAGACCGATATATACAAAGTTTCCGGGCATCTTATCGACCACCCTCAGAGCTTGCGGTATCTCTTTTGAGCGCTCCTTGAGGTTTGTTAGACACTCTGTGGCTATGGGGTCTAGCAGCTTATCGCCAAATTCCCCCTCCAGAAACTCCATTGTATATTTTTCCACAATATCAGGCCAAAAATAGAGCTCTCCTGCGCCAAATGTAAGCGGGTGAGATGATAGTATCTGCTCAACTAGGCTAGTTCCGCTTCTTGGCATACCGATGATAAATAGCGGCAATGCACTTAGGTTGGAGTTTTGCGGACGGGCAATAAACTCTCTTGTGTAAGAGCTTACTATCTTGTCATTTTGGGATGAGTGACTATCCGCTTCATATGCAAGGCTTACACCACTTTTCAGCTCGTTCGCCATCGTATAATACTCAAAAGCCCTGTCGTACTCTCTTGTATCGTCAAAGTATTTACCGACGGAGTAAAGAAGAGAGTATCTATCTCTTGACGGAGTGAGCCTCTTGCTCTCCAAAAGCGAAAGCGCCCTTTGTATCCACCACTCATCTTTTACGCTATCCATCTTTTTGTTTTGAGGGATTAACGCAAGCGAGGGCATGCTATCCGGCTCAATCTCTAGAGCTTTACAGATAAGTTCGTTTGATTTTTCAAAGTCTCCTTTGCTGCTAGCAATATTTGCTAGACCCGCATAGGAGTTTGCATAATCTGGTTTGAGAGATATCGCTTTTTCATAAAACCATGCGGCTTCATCTTCTCTGCCAATCATACATAGCACATTTCCTAAATTACTATATGCCTCAGCAAAGTCAGACTTCATGGATATGGCTTTGTTAAATGCTTCTATTGCATCATCTTGTTTGCCAAGATTATTTAGTACATTTCCGAGATTATTGTATGCCTCTGCAAAATCCGGCTTTAAAGTGATGGCTCTCTTGCATGCCTCTGCGGCTTCGTGATGCAAAGCAAGATCATTAAGCACGACTCCAAGATTATTATATGCCTCGGCATAGTTAGTATCTAGAGATACGGCTTTTTTGTATGATTTTACTGCATCATTATAGTAGCCTGAAATATACAGTACATTCCCAAGGTTATTGTGCGCTTCAGTGTAGTTGGGCTTGAGAGATAAAGCTTTTTGGTAAGCAACAATAGCCTCAGTATGCTTACCAAGAGCGTTTAGCCCATTCCCTATATTATTGTATGCCTCGGCATAATCGGTCTTGAGAGATAAAGCTTTTTGACATGCTTCTATCGCTTCACTGTTTTTGCCAATAGTATTAAGTGAATTTCCAAGGTTGATGTATGCCTCGGCATAATCGGGCTTGAGAGATAAAGCTTTTTGATATGCATCAACTGCTTCGCTTTTTGCGCCGATGCTGCTTAGTGTTACGCCGAGATTATTGTGCGCCTCAGCATTTTGTGGCTCTAACAAAACAAACCTCTCAAAAGCATTTTTTGCCGACTCTAGCATTCCTAGAGATTTACAAATTGCTCCGAGTATATTGTATCCCATGGCACAGTTTGGATATTCGTTTACAAGCTTTTGGACTATAGGAAGCGCCTCGGCATATCTACCCCTGCTATAGAGCTCTAAGACTTTTTGCATTTGTGCGGGTAGATCCTCTTGTATTTCGCTCTTGTTGATTTTTGCCTCTATCTCTTTAAGCGTCTGGGCGTATATCTGGTGGCTTGGCACACTCTCCAGCGCTCTCTGTATGAAAGGTAGTGCCGCCTCCGGTTGCCCTACGCTAAATGATATTACTCCAAGATTATGGTTTGCATCTGGGTGAGAAGGGTTTGCTGCGAGGATTGCTCTGTAGAGTTTTTCAGCATCGTTTAGCCTACCTTTCCTATGATGGGCAACTGCTAGTTTTAAGGCATCGTCTATGGTAAGTGTCTGATTTTGCATATCTTTTTCTATGTTTGTTTATTTTTATTCTAACAAAAAAGAGATTTAAAGAAGTCGTTAGAGGTATGAAATAGAAAAGCCCCACTCTCCGCAGAGAAGTGAGGCTAGAAGATTTTTGCTTACAAAAGCCTGAGAAAGAAAAACTTACGCAAAGTTACCGATAACAAAGCTATCAGCCGTAACATTGTTGAATACCGCAACCAGCTCAACAGTAATGTTAGCAGCCGTAGTATCAGCGCCGCCGGCTGTAGAAACTACCTCATAAAGAGCAGCTTTGCCAGCGCTAGCTCCTGAGCCATAGACGATATAACCAGAAGTACCAGATGCAGAGTTACCGATAGCTGAAGCTATCAATGTCTCTACTAGACCAGCAACACCTGCATCAAAAGAAGTTACAGTACCGGCGGCAGACTCGATTTCGATGATACTTGCCGTTGCAAGCTCATTTGTAGCAGCAGCAGTAACTACCTGATATGAAGTATGATTTGTTGCACCGTTTGTCATCTGGAAATCAATTGTATCAGCGCCTGCAGCTACACCAGTAGTGAAGTTATTAATAGTTACTTCATTTGTAGCAGTAGCGACAGCTGTATTTTTGATAATAATTTGATCCGCTCCACCTGTTGATAAAGTAACAGTAGTAACATTTCTATCAGCAGCAGTATCAGCAACTGTAATAGTATCATTACCAGCACCATCAATAATTGTTAATGTACCAGCGCCGCCAGCAGTAGCAGTATTCCAATCAACTGCATTAATTGTAGCCGCAGCCGTAGAACCGGCAGCCGTAATAGTTTGGTTAACTGCTGCATTGGCAATAGCGCCTGTTGTAAATATAGCAGCAGTTGCATAATTCACTTGGATAGTTTCAATAGCTGTGATATTAGCAGAACCAGTACCAGTACCAGTAACAGTAAGCACATCAGTACCTGTTCCACCAGCAACAGTATCAGCAGCTGTCAATGCAGCACCGAAGTTGAAAGTGTCTGCGCCAGTACCACCTGTTAGCTTATAGCCTGCAGTACCTGTTGCATCTACAGTATTTGTACCATTAGCAAGAGTCAATATAGGAGATGTTGTTTGAGCAACGATGCCTGTACTTGCACCTGATAGAGTTACGATCGTAGTATTTGTAACAGCCATTGAAGCATACTGTGCAGCAGTCATTGTGGCAGTAAAGTTACCGTTCATAACTTCAAATCCTGATATGTTAGCACCAGATATATTAGCATTAGCTGCAAGTGTGATAGTATCAGTAGTACCGTCGCCACCCATCAAAGCGCCTGTAGGAGTAGCTGCGGCATTAAGCGTCAATGTATCGTTGCCAGCTAGCATTGTAACATTATCAGCATTTGCAACTAATGTATAAGCATCAGCAGCAGCTGTACCTGTATATGCAAAAGTAAGCGCAGAAGAAGCTGGAGAACCAGCAACAACATTAACCTGACCCGTAGCGTCATTTCCTTGAAGGAATGCAATAGAACCTACTGCTGCATCTAGAGCTGCTTGTGTAGCGTATGTAGTGTTGTTGTAAGCATAGTTTACCGTAACGCCTGCATTTGTAAGAGTAGTTACATCGATAGCTCTGCCAGCTAGAGAAGCTTTTTCTGTGTTGTTGTTTGTTGTGTATAGATCGGTTACATCGATAACAACAGTATCGCCAGCATCAAGCGCATTTCCGTTTGAACCTGTAGCAGTACCTATTTGAAATACTGTGTCGTTCGCATCTGTAGATGTAGCGTTTGAAGATGCTGTGTTTGCAAGCAAGAATGCTTCAGTAGCATCAATTCTGAAAGTGTTGTTGCCTGTACCGCTCTCTACTAGTACTAGACCCTCGAAACTTGCTACATTTGCAAGGTCATTTCTGTCGATAACAGCACTGTCAACAACAGTTATAGTATCGTAATCACCTGTAGTCGAAGTAGCGCCCTGAGTACCACCATTAAGTTCCATACCGCTTACAAATGTAGAGTCGCTCATCACCACTCTATCACTACCTGAACCACCTACTAGCTTAATTGTGTTGCCACTTAGTTGTCTTAGGTCAAGAGTAGATACCATATTGTCTTCAGCAGTTGTAGCAGCTGTACCAGTTGGGTTTGCAGAGCTTGTATCTGAAGTTTGAGAAACTCTGTCTG
Organism: Sulfuricurvum sp.; assembly: GCA_022729795.1. Classification (GTDB taxonomy): domain Bacteria; phylum Campylobacterota; class Campylobacteria; order Campylobacterales; family Sulfurimonadaceae; genus Sulfurimonas. Next base: position 1,346 of record DZBD01000103.1, on the reverse strand, counting down.
TATATACAGTAAATTTGCCCGCATCAGCAGCAGCTACTATAGAAGAACCTAGAGTAATAGTATTTGTAAGACCTCTAACATCAAGAGCATCTATTCCAGTTTTGCTTGCAAACTCTGATGTACCTATAGTGTATGTGCTTGTACCGTCAACACCCAGTTGGATAGTATCTGTACCAGCGCCACCTGTAAGGTTGTCATCAGATGTGAAAGAGCTGTTTGTTACACCGTTTAGCGTAGTGATAAATGCAAAAGTATCGTTACCTTCGCCGCCTGTAGCAGTAACAGCGCCTTTACCAAACTCAACATAATCAGCAGCAGAACCGCCTTTGAAAGTTACATTTGTAGCTGTACCGTTAGCAAGCTCAGTAAATCTTACATTTGTAGAACCAGTCATAGCAGAAGCGTCAACTTCAGTTACGCTGTTTGCAACGGAAAGAAGATTTGATGCTGTAGCGCTTACGCCAGCAGTAGCGTTGTCTCTACCAAGGTCAGAACCGACAGCTCTATTTGTATAACCGTAGTCATTGTCTGTTGTAGTAGTAACTACCGTAGCAACTTTACCGATATTTTGTGCACCAGTAAGAACTACTTTTGTCAATGAGTTTGCAGTTGCGCTAGAGGATACTAGGTCAGCAGCAGTAGTGTCAACAGCTGTTGTTGCAGCGTTGTTTAGAGTATTTGCAGTTGTACCTTGTGAATTTACATTCATAGTTTCGATACCAGCAGCGATGTTTAGAACACCTGTAGCCATGTTTGCTATGCTTGCAGATACATCATCAAGTTGAACATTCAAAGTTGAAGTACCGCTAACAGTAGATGTTCTGAAGTTTGCAGCTATAGTACCGGCAGTTGAACCTGCTTCGTTATCCCATAGAAGTGTAGGAATAGCTGTATTTGTCGTAGCTGATTTTGTGATGTTGCTAACAGTTAGAGACTCACCAGTATTGATTTGGTCATATCTAATAGTGTTAACTTCAGTTACCTCATTTGAAGACATGTTTACATTGTAGTCAAAATCTCTAGCAACTGTATCGTTTGTACCGATTTGTAGTGTTTCGATATTTTTGATTCTAGCACCGCCGTTGTAATCGCCACCAGTCATGTTAACGATGAGCGTATCAGTGCCGTTTCCACCGTCGATGATGTCTGAAGAGTTTAGAGTTGTTTGGTCTTGTGTACCAACAGCTGAACCTGCAACACCTCTAAACGAATCATTTCCAGCTGTACCAGTCGGAGTATCTTGAGCAGTAGTAAGAACGAAAGAAGTAGCCGCTTCGTTTGTCGTAACAGCTGTTTGAGCAGCAGTTACAGTAGCCGTATCACTTGTAATTGTAGCTAGCGCCGCA
>DZBD01000013.1:24118-32133 GCA_022729795.1 Sulfuricurvum sp. | reverse complement strand
AATCTGTTTTCATGCTCTATTAAAGCATATTCTGTGCCGTGCTGCGTAAGGTCAGATAATATTTTTTTGCATAAAGGGTGAAATTTGCTTTGTACGCATCATATGCTTCTCTCTCAAAAGTTCCTTCGTTGCGTATAGAATGAATCGCTTTATATGCCAAAAAGATATCCTGTGAGTCCACATCGCTTAGACGCTGATACATTACTTGGATTATTTTTGCCCGCCCGTGTTGCACCTCCTCTTGCTCCCAATCTCCGCACAACCACGATGTTGCCTCACCGTTATCTGCAAAATAGTTTGAGAGCATTTTAGAATACGTGTCGGATGCTATCTCAATAAAAGAAGCAAAAGTGACAAGGTAAAAAAGAAACTCATCCTCTTTTACCCTCTGTGTATCTATGTTCATATAGTCTATGTCTCGTTGATAGTCCCACTTCCTTTGATATCTCCAAGTATTCTCATTAATACTATTAAATCATATATAACAATATTTAGTATTATACAATAAATTGTTCAAAGAATGTAGAAGACATGCTATACTTCATAAAAATTCTATGAGCAGGAAAAATGATGTTTGACGATGCACGACACACGATGATTATGAGTGAAGACGGTAGTTATACGGCTTATTCAAAAGAGTATAATGAACACTATCACTCTACCAAAGACGGGGCGCTTCACGAGTCGCTTGTCAAGCACGTGTATCCGGCATTTGAAGTGATGCAAAACAAAGAAGAGATTTATATTTTAGATATCTGTTTTGGCTTGGGTTTGAATACTCTCTCAACGCTGTATTACCACAAAAAAAATAATCTCACCTCCAAACTTTTTATTTATTCCCCCGAACTAGATGCTTCTTTGGTGCATTCTTTGAAAAATTTCATTTATCCCGCGGAGTTTGATTCGTTCAAACATATCATCAAGGAACTCGCGGAAAAAGGGATTTATGAGGATGATTCTTGGCATGTGGAAATCTTTTTGGGAGATGCTCGGGAATATATCCGAACATTTCCACATGCCATGTTTGACATTGTGTATCAAGATGCTTTTTCCCCAAGCAGCAACCCTATTCTTTGGACTCAAGAGTATTTCGGCGATATAAGAAAGATTATGAAAGAAGAGGGTATTCTCACAACCTATTCCATAGCTTTGCCTATTCGACTGGCACTTTATGAGAATGGATTTTATATCTATTTGCACAGTGCAGAGGAGGCAAGAAAATCTACTCTCGCATCTCCTAGCAAGTTATCCATTGCGGAATATGTCGATATGGAGCATAAAATATCCTGCAATCCACATGCCAAGCCTCTTAGAGATGCAATCATTCTTAGTTATGATGATTCTTCGCGGAATAAACACCACTTATAAAAAGGTACTAATCTGATTTTCATCTCATTTACAATCAATTCATCTTCGCTATCAAATGTAACGATAATGCCGCTTTGTAAATCAAAATTTTTACAAGCTGCCAATAAACCTTTAATCTCTCTATTTTTTGTATCTTCGTTGCTCATATCATAGCTTACTTGAATAGCCTGTGTTATTTTATTTTTCTCATAGATGACGAAATCACATTCACTACTTGCATCACTATAATAAAATATTTCACTAAAATTTCTTCTAAGCTGCAAAAATACTGCGTTTTCCAGTGATTTTCCTATGTCATTGGAGAATTTAAATTCTGTGGCATTGTTTAAACCGATATCTATACTATAGATTTTCTTTTCACCTAGTTCTTTATTTACCAGTGATGTATCATATCTACGAAGCGTAAGTGCAAGATAGATGTTTTGTATATAGTCCAAAAAATCATAAAGAGTGTTTTTTCCTATCTTGATGCCGCTCGATTTTAGCTCGTTGTATATTTTATTGATAGATATTTGTTTTGTGGAGGAGGCGATAATTCGTTTCAAAAAGAACTTTAGAGCAACAGTGTTTGTAATGTTGTATCTCTCTGCCAAATCTTTATAGAGTAATACATGAAAGTACTCTTGAAGTGTTTGATTTTTGTATTGATCTTCTAAGAAAAGCGTTTCAGGAAAGCCACCGTCTCTTAAAAACTTCTCTTGCGCATTTTTGATATAAGCCAAACTTTTTGAAGAGTAAAAGTCCACCTCAATACCCTTAAACGAGAGGTATTCACTAAACGACAGAGGATACACTTCATACGATAAGGTTCTTCCTCTTAGACTTGTGGCGATTTCAGAACTGAGCAGTTTTGAATTTGAGCCGGTGATGTAAATATTTTTGCTGAGAGTGTCATAGACGCGTCTGACAAACTTCTCCCATCCTATTACGTTTTGAATCTCGTCAAAGAAGAAATAACACTCACTAAGATTTTGTTCAGGGTAAAGTTCACTAAAACTCTGCAGTATAAGATCTAATTCGCTCACATCCAGTTCGAGCCGCTCATCTTCAAAATTTAAAAATAGAATCTTCGTTTTTTCAGTCATACCGGATAATTTATTTATCATGTCGTAAAGGATAGATGTTTTGCCACATCTTCGTACACCGACAAGCGTTATAATTTTTTTCGTATCATAGGGCGGTTGCAGGGTGCGAGATTTTACATCATAATTATCACCCAGATGAAAATCTCTTATAATTTGTTTGAGTTGTTCTTTCTTTTTCATAAAGAAGATTATAATGATTTTTTTCTTTATTATGAATAAAATTTGTTTTGAATAAGATGAGATAGTCTTCATATCTACCGACTCCAAGCTCTTGCATATCCACATGCCAAGTCCCTTAGAGATACAATCATTCTTTTAAGTTAATTTGAGTTAGTATTACGAACATTTCTAAAAAATAAAGGAGTTCTATGTTATTGAAATATTTTTATGTTCCCGTTGTGCTTGCTTTTCTTGGAAGCGGTTGTGCTACGATGCAAGAGACCAAGACTCACGAAACACCGGTCACGGCATCGCCGAGCGTGAGTAAAACACTCACGGTCAAAGAAAATGAACCTAGCGCTTTAAAATGGAAGGTTGCCATAGCAAGATTTTCCAATGAGACGAAATACGGGCAAAGCTTTTTTATCGACAAAGATGATGACAAAATCGGCAAGCAGGCGATGGATATTCTCTCTGCAAAACTTTTTCAAACAGGAAGATTTATTATGCTTGAGAGAGCCGACCTTTCCAAGATTGAAAAAGAGCTCAAAATGGGCGGTTCCAAAAAACTTGACAATGCGGCAGATTATCTTATCTTAGGCTCCATTACGGAGTTTGGACGCAATGAGACAAGTGATGTGGGAATATTTAGCAGAGTCAAAAAACAAGAAACATTCGCAAAGGTGCATATTCGAGTCGTAGATGTAAGCACGGGACAGATTATTTACTCTGAAGAGGGCAAAGGAAGCGCATACAGCGAAGCAGGAACAGTGATGGGTGTAGGTGCAAAAAGCGGCTACGATGCACAGCTCAACGATAAAGCAATCGATGCTGCAATTTCAGATTTGGCATCGAACGTAATAGAAAATATGCTTGGTAAACCTTGGAAGGGGTATATCCTTGGATTTGAAGAGGGCAATTTAATCACTTCAGGGGGAAAAAGTCAAAACATCAAAGTGGGAGACAAATTTAACGTCATGCAAAAAGGCAAAGAGGTTAAAAACCCGCAAACAAACATGCTGATAACGCTTCCGGGCAAAAAAATAGCGGCTGTTGCAATCGTTGCAACTATAGGAGATACACCCGATTCCGAAATCTCTATGGCTACGATAACAGAGGGTGATTTGAGTGGCTATATTGCCAAAAAAGATTACTCGGAGCTTTACATTCAATCAGGAGAAAATAAATGAAATATCTTATAGCAATTTTGAGTTTAGCCGCTCTACTGGGATTCTCGGCATGTGGATATAAAGAGGGCGTGGCAACGGGTGCTCAAAAATCGTATCTTTATTTTACCGGAGATGTTACGGATGTAACAGTCTCTGTGGATGAGGGCGTGCCATTTAACGTAAAATCCGGTAGAGACAACCAGTATAAAATAGAACCGGGTAAACATATCGTAAAGGTTTATAGAAACAATACAATGACGGTTCAAAGAGAGATTTTTGTGAGTGACGGCATTGCCAAAGAGATTGAGGTACGCTAATGCGAAGAGTTTTAAAAATATCTTCTTTTGTGGCGGGGGTGGCTTTGTTGAGCGGATGTGCACAACATAACCAAGCTCTTTACAATTACGAAGATTACAGCGATAACTATTATGCTTCAAAAAAAAATATGACACCCGACTCTTCACTTGCACTGCAGCAATCGATAGAAAAGGCGATTGAAAATGCCGATGATAGCACTTCTAAAAGAGTTCCTCCCGGAATGTACGCCAACCTTGGCTATATTTACCTCAAAAGCGGAAAATCTAAAGAAGCGATTGACAATTTCGTAAAAGAAAAAACACTGTATCCGGAATCTGCCCATTTTATGGATAGAATGATTCATAAAATCGAAGAAATGGAGGCAAAAAGCAAATGAAGAGCATAAGATTATTTATAAGTGTAATTGCAATAGCGGCTCTCTTTGTTTTTGTAGGATGTTCAGGGAGTCCGAAAAATCCTACAAAAGGGGAGACTTTTCCAAAAATGTACGAAGACCAACCCCGCTCGGTTTTGATTCTTCCTCCAATGAACGAGAGCACGGATGCAGAAGCAAAAGATTATTATATGACTACGGTTGAGGTTCCTTTTGCAATGGCGGGTTATTACACTTTTCCCGTAGAGATGGTGAGCGATATCATGAAACAAGAGGGTGTTTACGATACGGAAATACTTTATAATATGCCTTTGGCAAAATTTTATGAGTATTTCGGTGCCGACACTGTTTTATTTACCCATATCAAAAAATGGGATGTTGCTTATGCCGTGGTTGCCTCAACTCTCACGGTTTCTATCGAAGCGAGACTTTTGAGCACAAAAACTTCCGAAGAGTTATGGCGATATGAAGGGAGTGTAAGGGTGGATTTAAGCGGAGGAAATTCGAGCGGTTCTATTGAAGGGTTGATTGTAAATGCCATCGCCACTGCCATTAATACAGCCTCAGCAGACTATGTGAAATATGCGCACATAGTGAATGCAAACATGATTTACACACTTCCCGCAGGACCTTATAGCGCCATGCATATGCAAGATCAGGGGATGCTTCTGAACCCAAATCGAAGATAAAAGAGCACAAGAGAGATTTCCACATGCCAAGAGTTATGGCATGTGGAAATATTGAAGCTTTGAGATTTTCAGATGTTAAAATCAGTTGATAACAGCCAGAAATTCTTCCCCAAACTGCTCAAACTTTTTCTCTCCTACGCCGTTTACTTGCAGCATAGATATTTTGTCATACGGCTTTTGGCTTGCTAAATGTTTGAGTGTTTTGTCGCCAAATATTATATAGGCAGGAACGCCTAAATCTCTTGCAAGCTCGGCTCTTTTTGCACGAAGAGCTTCAAAAAGGGTTGCATCGTAGTCAAAATCTTCCGTCTGTTTTACTTTTTTCTCTGTAATAGAGACCTGAAGTCTTGAATGTTTGATATCTACTGATTTTTGGCTTTTGAGTATCTCAATTGCTGCATCTGTAAGTTTTAACGCACTAAACTCACCCATTCCTAAAATTTTCAACTCTAAAAGACGCTCAAGGATAACAAACCACTCTTTTTTATTCAGGTGCGTTCCTATGTTGTAAACAGACAATTTATCCGCACCGTTTGCCAATATTTTTTGCTCTTTCGAACCTCTGAGAACATCAACGATATAGTTTTTTCCAAAGCTTTGCTGCGTTTTATAGATGGCACTCAAAATCATTTGCGATTCTGTGGTGATATCTTGGCGTTTTTCGTCCGATTGGAGGCAGTTGTCGCATCTGTCTATGCACGGTTCAAGCGTATCGTCAAAGTACTCCGCAAGCTGTTTGTGAAAGCATATTTCACTGGTGGCAAACTTATAAATCCCGTCTATTTTTGCATCCAGATGCGCTTTATATTCCTCGTTTGGGATCTCATCCAAGAACCGTTTTTGCAGCACCATATCTGCTGCGTTAAAAAGAAGCAGTGTTTCGCTGTCCTCGCCGTCACGCCCTGCGCGTCCAATCTCCTGATAGAAATTTTCTTGTGATTTTGGAAGAGACATATGCACTACAAAACGGATATCGCTCTTATCTATCCCCATCCCAAAGGCGATGGTTGCAACCATAATATTGACCTTGTCATTGACAAAAATTTTGAAGTTTTGTTCTCTGACATGGTTTGGCAAACCTGCATGGTAGGCTAGGGAGCTAAATCCTTTCATATTTAAGTAAGCGCTCACCTCTTCTGCTTTTTTTCTCGAACTTACATAGATGATGCCGCTTTCGTTTTTATGGCGATTCAAAAAATCTTGGAGTTGGGCATGTCCATTGTTTATCCGTCTACCGGCTGAGATGAAGATATTTTTGCGAAATATTTTTCCTTTGAGAACTTTTGGATTCTCAAGGCGGAGTTCTCTGAGTATATCATCGGTGACGTGGTTTGTGGAAGTTGCCGTAAATGCACAGATAGATATCTCAGGAAAGTTTGCTTTGAGATTGCCCAAAGCTCTATAATCATCCCGAAATTCGTGCCCCCATTGAGAGATACAGTGTGCTTCATCGATTACAAAAAAGTTTATGTTGAGCGTTCTGAGCAGGTTGATGGTCGAGCCGTTGTTGAGTCTCTCAGGTGAGAGATAGAGAAACTTCAGCTCCCCGTTTTGTGCTTTATGTATAATAGCATCCACATCCTCACGTGACTGCGCCGAGGAGATCATATCGGCACTGATGTTTTGTGCTTTGAGTGCTGAGACTTGGTCTTGCATCAGTGCTATCAGGGGAGAGACAACTATGCTTATCCCCTCTTTTAAAAGAGTAGGAAGCTGGTACACAAGTGATTTTCCGCCGCCTGTGGGTAAAATCATCAGCAAATCACGGTTGGCTAAAATAGCATCCACACCCTCTTCTTGTAGAACCCTAAAGCTGTTATGACCGAAAATATCTTTGAGAATTTTGTATTTGGTTTCTTGCATTAATTATCTTTTATTTTTTTCTCATTTTTCATGAGCCAGATAAAAACTTCTACCACCGCCTGATAAAGCTCAGAGGGTATTTCATGGTCTATCTTTAAATCAACCAAAGAGTTGACTAACTGCTCATTCGCAAAAACGGGAACATTAAATTCATTTGCTTTTTCTATGATGCGGCGTGCAAGTTCACCTTTGCCGGAGGCTACAACCTTGGGCGCACCTCCGGTTTCTTGGTCGTATTTGAGTGCTGCGGCTTTGTCTGCCATTTAATATCTAGCGGAGATAGATTCTACCTCATTCCAAGTAAGAGTGTCTGCAGAATCTTTGTTTTGGTGAGAAAGGATATGTGCTATATATCTTGCAAACATATCGGTTTCTATATTTACTTTCGAGCCATGGGAATAGTTTTTGAAAAGTGTTTCTTTCATGGTGTGAGGAATGAGAGTGAGTCGAAAACTATTGCTATGCACATCATTGACCGTTAAGCTCACCCCGTCTATGGTTATGGAGCCTTTGGGAACAATATAGGGGATGAATTTTTTATCAACTTCTACAAAAACATCAAAAGAGTTGCCGTTGTTTTTAATCTCTTTGATAGTCCCGACACAATCCACATGCCCTTGCACCACATGCCCTTCAAACCTATCGCCCATCATCATGGCAGGTTCTATATGCACTTCATTTTTATAGTTCTCCATAGCCAGAAGCTTTTGAGATTCGGGGGAGAGTTCTACGCTAAAGCCATCGCTTGTGACCTTGATAACGGTTAAACATGCTCCGTTTATTGCGATTGAATCACCTATTTTTGCCTTATGTTTTGCACGGATACTCAGAGTGCTTCCGACTAAACTTTTTACAATTGCAATCTCTCTTATAAGTCCTGTAAACAATACTTTTCCTTTAAATTCCACATGCCAAGATTAAAAAATAATCTTCCCTTCTTCTTGCAGACCTTTGATAATCTCTTTGGCTTTTTTATGCCCTGCATACGCTG
>DZBD01000013.1:0-24018 GCA_022729795.1 Sulfuricurvum sp. | reverse complement strand
TCTTCTTGCAGACCTTTGATAATCTCTTTGGCTTTTTTATGCCCTGCATACGCTGCTTTTCTACAATAATCAAGCGCTTTGTCATGGTCGGATTCGCATCCTATCCCTTGGTCGTAGAGCAGTCCTAGATTATACAAACCCTCTGCAAGTCCACCCTCGGCAGCACGAAAAAAACAGATAAAACTTCTTTTGTCATCTTGAGGTACGCCGTGCCCCTCTTTATAAAGTGCGCCAAGATTATTGAAGCATTCCAAGTGACCTCTTTTGGCTCCCTCTTCATACCAAAAAGCAGCTTCGCTAAAGTTCTGCAAACAGCCAAGACCACGCTCAAACATAAGTGCTACTTCGTACATGGCATGTGGAACTTCAAGGGTTGCCGCTTCTAAATGCAATTCGTGTGCCCTAAACTGGTCGTGAGAAACTCCACCTATCCCGTTTTCATATAGTATTGCCAAATTATAAAGTGCATAGGGCTGGTGTGCTTCTGCCGCCTTTGTATAAAGCTCCAAAACTTTTGAGTCGTTTATCTCACAACCTTGAGCGTTTTGATGCATGTAGGCAAGAGAAGTCTGTGCGTCTGCATCCCCCTCTTGCGAGAGTTTCGAGTAAAGTTCGTAGGCTTTTTGATAATCTTTTGTATTGTAGGCTTCGTGCGCTTTTTGTATCATTGTTGCTCGTTTTCCGTTCTTATATTTTGTCTAAAGGTAGTCTTGTTACCTTTTGCGGCAGCTTTTGCTTTTCGGATTTTTTCAAGAAGATTTTCTTTGGTACTTAGGTGGTTTTCACGCACTTTGTATTCATCACTTCCGTCTATCTCTTCATTGTACTCCAAAATTTCAGGGACATAGTTTTTTAAATCTTCCTCTGTATAGCGAGGAAAAATTGTATGTGTTACTGCACCAGCTTGCTTTTTGTTTTTGGTTTTTCTTTTGTTTGTGCGCAAAAACTGAGAATCGACCTTCGCATCGTACTCCAAAATTTCAGGTACATAATCTTTATATAAATCTTTTGCAGAGATTTTTTTATCTTCCGACATCTTAAAAACCTTGATTAATTTTATATATTCTAGGCAAATAATACTTAAAAATGATAAAATCCGCTTTAAATAAAATCCTTATATGGAAAATACAAATGAATTATGACGTGATTGTTGTCGGTGGCGGACATGCTGGTGTGGAAGCTGCACTCTCATCTGCTCGAATGGGCAATAAAACTTTGATGATATCGATGCTTGCCGAAAATGTAGGTGCCACAAGCTGTAATCCGGCTGTAGGTGGCTTGGCAAAAGGGCATCTGGTTCGTGAGCTTGATGCGCTTGGCGGAGAGATGGGACTTATCACGGATGTGGCAGGAATACAGTTTCGTATTCTCAACCAGACAAAAGGTCCTGCAGTTCGTGGAAGCCGTGCTCAAATTGACATGGACAAATACCGTGTCATTGCCAGAAATACAATTTTAACTACCAAAAATTTGGATCTTGCTCAAGAGATGGTTGAGAGTTTAATCGTAGAAAATGCAACTGTAACCGGTGTTGTAACAGACCTTTTGAACCAATATAACGCTAAGAAAGTGATTATTACTAGCGGAACATTTTTAAACGGCATTATACATATAGGTGAAGTGCAACAAATCGGCGGTCGTTTCGGTGAGCAGACGAGCAAAGGACTGAGCGATTCTCTCAAAGATGACTGCGGTTTACTTATGGGACGGCTCAAGACCGGAACCTGTGCTAGAATCGACAGCTCCTCTATAGATTTTTCGGTGATGGAAGAGCAGGGTGGCGATGAGCTTCCAAACCCTTTTAGTTTTCGTACAAATCGTGAAGAGTTTAGAGCGACTAAAAAACAGCTTCCTTGTTATATCGTCTACACAAATGAAGAGACGCACCATATAATCTCCTCCAATTTTTACAGAGCGCCTTTGTTTACGGGGCAAATAGCAGGTAAAAGTCCACGATATTGCCCGAGTATAGAAGACAAAGTAAGTAAATTTGCCGACAAAGAGAGACACCATCTTTTTATAGAACCCCAAACTATGGACAACACGGAGTGCTACATCAACGGTATGAGTACCTCACTTCCTCCCGAGGTACAAAGACAGATGATTCACTCTGTAGAGGGGATGGAGAATGCAAAGATTGTCCGTTACGGCTATGCGATAGAGTACGATTTTGTAGATCCTAGAGAGTTAAAACATACCCTTGAAACCAAAAAAATAAAAGGGCTTTATTTAGCTGGACAAATCAACGGAACCACGGGTTATGAAGAGGCTGCCGCACAGGGAATTATGGCGGGGATAAATGCCTCACTTTCTTTGCAAGGTAAAGAGCCTCTCATTCTCAGACGAGACGAGGCGTATATAGGTGTTTTGATAGACGATTTGGTGACCAAAGGGACAAATGAGCCTTATAGAATGTTTACCTCCCGTGCAGAATATAGACTTCTTCTTCGTGAAGAATCCGCCGATACGAGACTGGGTCATTACGGGCATGCTCTAGGTCTTATTGACGATGCAACCTATGAGAAAATCAAACTCAAAGACTCGCAGATAAAAGCAGGGGCAAAGCTTTTGGAAGAGACAACTTTTACCCCCAATAAAGAGTTTGTTACTTTTCTTGAGAGCATGGATGAGGTGGCAATAAAAGATATCTCTACAGCGCAGCAGCTCATCGCAAGAAAGAGTTTTGATATTGCTAAGATGGTGAAACTTGTTCCCGAACTTGATGGTTATGATGAGTACATCAAAGAAGAGATTTTGGTTGAGGGGAAATACGCCCGCTATATTGACAAGCAAAGTGAAGAGATTGAGAGAATGAAAAAGTATCTTAAAATCTCTATTCCACAAGATTTTGATTTTACGATAGTGAGCGGACTGAGCAAAGAGATACAAGAAAAATTAGCACAGTTCACCCCTCCAACCCTACAAGCCGCAATGAACATAAGCGGAATAACCCCCGCAGCAATAGAGATACTCCATATTTATATAAAAATGGGTGTCAAAAGTAGAAAAAGTGCAGACGCATTCACCGCACTCATTCCCGATCGGTAATCTAGCTCAGTGTGAGGGCATGTGGAATCGCATTTTCTTCGGAACCGATGCCTTGGGTCGGAGAGTGCCTAAAAGCTGTACCTCTCAAACGGGCTCATAGCGAAGGCAGAGCCATCGCTTCCGAAGAACCACGACATGAGACGGCGAAAATAAGGTGAAAAACTTCACGTTATTTTTGACTATGACATCACGGCATGTGGAAATGACTTCCGGTTAATATAATCTAGCTTGTTTTTAGAAAGGTTAAGGAAATAAGAATGAGACAACCATTTAGTTGCAGCAGTTCTATTCATAAATAACTCTGCCTTTTTGTATTCAATTTACACTTTTGTTAAGTAAATTATAATATTATATAACTATAATTAATATTTTAGCTTGTATAATATCTAACAATAAATACTTGGCAAGGAAAGAACAGATGCAAACAAATGTTTTAGCAAAATACGATATGAGTGATAACCCGACACACTGTTGTCCTAGGTTTAACCCTCAGGGCTGGGACGAACAAGAGCTACACTTCAAAGACAAGCCCTTTGTGAAGGCGACAACCTTAAGTTTTTTTCATATTCCGCTCAATATGGGCTCTGTCTATCCTAAAGTATTTGAAGCAATTCAGGATGCGGGCGCTATGAATAATGATGATTTTATTGTTTTATCACATGACCCCTCGCCATGGAGAGGTGAGCACTTTTTTTCTGTCACCAAAGATGTTCCGGGAGAGGAGATGGTGCGTATGACAGGCGACTTCATAACAAAGGTTTTTGAGGGACCGTATAAAGACGCACCGAAATGGGAAAAAGAGATGCAACACTTTCTTAAAGAACGAGGCAAGGAAGCAAAAAAAACTTACTTTTTCTACACCACCTGCCCAAAGTGTGCAAAGTATTACGGCAAAAATTATATGGTTGCAGTGAGTGAGATAGTCTGAAATTTTTCAGGTCACTATAACTTTATTTTAGACTATGATATCACGGCATGTGGAATCATCAAATTATTTGAGAAAAACCTGCTACAATAACCTAAAAACGAGGAATAAACATGTATTGTCAAAGGTTATCGCGTATGAAAATAGCTCTCAAAAGAACGCTTCAATGAAAACATATTATTACGTCCATACGGGGCACAGAATCGGGCTTGATAGATTTAGACGTGCTGCTACTATTATTCGGGCACTTGGGGATGTGGATATTACGCTGTTGTGCTCAGATTACCGCATAGCGCAAATAGCTAGAGGCTTTGGCGTTAAAAATGCTCTTGGACTTGATGTGGTGAGAAATATACCGCAAATTTCCCGTCACGGAGATCGGCTTATTTTTGATTCAGAGGAAGCAAATCCTATTATGCTTGATGATATGAGAGAATATTTCTCTACTTTTATCAGAGTAAGTGACAAAAAAGAGGATAAAAAAGAGAAAAATGAGCTTCTTGTTTCACCCTATTTGGAGGGTGATGGAATTTGCGATGCTTACGCAATTGATGAAAAATATTTTCAAAAAGAGCCAAAGAGCACACGAATCTCATACTTTTTCGGCGATGACGATTATGAAAAAGATTTACAAAAACATTTCGACTTTTTAGAGGGGCTTGAGGTGAATCTACAGCTCGGGTTTTATTACTTTTTGGATTATGAAGAAGAGCTTAAAAAAAAGTTTAGCAGTCACTATGAATTCGAAGATTACGATACGATGATAAAAAAATCAGATATTTTGATTACGGCTTCCCCTCAGGCTGTGTTAGAAAGTCTTGCTTCAGGCGGCAAGCCTATTTATGTCCAAAGAGAGGATTACGGTAATTCTTTTATAGATTTATTTGAAAACTTAAATATTCCAATAATTGAAGACTATAATAAAAGTCACTTATCTGTGATACTTGAAACAATTGATAACCGCGAGTATTACCAAGTGCAACACAACAGTAACAAAATAGCCGATTTTATAAAACAGAACTTAAATTTATAATTAATTAAAACTAATTTAGTATATAATCAGCCTTTAAAATTCACAATAAAGTGAGCAAACATGATAAATGAGAGCCGTAGAGGTTTTATGGGTAAGGCATTTGGTGCTGTTGCAGCAGTTGGTGCAGTAGGCTCATTAGTTGCTATGAAAAAAACTTGGGATCCACTTCCAAGCGTAATGGCAGCTGGTTTTACTACTGTAGATGTAAGTAAATTATCTGATAACAAATTAGAAATAGCAAAATGGCAGGGTAAGCCGATTTTCTTATTAAGATTTGCAGCAGATATGCCTGCCGTAGAAAAAAGAAGCGTAAAAGTAGGCGAGCATTATTATTCGATAATGATTGGTTTATGTACGCATTTAGGCTGTATTCCTGCCTATAGAGATGCTACACATGATTTTAAATGTGCATGCCACGGCGGTGAGTTTACTGCTGCGGGTGTTCATACATTCGGTCCTCCTCCTCGTCCATTAGATATTCCTCCTTTTTCAATAAAAGATGAAAATACTATTGTTTTAGGTGAAGCAGGTCCAGAATACAAAGCGTTGATTGCTAGTCTTTCAACTGATTCTAATATAGCGTAAGGGAGTAGAGTATGGCAGAATTTGAAAAAGCTAACTCCGTAGGCGAGTGGTTTGACCAAAGATTAAATACAAGCGGTTTTTGGCGTGTAATGATGACGGAATATTGGATTCCTAAAAATATTAACTTTTTATGGGCAATGGGTGCACTTCTTGCGATGATGTTTACCCTTTTACTTGTAACGGGTATCTTTTTACTTATGTACTACAAGCCGGATGTTAATATGGCTTTTGACAGTGTAAATTATACGATTATGCAAGAAGTTGCTTATGGCTGGTTGTTTAGAAATATTCACGGTGTCGGTGCATCTGTAGTTTTCTTGATTATTTATATCCACATGTTTACAGGTATTTATTACGGTTCTTACAAAAAAGGGCGTGAGATGATCTGGCTTTCGGGTATGCTATTGTTTGTAACTTTCTCCGCAGAAGGTTTTTCAGGCTATATGCTTCCTTGGGGACAAATGTCATATTGGGCTGCTTATGTAATTACGGAAATATTCGGCGGTATCCCTTTTATCGGTGATGAGCTTGTAATTTGGATTCGCGGTAACTTTTATGTATCGGATGCTACATTAACACGTTTCTTTATGTTACACGTACTTTTAATTCCAATGGCTATATTGGGTGCTATCGTATTTCACTTTTATACATTACGTTTTCCGCATGTTAATAACGAAGAGGGCGAATTTTTTGATTATAAAGAAGAAAGCGAAAAATATCTCAAAGGTGATAAAGCACACTCAAAAGTGATTGCATTCTGGCCTGACTTTTTGTCTAAAGACTTTATGGTAATCACTATATTTATGATTTTCTTTTTCTATCTTGTTTTTTATAATAACGATTTTGCGATGGATCCTGTAAACTTTGATAAAGCAGACGGTATGAAAACTCCTGCACACATTTATCCTGAGTGGTATTTCTTGTGGTCGTATGAAGTTCTTCGTGGATTTTTCTTTGATATTGCGGGAATTTCCGGTAAATCTTTAGGTCTTATGGCATTTGGTTTTGCGCAGGCTATTTTTATGTTATTGCCTTGGTTGGATAGATCTCCGATGGTAAAACCTGCAAATCAAAGACCTATATTCAAATACTGGTTCTGGTTCTTGATGGCTGACTTGTTTATACTTACTATTTTTGGAAAACTTCCTCCGACCGGCGCAAATGCTTGGGTAGGATTTGCTTCATCCGTAACATTTTTAGTACTGTTTATTGCGTTGCCATTCCTTACTAAAATAGAAGCCAAAATAGCAGGGGGCAAATAATGTTTGCAATAATTGTAGGTCTTGTAGTAGCAGTAATACTCATTGTTTTAAATATAGTACTTTCTAGAATCTCTTTTGTACCAAAAGAGATAAGAATTCTTTCTATCGTAGTTATCATGGTAAGTTATATCTATTGGGGATTTGAGCCCTTTGCTCACCATGAAATGCATCCGCATGTAGCCGAAGCTACATACGCATTTGACGGTAAAGCAGATATAGAAGCTTTGGAAGAAGCAGGCAAAGATATCGCAGATGCTGAAATATTTTGGAGCTCGGTTGCAAAAGTTGCTCAACATCAGGGAAATGCACAAGCCGGTAAAGAACTAGTAATAGCAAACTGTACAGGTTGTCACTCGATGACACACGCAGGATTTCCTCAAATTATGAGTGATGCTGATTCGATAGCTTCCTATGGCGTAACTCCTCCGGACTTATCTTTATCGGGTAAGATTTATGATAGAAATTACCTTATAGCTTTCATATCCAATCCTGTAAAAGCTATGCATATTGAGCACAAGTACCCTGTAGGCGGCGAAAAAGTGTTCCCGATGCCGGCATCAGACTGGATGCAACCTCAAGAGATTGCAGATATGGTTGCTTTTTTAGCGGATTCTGCTTCAGCAGTTCCGGCACCTGTACTTAAAGAGGGTGCAACTGAAGTTGAAATTTCAAAAGCTGCAAACAAAGAAGTTTTTGAAGCGGCTTGTGTTCGTTGTCACTCTATGGATTATGCAGGGATTACAGCAAGAACCTCGGGTGAAGATATGAATAAATATATCGGCGCAATACCACCGGATCTTTCTCAGCATATTAGAAGCCGTGGAGATGAATACCTACACAACTTTATTAACGACCCACAAAGAAAATTACCGGGAACCGGTATGCCTCGTGTTGGTTTGACAAAAGATGCAGAGATGCAGGTTGTTGAGTATATGACTCAAATAGGCGATTCTAAAAAAGCGCAAAGAGAAGAATTGGGACCAAAAATCCTTATATATTTAGCAATACTCGCTGTATTTGCTCTTCTATGGAAAAGACAAATCTGGAAAGATTTACACTAATCTCTCTGTTTAGAATGATGTGAATACATCATTCTAAACAAATATTTTCTCTCAATTCTTAACTTCCAAATAATATGATGAACATCAATTTATTTTTCAACTCCAAAAGATATAATACACAGATATAAAATCGTAGGAGATATAATGCTGATTGATAGCTATGAAAGAGTAGTGGATTATCTGAGGGTCTCCGTAACAGAGAGATGTAATTTCAGATGCCAGTACTGCATGCCGGAGAAACCTTTTTCATGGGTTCCCAAAGAAAATTTACTCTCTTTTGAAGAGCTGTTTGAATTTATAAAAATAGCTATAGACGAGGGTGTAAAAAAAATCCGTATCACAGGCGGAGAACCGCTTTTAAGAGAAGATTTAGATAAATTTATTAAGATGATTTATGATTATCAACCAAGTATAGATTTGGCAATGACTACAAATGCTTTTCTTTTAAAAGGAACTGCTCAGAGACTAAAAAATGCCGGTTTGAAGCGGATAAATGTGTCAATAGACACCCTAAAACCCGAAATAGCACAAGCAATAGCAGGAAAAGATGTTTTGAAAAATGTCCTTGAAGGTGTTGAAGAAGCATTAAAAGTCGGTTTGAGCGTCAAGGTAAATATGGTACCTATGAAAGGGATGAATGCTAACGAAATAGTAGACGTGCTTGAGTATTGCAAACAAAGAAATATGAGTATAAGATTTATCGAATATATGGAAAATGTCCATGCAAAAGCGAATATTTCAGGGATGAAGTCTCATGAGCTTTTAGAAATTTTGCGTGAAAAATATGAATTTACGGATGAAGGTTTTGACGGTGCATCTCCATCTCATTCTTACCGTATGAAGGACGGTTATAAATTTGGTATTATTGAGCCATACGAAGACGACTTTTGTAAAAAATGTAACCGTATTAGACTAACGGCTGAGGGGTATCTTATTCCGTGTTTGTATTTTGATGAAGCGATGAGTATAGCGGAGTGTATTAAAAGAGGCGATATCAAAGGCGCTGCTTTAGTTTTAAAAGAAGTTGTTAGAACGAAGCCTGAAAAAAATCGTTGGGGCGGAGAAGATGCTGCCGTGTCAAGTCGCGCATTTTATGAAACAGGTGGGTGATTCTTGCTCTATTTAGTGGAACATTTTTATTCGATTCAGGGGGAGGGGAAATATACGGGCACGCCGTCACTTTTTTTCCGTTTTGGCGGCTGTAACATGAAATGTGAGGGTTTTGGCTGCACGGAAGCGGCATCTGACGGAACTGAAGTTAAAGGTTGTGACACGGTTTATGCAGTGAATAAAGAGTATTTTTCACATAATTGGATCCCTATAAATCACGCAAAAGAACTTCTTAATATATTAAATCTTTATGAATTACCTCGGCATGTGGATATAGTTCTCACGGGCGGTGAACCGCTTATTTATGCAAGTGATGCTATATTTGTAGAGTTTTTAAATACTCTGCACAAAAAAGGGCATACTATAACTTTTGAGACGAACGGTTCCCTTGCTGTTGATTTTGAAAAATATCCTATTTATAAAGAGTGTGTATTTGCACTTTCTGTTAAATTGTCAAACTCTGCAGAAGCGTATCATAAAAGGGTTAGAGGGGATGTGATTTATTCTATCGCCTCCAATGCAAAAGAGGCTTTTTTTAAGTTTAGTATCGATGCAGAATCTATTGATTTGGGGCTAGAAGAAGAGATTACAAGCATTATTATCCATTCTCCTCGAACGAAAGTGTATTGTATGCCCCTAGGAGGCAGTAAAGCCGAAGTGGAAGCCAATACTGAGCCTCTTATAGAATTTTGTAAGTCAAAAGGTTATAATTTTAGTGACAGGCTTCACATACGTATTTGGGATCAAAATAAGGGTGTGTAATGATTATAAGAAAACTTTTTAAATTTGAAAATGCCCATGTTGTGAGGGGATGCTCGAGTGTGAAATGCAGAAGTTCTTTGCATGGACAC
Source organism: Sulfuricurvum sp. (assembly GCA_022729795.1). GTDB lineage: Bacteria > Campylobacterota > Campylobacteria > Campylobacterales > Sulfurimonadaceae > Sulfurimonas. The sequence continues at coordinate 14,143 of DZBD01000013.1, read as the reverse complement.
TCTTACAAGGTTGAGCTTTTATTTTCTTCTAATTTTTTAGATAAGGGTCAGATGGTTTATGATTTTGGTTTGATGAAACAAAACATGAAAGCTTTGGTTGAAAGCTTTGATCATGCTATAGCGATTTGGGATGGGGATGATGAAAAATATATACAAGATATGATGCACCACTCGCAAAGATGGGTATTGCTTCCTGTTTCCCCCTCAGCAGAGCAATTTTCTCGCATCATATTTGTGATGATAGATAAACTTTTAAGACTTACAAGCAGTGTAAACGGGGAGAAAGAGGTATATTTGCATAGTGTTATAGTGCATGAAACAGATACGGGATATGCGCAAGCTTTTAAAGAGGATGCTTATTCTCAAAATATGGGCACTATTCATTTAGATGCAATTTTATTTTCTGATGGAGTGATAAGCGATTGGGAAGATAAAAGGCTTTGGGAAAAGATAAAAAACGGGGAGCGTTTTATAAATCCTAAAGAAGTTTAGGATTTATAAATTTATTTGCTTGTTAAATTTGTTTGTTTAGGGCTAGTAAAGCTAAATCTTGTCGGAATTATTTTTACGCTACTTCCACATGCTAAGAGCTCGCATGATTCATCAATAATAATATAAGCGTTTGAAGTTGCCAAAGGCGATACCATTCCTGGAGCAAACTTTTCACATACGGAAAAAAATTCCCCATCGAAGAATCCGGGAACTAAAGTTTTTCTTCCGGCACGAAGTTTATAATCTTGTTTCATTTTTGCAGTTATAGAGTTTAAATATTTTGAGTTCTCACCGCTAAGAGCAAGGATAATACTTTGGGCAAAAAGTTCAAAGTTGAGTGTAGCGGCAAGTGGATTTCCAGGAAGATTTAAAACATAGGTATTTTTTATTCGTCCAAAAGTGGTCGGTTTTCCCGGCTTTATCTCTACTTTATCAAATATGTTTTCATACTCAAACGCTTCAAATGCCTCTTTTGTAAAATCGGCATCACCCACGCTTACTCCGCCGGAAGTTATAATAAGGTCGCTGTCTAATGCACTTTGTATATGAGCTTTGATATCTTCGAGTGTGTCTGAAGCTGTGCCGATAAAATCAACTTCGCAGCCAAGCTCAAACGAACGTGAGAAAAATGTCGGTGTATTTGTATTGTAAAGCTGATGTGGGGCGATATTTTCAAAATGCATTTTAAGTTCATTTCCGGAAGCAAATAGAGCAACCTTGGGCTTTTTATATACTTTTACATGGCTGATACCCTGAGAAGCTAAAAGGGTGATTCTATGTGCTTGGAGTCTATCTCCGTTTCTTAAAAGAGTGTCCCCTGTTTTAATATCTTCTCCACAAAAGCGAATATGTCTGGATAGAGTTAAACTTGCCGGAAGGAGCACACCGTTTTGAGATGCAACCGTATCTTCAAGAGGAACAATACACTCACATCCCTGAGGTATGCGCGCCCCCGTCATGATTTTGATTGCATTTGCACATGCCAAGACCTCTATAGAATTATCGCCTGCCAATATGGTGTGAGTTACTTTTACATTTTTGCCGGCATCATCTATTTTTACTGCATATCCATCCATGGCAGAGTTGTCGTAGGGAGGCAAATTATGTGTTGCAATAATATCTTCAGCCAAAACTAAACCCAAAGCCTGCTCGATAGGAAGTATTTTTATAGATTTTTTAGTAACACATTTATAAATAAGTTCTAACGCTTCTTCAACTTTTACAGCCATTTTTCGCCTTTTGTTTAAAAATTATAATTATTATAGTAAAATTTCACTATGAATGAAATGTATGATATGAGTATTGTAACACACAACCTTGGTGTGATGGGTATAATGGCGGTAGTTTTGATTAATCTTGTGATGCTAATTGTCGCACAAGATATTCATAGATATGCAAAAAAAATGAGAGTTTTTATGCCTATCGGAGCAATGATGATAGCTGTTATTCTTTTTACGGGAACAGTAATGATGGCAGCAAAGCACTTACATTTTAGCGGCGAAAATATTATTATGATTGTGTTTGGAATTTTGCTAATTTTTCTTGAGCTCACAAGATACAAAAAACTCAAGCATCTCGACTTCGATAAAGAAGATGCATTTGCTACGTATAAAACACTAGCACTCAAAATAATGAGTATAGAATTTTTTATAAGTTTAATAATATCCGTCTGGATGCTTATTTGATATATATTCTCGATGATGAGGCAGGAAAATCTACTTTTACTATAAAGGGTGATTTATATAAATATCTTGTAAAAGTTCGCCGTCATACACTTGGCGATATTCTAAATATACGAAATAAAGAAGATATAAAAACACTTCACACTTATGAGATAATAAGTATAGATTCTAGAAGCTTAGATGTAAAAATATGTTCTTCAACCGTTCAAGAAACAAAGAGTGAGAAAAATTTGCATATAGCTTGGTGCATAATAGACTCCAAATCAATAGAAAAAGTTTTACCCTCTTTGAATGAGATTGGGGTGGATAGAATCTCTTTTATTACTTGTGAACGTTCACAAAATAATTTTAAGCTCGATTTTAAAAGATTAGAGAGAATTTTGGAAGCTTCCATGCAACAGTGTGGAAGGACTTCATTTATGAGATTCGACACATACAAAAGTGTAGAAACTTTTATCCATGAGTTTCCGGATACAAAAGTTTTTGATTTTTGCGACAAAACGCTTGGTGAAAGTGTAGATTTTCAAACAGTGCTAATAGGCTGCGAGGGAGGCTTTTCTCCAAAAGAAAGATTGCTTTTGGAAAAGCAGGAAGTTTTTAGACTTGCTACACCGATGGTGCTCCGTTCTGAGAGTGCCGTAATGGCGGTTGCGAGTAAAATTTTACTCTAACAGTATCAATTTCGAAGATATTTTGGTATAATTCGCCTCCAAAGAATCCGCACCCATACGGATTTAAAAAATATATAGATGATTCGTACCCAAGACGAGCATCAAAAGGCAAAATATGAAAAAAGATCTTCACCCAAAATTAGTGACTTGCACAGTTACATGCGCATGTGGAAACACTTTTGAGACAAAAAGCAAAAAAGATACAATGAATATTGATATTTGTAATGAGTGTCACCCGTTTTTTACAGGTTCTGAGAGAAATGTAGATACTGCCGGACGTATTGATAAGTTCAAAAAACGTTACAATATGAACTAAGGGAAGCATTTTTCTTGCTTTTTTTGGTTCCTACACCCATAGGAAACATCGGCGATGTATCACTCAGAGCAATGACTGCTCTGAGTGAAGCCGATATACTTCTTTGTGAAGATACCCGCGTTACAAAAAAACTCATTAATATTTTAAAAATCCGATACAATTTAATCCCTAAAGAAAATCAAGAATTTATTTCACTCCATTCCCATAATGAAAAAGATTTTGTTGAAAAACTAGAGCCCTCTTTTTTTGAACAAAATGTTGTTTATGTAAGCGATGCGGGAATGCCCGGCATCAGTGACCCTGGACAGGGATTGGTACGTTATTGTAGAGACAATGGAGTTGCGTATGATATTTTCCCGGGAGCAAATGCTCTTTTAACAGCTTTTGTAGCCAGCGGTTTTATCGAAACACAAATGCTGTTTTTAGGTTTTTTGGACCACAAGGGAGATTCTCGAAGTGCAGGACTGCAAAAAGCTTTACATAGCGGCTATACTACAATTCTTTATGAGTCTCCGCACCGACTCGATAAGCTCTTGTTTGAGATTGATAAAGAAGAGCCAAAAAGAGAACTTTTTTTAGCAAAAGAGCTGACTAAAAAATTTCAAAACTATTTTCATGGAACGGCAAGTCAAATTTTAAACACGCTCAACGGAAATTTTAAAGGGGAATGGGTTGTGGTGATTCGTGCCGGTCAAACACAGGCCGAAAGTGCCATTTCTCAAAACGATATTTTGGAACTCGATCTTCCTAAAAAAACACAGGCAAAACTCATTAGCAAAATTACAGGCGAAAATATAAAAGCCTGCTACCAAAGACTACTTGAAATTTAATTTTATTATGCTTAGCATTACTTTTTAAGATAAAAAGACTCAAACGCATTAAGAAATAACGTTTTTTTAGCTAGAATACGTTTATGTTAATTTACGCAAAACAACCAATATATTATATTATTGATAATTATCCACAAAAGATTAAGACTTTGTACCTTTCTAAAGAATTAGAGAAAAAAGAGTACTCACGGCTTATGAAGATGGGATTTGAAATCAAAAGAATTCCGCACGAGGCTGCTCAAATAATGAGTAAAAATGCAAATCACCAAGGCTTTTTAGCTGAGGTTGATGACTATAAACTTTACCCGTTAAACTCTTTTTTAAATAAAGACTTTGTTTTGGTTTTATCCAGTCTAACAGATGTCGGAAACATTGGAGCCCTTGTAAGAAGCGCTTATGCCCTAGGTGTCGATGCTATCGTAGTGTGCGGCATAAAAAGTCTAGCGATTGAACCAGTACTTAGGACGAGTAGCGGGGCTTTGTTTGATATACCATTGGCAGTAGAACAAAATATTCATGATGTTTTGAATGATTTAAAAACATCGGGCTTTACCCTGTACGGTGCGCAAATGGGTGGCAAAGATATACGGGATATTGTAGTAAAACAAAAAAGAGCACTCATTTTGGGAAGTGAGGGGGAGGGTTTAACTTCTCGTGTCGTTTCTAAACTTGATGAAATTGTGAGTATAAAAATGTCACATGATTTTGACTCACTCAATGTTAGCGTAGCAGGAGCAATATTAATGGATAGGATGAGAATATGAGTGAAGAGCTTCAAAAATTAAAGGAGATAGGCACTCAAAAAATACATGAACAAACGCATATCGCCTTAGTATATGTACATTCAATCTTAAATGAAAGTTTTGAAGGGATGACAAAAGTTCAATATGTAGGCTTTCTTTCAATACTTGAGAGAGAATATAAAGTGGATTTGAGTTCTTCAAAAGCAAAATGTTTGGCATATTTTACACAACATAGCTCATCCAAAAATAATGTTAATAGATTCTTTTTAAGCACTAAAAAGAAAAAAACATTTACTTCTTTGAATGTGGCAATAGCTGTTATCATATTAATAACAGTTATTTACTATTCAATAACATCTTCCGGACCTACTTCTAATGAGTTACAAACACAGCAGCTTGATAACACTACAATAGAAAATGTTCAAAAAAATATACTTCCGGTGATTGAGCAAGAAAGCAATGAGTCCAATGAATCAAATCAATCAGCATTAGATTCAAACCTAAGTTCACATGTAGAAGAAGCGGCAAAGTCCTCAGTAGCAGAGCCTCAAAAGATGAAGTTTTTTAAGATTATTCCTGAGGGGGTCTTATGGCTGGGCTATATAGACATTCAAGAAAATAAAAAATATACGAAAACTACAAAAGAAACACTTGAACTTTCAGCGACGAAAGAATGGCTCATCATTAGTGGACCCGGTGAAATAAGCATTGAAATTGAGGGTGTGGCTAAAAAATACAGCGCAAAACAAAATATGCGATTCAAATACGTCGGCGGCGTTCTTGAAAAAATTAGGCTTGAGGAATTCAAAAAATTAAATAGAGGCCGCGCATGGTAAAGATTCTTCTTCTATTGCTGGCATTTGCATTTGCATTTGCTCAAGAGATAGAAGAGGACACCCTTCTTGTACAAAAAATCAAAACATTAGTAGATGCTTCAGTATATAAAAAAAACGAGGCATATATCAAAGTAATATTTTCACCAATCTCGAATTATTATATAAATGATAAAGTAGATATCGTAAAAGTTGCTCAGGCACTAGAAAACAATGGTCTTTTAAAACTTTTTTTTAGCGGACCGCAAAAACTAAGACTAAGTTTTAAAACAAGCGGTTCTCCTATTTTATTTGTGAAAATAATGAGCGAATCTTTGAGAAATATAGGTTATTATAGATACGGCACAATTGAGTCAAGCCTCAATGATTCAGAATTCACTTGGACAATCGGTCTCACTTCAGAATATGCAACAAATCCAACGGTATTGCAAAAAGAATTGAGTAAAAGCGGATGCAATATTATAGAGATTCAAAGAAATTCCTCTACAGATTGGAGCTATACCGTTGACATACAAGGCAGTTCTTTAAACATAACGACACTACAAGACGCTGAAACTTTTGAATTAAAACGCTCTTTAGATGCACATTGGCTGAATGTTTCGAAAATTAAAAAACTCAAGATTACAAGCTCTAAAAGAAACAACTGGTATCCATATATCGCTTATTATGATAGAACTTTGCATCTTTTGGAAGTTCTAAAAAAAGAGAATGAAGCAAGCACAATAACACTTGATATGCCGAGTGATGCGAAATATATCAAGATAGCAGATACGTACACGATGAAAAATATCAAAGATGATTTGATTCTCAAGCCAATCGGAACCAGATAAAACAACCCTGTTTATTATCTGAATTATAAATTTTTTTCGCTAAAATACCACCAATAATTAAAGAGCCCTTAAACGGGGCGTGCAAGCAGGGAACAATATGTTTGATGAAATAGAGTTTGAGAGAATAAAAAGACTTCCAAAGTATGTATTTGCGGAAGTGAATGAATTGAAAATGGCTGAGAGAAGAGCGGGTGCGGATGTAATCGACTTTTCTATGGGAAATCCGGATGGGGACACACCGGAACATATTCGTGAAAAACTTATTGAATCGGCCCAAAAAACCAAAACACACGGGTATTCTGCTTCTAAGGGAATTCCAAAACTTTTAATGGCTATTTCAGATTGGTATAAACGCCGTTACGGATGCGATTTAGATCCTATGACAGAATGTGTCGCTACAATAGGTTCCAAAGAGGGATATGCACATTTGGCGTATGCTATTACAAACCCGGGAGATACTACTGTTGTCCCTGACCCTACTTATCCGATTCACTCCTATGCATTTATATTAGCAGGCGGAAATGTTGTAAAGTTCGGACTAGAATTTGATCAAGATTATAAAGTAGATGAAGATAAATTTTTTGAAAATTTGGAGCGTGTTTTCAAAGAGACAAGTCCAAGACCGAAATATGTGCTTGTTAATTTTCCTCATAACCCGACTACGGCAACCGTGACACAAGATTTTTATGTCAAACTAGTAGCAATGGCTAAAAAAGAGAGATTTTATATTATTTCCGACATTGCATACGGCGATATCACTTTTGGCGGCTATGTAACCCCTTCTATTATGAGTGTAGAAGGTGCCAAAGATGTTGCTGTTGAGAGTTTTACACTCTCAAAAAGTTACAATATGGCCGGCTGGAGAGTTGGATTTTTTGTAGGAAATAAAAAACTCATAGGTGCTCTTCAAAAAATCAAATCATGGCTAGACTATGGGATGTTTACACCTATTCAAGTAGCAGCAACGATTGCGCTCAACGGCGATCAACAGTGTGTAAAAGATATTGTTGATAAGTATGAGCACAGACAAGATATCTTGCTGGACGCTTTTGAGCGTGCGGGATGGAGTATAAGAAAAAATCAGGCAAGCATGTTTGTTTGGGCAAAAATTCCTGAGTGTGCAATACATTTGGGTTCATTAGAATTTGCAAAAAAACTTCTTACAGAGGCGCAGGTTGCCGTTGCACCGGGAATAGGTTTCGGTGAGTACGGAGAAGGGTATGTCCGTATCGCTCTGATTGAGAATGACAACCGTATTCGTCAAGCTGCTAGAAATATTAAAGAATTTTTAAAGCAGTTTAAAGACGAAAAACAAGACGAAAGTAAATAGGGAATTTATATGATAAAAGTAGGAATTATAGGTGTTGGGACAGTTGGAACAAGTGTTGCGCAAATTTTAAGAGACAATGCTAATATAATTTCTGCCCGCGCCGGTGTCGATATTGTTGTAAAGTGCGGCGTGGTTAAAAACTTATCAAAGCACAGAGATATAGAGATTCCTTTGAGCGATAATATTAATGATGTTTTAGAAGATGATGAGATAGATATTGTCGTTGAACTCATGGGTGGAGTGGAAGAAGCTTTTGAAGTTGTCAAAAAAGCACTTCGCAGCAAAAAAGCCGTAGTGACCGCAAACAAAGCACTGCTTGCATACCACCGTTATGAGTTGCAAGAAATTGCGCAAGATTTGGCATTTGAGTATGAAGCAAGTGTTGCCGGCGGTATCCCTATAATTAACGCACTTCGTGATGGACTCTCGGCTAATCACATTAAATCTATTATGGGAATTATGAACGGTACATGTAACTACATGATGACGAAGATGAGCGATGAGGGCGTCGATTATGATACTATCTTAAAAGAAGCACAAGATTTAGGGTATGCGGAGGCTGACCCTACTTTTGATGTCGGTGGTTTTGATACGGCGCACAAGCTTTTGATTTTGGCAAGTATAGCGTACGGAATTGATGCAAAACCGGAAGATATCTTGATAGAGGGGATACAAAATGTCTCCCAAGAAGATATCTCTTTTGCCAAAGAGTTTGGTTATGCTATCAAACTTTTAGGAATCGCAAAAAAAGATGCTGAGGAAGTTGAACTTAGAGTGCATGCGTGTTTGATAAGTCAAGATGAGATGATAGCAAAAATAGACGGCGTGATGAACGGCATTAGCGTTGTCGGCGACAAAGTGGGGGAAACACTTTATTACGGTCCCGGTGCAGGGGGAAATGCAACAGCTTCGGCGGTTGTAGCAAATATTATCGATATTGCAAGAAGCGGTAAAAGTAAACCTATGCTTGGATTTGATAAGCCTTTAGAAGGGAAATTAATACTCAAACCTACAGATGAAATCGAATCAAAATATTACCTTCGTATTAATGTTTCGGATAAAAAAGGTGTATTGGCAAAAATTACGAAAATATTTGAAGGTAACAATATTTCGGTAGAAACTATGTTGCAGCGTCCGGCCACATCTCATTCGGCAAATCTTCTTTTTTCAACCCATATAGCAGTGGAAAAAGATATCCAAAATATGATCAAAGAGATAGAAGCACTTGATTTTGTAAACTCTAAACCTGTGATGATTAGAATAGTATAGGTTACCCCTTTTGAGAATATTAATTACGGGTGCTAGTAGCGGAATAGGGGAAGAGCTGGCTCGTTCTTACTCCAATACCGACAATGAACTTATTTTATTAGCAAGACGCCAAGAGAAACTTTTAGCACTTCAAAACGAACTGATTCCACATGCCAAGAGTGTAGAAATAGTTGTAGCGGATTTGAGCGCATTCGATATCTTGCAAGAAAAGATAAAAAATATCGGGCATGTGGATATGGTGATTCTTAATGGAGGAATTTCCATAGGGCATTCTCTCGAAATTACCCCTTTTAAAGATTTTAAAAAACTCTACGATGTAAATCTTCTTTCTGCTCATGCGATTTTAGAAATTTTACTTCCCGAGTTTAAAAAGAGACAAAGTGGAAAAATAGTTTTTATCTCTTCTCTTGCATCTCTTGCCAGTATGCCTAGTTCTAAAGTGTATAGTTCCTCAAAAAGAGCCTTAAATGCTTATGCAGAGGGGATTCGTTATAAGTACCGGCCTTATGGAATTAAGGTTATTACCGTTCTTCCCGGATTTATAAAAAGCGAACTGACGGATAAAAACGATTTCCACATGCCGTTTTTTATGAGCACGCAAAAGGGTGTCAAAGAGATACGCAAGGCGATAGATAAGAATAAATTTTTTTACCCTTTTCCACTTAGATTTTATTTAATCATTTTACTTTTTAACTCTCTTCCAAGTGCTTTAAGACAAAGAATTGTAAACTCTCTCAATAATTAGAGCTAGGATTATTCGTAATGGAAAATGTTGAAGTAATAGACAGTGTGTGCACCTACTGTGGGGTTGGCTGTGATATAGCCGCCAAAGTCAAAGATAATAAAATTCAAAGCATTTTTGCTCATCCTGACGGAGTAGTTTCGCAAGGGAAGCTTTGTATTAAAGGAAAGTACGGATTTGATTTTGTGGATGCAACACAGAGACTCCGTATTCCTAGAATTAGAAAAAGCTTCTTAGATAAAAATCCCTCCATCAAAGAAGCACTTGCATCCACTTTAGTAGATTTGGATGACCTTTGGTATGAAACTACTCTCGAGAGCGCGACAACAGCGGCTGCAATGAAGCTCAAAGAGATTCAGGCAAATTATGGAAGAAAAAGTGTCTGCTCTATCGGCGGTGCAAGAACTTCTTGTGAAAGCTCTTATCTTTTTCAAAAATTCACCCGTCACACACTGAACTCTCCCCATGTGGACAATTGTGCTAGAGTTTGCCACTCACCTTCACTCAAAGGGATGCGTGCAACGATAGGCGAGGGAGCCGCTACAAACCCTTACAACGATATCTACAACTGCGAATTTATGATAGTGATAGGTTCCAACACGACAGAAGCGCACCCTATAATCTCCAACCGAATCATTGATGTAGCCCAAAAGCATGACAATTTGGCTGTATTTGATGTAAGAGAGATTAAACTTCACAGATTTTCAAAGTACAAAGCTATTATCCCTCACGAAGCCAATCTTTTAGTTTTGAATATGCTAGCCTATGTCATTATAGATGAGGAGCTTTACTCTGAGGAATTTATAGCAGACAGAACAAAAGGTTTTGCAGAGTTTAAAGAGACAATTTTAAGCGACCCTTATGCGAATCCCAAATATTTTGAGAAGCTAGAGGGGTATGAGTATCTTTGTAAAATGATACCGAAAATCGCTCGTGAATATGCTCTGAAAAAATCGATGATTTTCTGGGGGCTCGGGATTACGGAGCATATAGACGGCTCGTATGCCGTAATGGCGATTACCCATTTGGCTCTTATGACCGGTAATGTGGGTAAAGAGGGTGCAGGACTGATGCCGCTTCGTGGGCAGAATAATGTTCAGGGAACATGTGATATGGGGATGCTTCCATATTTTGCTCCTGATTATCAAGAGCCAAAAGAGATAGGTTTTATGACTCCGCAACTTGTCGATGCGATGCTTAGCGGTGAGATAAAAGCCGTGTTAAATATCGGGGAGGATATCACTCATATCCACCCAAATCTGAATAAAATTGACCGTGCATTTGAGAAGTTGGAGCTTCTTTTTGTGCAGGAGCTGTTTATGACCGATGTAGCACAAAAAGCCGATATTGTCGTAGGGGTAAAATCAGCGTATGAAAAAACAGGGGTTTATATCAATGCGATGCGACGACTGCACCTCTCTCAGCCGCTTGTAAAATCTGACCTTCCGGATGATTGGGAAGTGCTTCAAATCTTAGATAATAAAATGGGCGGAACAGCCAACTATAAAAACTCAAACGATATTTGGGACGAGGTGAGAGAAGTGGCTTATAGAAGATTTAGCGGAGCTTCGTACGTCAGACTTGAGCGCCATAGAAAACGGGGACTCCAATGGCCTGTTCATACGGAAGATACCCCTATTCTTCATCAGTTGGATTTTAGAACGGATGATGGGCTGGGTGAGTTTCATTATCACCAATATAAACTTCGCGGCATGATAGAAGAGATTTTAGAAAAAAAGCTCACTGGCTACCACTTAACAACAGGAAGAACAATCGCGCACTATAACAATGCCGCTCAAACATCCCGAAGTCCAAAACTTAATAAGCGCTATGATGAAGATATTCTTTTGGTGCACGAGGATGATGCAAGTGATTTTACGAGCACGCAGGTTATACTCAAAACAGAGTTTGGAGAAACAAATCCCCTTACTATCAAGTTTACGGATAAAGTACAGCCAAAAACTCTGTTTGCAACATTTCACCACGCAAAATCGAAAATTAATAATATTTTCGGAGACAAGAGTGATGAACTGATTCTAACGGCTGCATTTAAGTCGATAAAAGTCGAAGTGATCAACTGTTAATATGAGTAGAGCAAAGGGAAATCTTGCCGAAGTCTTGGCATGTGGATTTCTTTATGATAAAGGTTACACAATTATTGAGCAGAATTTTTATAGCCGTTTCGGTGAGATAGACATCATTGCTCTCAAAAAGGAAGTGCTCCATTTTGTCGAAGTAAAAAGCGCAAATGATTATGAGAGTGCTATCCAAAACATCACCCCAAGAAAACTCTCCCGACTTATCAAAACAGGCTATGTTTATCTCAAAAAAAATGGTTTAAATGTTGATTTTATGTATGATGCTGTTATTGTCACACCGCAGAAAACTTGGCATGTGGAAAATATTACGCTTTAGAAAAAGCTCTTAAACATACATATCTATTTTGCTTTGAGAATTGCTTGTTGATTGCACCTTTTTTTCCACGGTAGCTTCGATGTTTACACTTTTTGAGGGTGAAATTTCCGCAAAATCGGCACTTCCTTTATCCGACTCTTTTTGCGGATTATCCCGACTCTTAACACTCTCGTCCAACTTACCTATTTGCACCTGACTTGAAAACGGTGATTGAAATATATAACGTGTGATATCCATAATATCCCCCTTTCAAACTTTTCATATTTTCACATAATATCATAATTATTTTGAGTGTAAAATTAAATAATTGCATGGGGGATTTTACATGTTATAATTGGCACATAAGAAAAATACGGAGAACAATGATGGACGCAAAAATATTTTTTGGCTCTATTGAGTCGAGTAAAGAAAATTATAGTGAAAGAAAAAGTCCTTATAGCAAAGAGCTGGTTTCCCGTGCACCGATATGCGATGTAAACGATGTAAATAAAGCACTCTCTATTGCCGAAGAAGCTGCAAAAACTGCCAAAAAATCGTCACTTTCACAAAGATGCAATTGGCTCTTGGATGTAGCAAAAAAACTTCAAGAAAATAAAGAAGATATAGCCAGAACTATTACCGATGAGGTGGGAAAGCCTATAACATTTTCCAGAATTGAGGTAGAGAGATGTATAGAAACGGTTACTTTAAGTGCAGAGACGATGCGCACAATGCACGGAGAAACCATCCATACGGATGCAATGGCGAGCGGTAAAAAAACTATCGCTTATTTTACGAGAGAGGCTGCGGGAGTTGTCGTTGCGATAACTCCGTTTAATTTTCCTCTAAATTTAATCGCCCATAAATTAGCTCCCGCACTTGTTGCAGGCAATGCAGTGGTGCTAAAGCCGACCCCCGAAGCGCCGCTTACCGCCTATAAGTTTGCAAAGCTGTTTATTGAAAGTCCACATGCCGTAAAAGATGCTCTGAGCCTTGTGTACGGAGATGCGGAAGTGGGGAATGCTTTGATTACGAGTACGATACCGAGAGTTATCAGTTTTACGGGTTCAGTCAGCGTAGGAAATATTATTATCAAAAATGCAGGAATCAAAAAAATTTCCCTTGAGCTTGGGGGAAATGCAGCGACATTTATCGACAAAAGTGCAGACCTTCCACATGCCGCAATCCGTTGTGCCTTGGGCGCCTTTGTCAATTCAGGGCAGGTTTGTATCTCTTTGCAGCGAATATATGTTCATGCCGGCGTTTATGATGCTTTTGCATCTTTGATGGCAGAGGAGACGAAAAAACTTATTGTCGGTTCCCCTTATGAAGATGCTACTTTTATGGGACCCGTGATTGATGATGAAGCCGCACAGCGTGCTATGGGCTGGGTAGAGAGTGCTGTAAAAGAGGGGGCAAAATCATTGCTTCCTCCACGATGTGAGGGGCGGATGTTTTATCCCTGTGTGATGGCGGATGTACGGGATGATATGGCTATCGTGTGCGAAGAGGTATTTGCCCCTATCGTTTCACTCATAAAAGTAGAGAGCTTTGATGATGCCGCTCCACGCATGAACAACTCCCCTTACGGCTTACAGTTTTCTGTTTTTACCAATGATTTGAGCCTGACACAGCGTGCTATACGTGAGCTTGATGCGGGCGGAATTATTATCAACGATATGCCGACGCTGAGGTTCGATATTCAGCCTTACGGCGGAGTCAAATTTAGCGGTGTCGGACGCGAGGGTCCTAAGTTTACCATCGAAGAGATGACGGAGATTAAGAGCGTTATAATTTGTTAAATTTTCGATAAAATTACTCTAAAGGAAGAATGATGCAAGCACACAACTTAGAAAATTATAGCTATGAAGATTATTTAGATATTGACAAATCTACTCCTGACACAGAGCGGTATGAACTTATTTTTGGACATATTTATATGATGAGCGGAGCGAGTGCTCAGCATCAGGATGTTGTATTAAGTATTGCAATAAAACTTAATGAGTTTAAA